>CAUVMZ010000009.1:0-27533 GCA_963552855.1 uncultured Corynebacterium sp. | reverse complement strand
AAATATTTTAATAATGCTATCGTGATAGACATTTAGGTTATTTTTCCGGTTCCTGCCGGGAATCGACATTTTCCCAAAAAGGTCTAAACTCAAGGTTCAAGGTTTTGGTCACTCGGCCAGTTTCTCGCGCTAATCGACCCTTCACGAACATTTTTTAATAGTAAATTCTAATTACTTTGACGTTGCCCCGTCATTGGATTGAGTAGAAAGGAGCCGCGCCATGATACTGCCACTCTCACGGTTCACCATGACGGTTGCAGTGAGTGTCGCATTAATTGTGATGCTCCCGTATTTCGCCTGGTTAACGTATACATTGCAATTGGTGGAACCGGATATATCTGGGGCGGTCATGTCCGCGGCACGAAGGTCGGCAACCGAGTCCTCCCCCACCACAAGTAGGATGGTTACTCCGCTGGCAGATGGTTCGCTGGCGGAGATTTCTTACGATGACCCGAATGCGCGGCAACTTGCGGATGCCACGGCATCGCGGGGTGGGGTGCCGATCTGTGAGTGTTTACCCGACTGGGGTTCGGGCGCCACGCTCATGTGTGACGGCACGCTGCTCTATACCGCCCATTGCGTCGATGCGACGTCAAATGCAAGCGGTAATTCCATCCCTACCCTTTCCCGTCTCGACATACCCCCGGAGCTTATGGCTCCCCAAATAGAGCAACGAGTAGAACAGCATGGGGAAAGGCCGCAAGAACCTCAGCAATGATTGGATTCATCGGGTTTTTCGCGGTAGCTACACTATAGTGCCATGGTTACCACAATGATACCCGAGTCACATGTTGTTTTAGCTGCGGGCAGTGTCGAATCGAATCCCCTAGTGTCCTTTGCCTGGATCATGGCTGCCGCGGTGACGGCACCGTTGATTTCCTGGGCGACGGGAAAACGCGTGCCTGCTGTGGTGCTGCTCATTGGGGCGGGCATTCTTATTGGCCCGCACTGGCTGGGGTTGGCGTCCACCGAGGGCGGTGTGGGGCTATTAAAACAGTTGGGATTGGGGATGCTCTTTCTCCTGGCTGGCTATGAGATCAATCCCGCCATGATCCGCAGCAGAGAGGGTCGCACGAGTGCAACCACCTGGTTGGTGTGCATGGGGCTGAGTTTCGCGGGGGCGTGTGTGCTTCTGCGCCCCCATAACACGTCGACGGCGGTAGTGCTGGCCATTGCATTTACGTCCACGGCCGTGGGCACACTCATGCCCATTATGAAGCAGCAACAGGTGCTGCACACCCCGGTGGGGCGATCGTTGTTGGTGCATGGTGCGATTGGCGAGATCTTCCCCATTTTGGCGATGGCGTTATTATTGTCCGCGCGCAGCACGTGGGTAACGGCGATTGTTTTGGCCGCGTTCTTTGTGGTTGCCATCGTGGTGGCGGCTATCCCGCGGACGGTACGGTTTCTCTTGCCGTGGACCGCGCGGGCCATGGTTCTCAATGCCGGGGCGACGAATCAAACGGTGATGCGATTGGTGTTGTGGATGCTGGGTGTGCTCATGGCTGTCGCAGCGGTGTTCGAATTGGATGTGGTGTTGGGCGCGTTTGCTGCCGGGTTTATTTTGCATCGTCTCGTCCCGGAGAAATTCAGCGAGGCCGTGGAGCAGCGACTCGATATCGTCGGATATTCGTTGCTGATCCCGGTGTTTTTTGTGTGCTCGGGAATGACGATCGACCCTCGGGCTGTGGTCGATAAACCCTGGTTGTTGTGCATTTTGGTGCCGTTGATTTATGTGGTTCGAGGGCTACCGGTGCTCATTCGGGAGCTGTTTTTTACTACCGGATCCCAATTGACGAACATGCGGGAGAAGATCCAGCTAAGTCTCTATGCGGCAACGGCGCTTCCAATCATTGCGGCAGTCACCGAAGTAGCGGTGGAATCGCAATTATTGTCGGAGGAGAATGCGTCACTGCTGGTAGCTGCCGGTTCGATAACGGTGCTCATTTTCCCGTTTATAGCAAATATGATTCAACCAGCGGAAACTCCTGCGACTTCGCTGAGGACTTCCTAAGATTCGAAACTAATGTTATTGTTGTTGACTAGTGTTACATAAGTGAATATTTAATAGCTTTGTAAGCTTTGCGACGATGTTCCGCACCGTCACTCGTCGCAACGCAACACAAGTAGGGAGACCCATGTCTATATTTTCCACCCTGTCGCGCCGCCGATTTCTCCAAACCGCCGCACTGACCATCGCCAGCAGCTTCGCCTTCGCCGCCGCTGGCATTACCACACCGCAAGCATTCGCCCTCGGGCCCGTCCTGGGAACCGTCATCGACTATGCTGCCGGCGTACCAGACGGCAGCACCATCAAAGAAGCCGGCCACCTCGGCTCTGTCCGATATGTGTCCCAACGCCGCCCCGGCGCGGAATGGATGCTCGGCAAGCCTGTCACCATAGAGGAAACCAAAGACCAGGCCGCCAACGGCCTCAAGGTCGCCTCCATTTACCAGTTCGGTAAGGAAGAAACCGCCGACTGGAAACAAGGTGCCGCGGGTGCCGCGGTGCACGCCCCCCAGGCCATCCAGCTACATGCTGCCGCCGGTGGCCCCAAGGGTCGGCCCATCTATGTGGCTATCGACGACAATCCGTCCCGGGAAGAATACGATAATCAGATCCGCCCCTACCTCAAGGCATTCGATGAGATCCTCAAGAGCCAGGGCTACACCATGGGCGTGTATGCCAACTACGGCACTATTGATTGGGCGATCCAGGATGGTCTCGGCTCCTATTTCTGGCAGCATGACTGGGGTTCTAACGGGCAGATTCACCCGCGGGTTACGCTGCACCAGGTGGCTGGCGAAACCGAAAACCTCGATGGCATTGAGGTTGATGTCAATGATGTGTATGCGGAAGACTGGGGTCAGTGGACGCCCGGCCAGGCGGATACTCCCACCCCCAGTGGGCAGACCACGGCCAATAGTGGCAATGTGAAACTACCTTCGGGTGCGAGCGGGAACGCGAAGAATAACCAGTCAAGTGCTACCCTTCCGCAAACGTTGGCCGGCAAGAACCTGGATGCTAAAACCATCCGGCAGCTGGGTAATTCGGTGAATAGTATTTCCAGCAAGCTGCCGGTTGGGCAGCAAGTCATTCTGCCCTCGGAAGAGCAGATCAATATGATTTTGCAGATCGCTAAATCATCGAGTTAACTGGTAGCCCGCCGCCTAGTAATCGGTGGGCTCTTTCGTCACCGTGGTTGTGGCTGTTTTGGTCACTACCGCGGTTTTTGTATTGGCGGTTCCAGAAGCTGCACGGCTCGTCGAAGTGGCGGATGTCGAGGTTGCGGACGTGGTTTCCGACGCGGATGGTTTTTCGGTTTCGGTTGGGTATGGTTTCCCCTCACCTAAAACCTGGTATTTCATCATATCGGTGAGCGTAGTTTTCGACGTATTCACCGCGCCCACGGCCACAAAGTCGGACCCGTAACCGGCTGAAAGGTACTCTTTGTTTTCATCGCTTTCGGCAGTCTGGCTGCCGATGATGTTTGGTAATACGCCGCTACCGTAGTTTTGTTGCGGGTTGAGACTTTGTCGTTCCCGCATGACTGCCAGCAACATAGCGTCGGGTTCCCGGTCAAGTAGTTGGCCAAGAAAATACGCCACATCATACGAACTGGTTTGCGAATATGCCCAGTAGTTATTGGCGGTTGTGGCATCCAACTGGTATTTGTCCGCCACCCACGAGATGGAATTGGGAAACACTGAATAGAGTTCGTCGGTGATGGCACTATCATCATGAAGCAGCATGCGCCGGGCTTGTTCTCGCTCTTTTTCTCCGCCCTTCGTGAACGCGTAGTGCCCAATATATAGCCTGACTATGCCCTGGGCACGGCGGGAATTGCGTTCATTGGTGGAACCTACGTGTTTGCCCGTCCGCAAATTCACGTAGGTGTATTGGTACGGCAAGTGGTCGAAGGTGCGTTTTGCCTGTTTTTTGTATTCGAATCCCTGAAGTGACAGGCCAGGCGCGCGGTCGACGTCGGCAAGCTCTTCGGGGGATTTCAGCACCACATTCGTGATGTCGGTGGTGATCGATCTGCCGCAGCCAGTGACCAGTAGTGCACTACACACCACCACGGTGGTGACGGCTCGGGAATAATTACTCGCAGATCTACTGGGCATGCGCTAAATTCTAGCGCCCCACCGTGAAAAAAGCGTGGTTACGTTTGAGTTATATTTCTCTTCGGCATCATTTATCATGCAAGCATGAAGATAACCCCGGCTTCCCGCTCACTTGTCATGGTATATTGGCTGGTCCTCTCAGGTTACGCCTACGGCTTGGGGCTAGGGTTGCGATTAGTCACACCGTTTTTGGATGCGCTTATTTTTATGCTCCTGGTGGTCGGGTCCATCATTATGGTGCCAATCCTCATGCTGCTTGGTGTGGTTCTTTATGCGTTTCCTGATGCATCGCCTACCATATGGCGGGATATTCGGATTCCCTTCGGGTGTTTTTGGTTTGGTGTTGTCATGCAGGTATGGTTTCTGCCGGACGCTAATTTTTATGAGGACTACACCCACCCAATGGTTGCTCCCTTGAGCACGATTTTTAGAGTTAGCCCAACGGTGTGTCACTCTGTGCTGGCCATAATATTCTTCAGTCTTTGCGCCACGAGTTATGGCAGGATACTCAGTATTGGTCGACGGGCCCCACGTGTTGATGCCCCGGTGGCCCCAGATTATCGGATCGGCCCCACCTGGTGGTGGGTGGGATTGTCGATAGTCATTCCCGTCACCACCGTCTGTATATCCCCAATGCATCAGCTATCGAGGGTGGTGTTTTGGGAGGTGGGAATCCTTTTGCCTTTGGGCCTGGGGTTCCTCCTGTTTCCCGCCCATAAACCAGTGCTTTCCCACATCAAAATGCCGCTTACGTGTTTTTGGGCGGTGATTGTTACGGCCAACCTTGCGTGGCCACAGCCGTGGGGTATCACAATATGTGCGGCCACGGCTGTGGTTTGCTGGGTTTGGGTCATCTGCCGTGGAAAACGGGGGCGCGCCGCTCGACGCGAGCTTGTTTCGCTTCCTTGATGTCGGTGCTGGACCAGCAGGCGTCGAAAAGCGCCTGGGCATCAGCGCTGAGCTGGTAGATTGCGTCCTGCGCATTGAGCGCCGTCTTGAGCTGCTGCATAGCCAGCGGCGCCAAGCGGGACACCTCGTAGGCGAATTCCTCAGCCTGGGCGGGGTTTTTCACCGGGATGATAAACCCCACGGCGGCTGCCTGGCTGGCAGTCACCCGCTGGTTAGCGATCAGCATATTTCTAGCAAGCGCCCCACCCAACAGGTTTTGGGCTCGATGAATGGTCCACCCATCGAGCGCGAAGCCCAGCGAGGCAACCGGTACTCTAAACCACGCCTTGTCGCCAGCGACCCGCAGATCACAGGCCAAGGCCAGTTGGGTTCCCGCACCGATCACCGGACCATGAATATCCGCAATGACCGGAACCGGGGCGGACACAATAGCCCGCAGCATGCTAAATAACGCCTCGTGGAAATCATCACTATACACGCCGGCGGAAATCGTGCCTCCGATCGTGTGTTCGGATGCGGCACCCAGATCGGCGCCGGCGCAAAATGCCGGCCCTTGGGCCCGGATCACAATGACCCGGGTGGTGGGCATACCATTGAGTTCGTTGGCGGTATCGGTTGCCGCCTGAATTTCCCGGGTGAGTAGCCGACACATTTCGGCAGTCAGCGCGTTGCGTTTTGCTGGACGGTTCAGGGTGAGAACGGTGATGTTGTGTTCAGTTGTGCTCAACACCAGGGATTCGGGGAGGGTCATAGTCATAGAAAATCAGTTTTCCTTTGCGACTAGTTATTTCTGTGTGGTTGAGGTCCCACTCACATCGTCGCCGGGGAACACGTCGGGGTCGGCGTAGCGGCGGCCACTGCCTGGCCCATCGTCGAGCTGTAGGATGCGGGACATTTCGGATTCGGATAGTTCAAAGTTGAAGATCTCAATGTTTTCCGCCTGGCGAGTGGCGGTCGCCGACTTCGGCACCGAGGAAGCGCCCAGTTGGTAGATCCACCGCAACGCCACCTGCGCCGGGGTGACCCCGTACTTGTCGGCAATATCAACCAGCAGGCTGGCGTGACTCACGTCTCCCTGCGCCAACGGGGACCATGCTTCCGTGAGTACCCCCAGCTGGGCATGGGTTTCCCGCAATTCAGCCTGGGAAAACCCTGGGTGCAGTTCCACCTGGTTGATGGTGGGCACAATACCGGTTTTTTCCTGTACTTCCCGCAGTTGGTCACCGCTATAATTTGCCACGGCAATGGATCGCACATCGCCCAGGCCTTGAAGCGTACCCAATGCCGCAAACCGTTCCACATGGCGGCCGGTGCTGGGGCACGGCCAGTGCACCATGTAGCAGTCCAGATAGTCTAATCCCAGGTTGGTGAGCGACGCTCGGAAAGCTGCTTGCACCTCATGGTCGCTTTGCTGATCATTCCACACCTTTGAGGTGATAAAAAGTTCTTCGCGGGTGACATCGCCGGCGCTCATGGCATCGTGAATGGCCCGGCCGATATCGGTCTCATTCTGGTAGAACGCGGCGGTATCAATATGCCGGTAACCGGTGTCAATGGCGCTGCGGACCGCGGTAATAACCTCATCGCCCTGCATTTGCCAGGTGCCCAGGCCCACCGCCGGCATCTCTACACCATCATTAAGGGTAAACGTTGGAACATATTTTTCAGACATACCCTACTTTCTACCCCTTTTTGCGGTAGAAAGTCGGGATTATTGCCAAAAAATCCCACCGGGGGTAACTCCCCCATTAGGGTTTAACCATGACCCATATCACTGCGCAACAACTTATCGACGAAGTCCTCGACCCCCACACCTTCCAGTCCTGGGATGAAACCCCACATTATGGCACCATCAGCGACGACTACCGGGCGGCCATCGACCGGGCCAAAACCAAATCTGGTGTCGACGAAGCCGTCATCACCGGCGAAGGCATGATCTCCGGCACCAGGGTCGCATTCGTCCTCAGCGAATTCACCTTCCTAGGCGGCTCCATCGGGGCTGCCACCGCCCGGCGCATCATCACCGCAATCCACCGGGCCACCGCCGAACAACTACCACTGCTCATCTCCCCATCCTCCGGCGGCACCCGCATGCAGGAAGGCACCCCAGCATTCGCCCTCATGGTATCCATCACCACCGCCGTCTATCGACACAAAGACGCCCACCTGCCCTTCATCGTATACCTACGCAACCCCACCACCGGCGGGGTCATGGCCTCCTGGGGATCCGCCGGGCACATCACCTTCGCTGAACCTGGTGCCCTCCTCGGCTTCCTCGGACCGCGCGTTGTCGAACTCACCACCGGAAAAACCATCCCTGCCGGCATCCAACAAGGCGAACACCTGGCGCAACACGGCATCATCGACGGTGTCATCTCCCCCAAGCAACTACGGGCAGCCGTCCAAAAACTCGCCGAAGTACTCCTCACCCCCGCCAGCCGCAATAAGCCCACACCCCAACAACCCACGTCGCAACCGCAACAAACCCAACCCCCCATCAGCGCCTGGGACGCCATCACCGCCACCCGCCGCGCCGACCGCCCCGGACTACAACACCTCCTCACCGCACTGGGATCCGACAATGTTATCGAACTCTCCGGCTCCGGTGACGGGCGGATCTCCCCCGCAGTCAAGGTAGCACTCACCCGCATCACCAACCGGCCAGTGGTCATCATCGGCCAAGACCGACACCACCAACCCCCACACGCCAAAACGGAACTCGGGCCCGCAGCCCTACGATTCGCCCGCCGCGGCATCACCCTGGCGCATTCCCTCCAAATCCCCCTGGTGTCCATTATCGACACCCCCGGCGCGGAACTATCCGCCGCCGCCGAAGAACAAGCCATGGCTGGCTCCATTGCCCGCACCCTCGGCGAGCTTGTCGACGTCGATGTGCCCACCGTGTCAGTCATCCTCGGCCAAGGCTGCGGCGGTGGCGCCCTGGCAATGCTGCCCGCGGACAAAGTATTGGCGGCCGCCCACGGTTGGCTCTCCCCACTGCCCCCAGAGGGAGCATCCGCCATCATTTACCGTGACACCACCCACGCCCCAGCAATGATGGAAACCCAGGGAGTATCCGCGGGGGCACTCGCAGCATCCAGAATCATCGACGGCATCATCCCAGAAACCCCCGACGCCAGCGATGAACCCACAGCATTCAGCAACCGGGTTATCGACCACATTGGCCAGGCGCTCTGGGAATTAGAAACCCACCCCACACGGGTTGGCCGGGAACAGCGTTTCCGGCACTATGAACAACTCGCCGACTCCCTCACTACAGCCTAAAACCCGCAACGGCCCCGACCCGGTTTCCGGGGCGGGGCGCGTCGACAAGCTTCAACCTGCGGTTACACTGCCAGCAAGTCAATAACAAACACCAGTGTGCGGCCGGAAAGCGGGTGCCCGCCACCTTCCGGACCATAGGCGGCCTCCGGTGGTATGACCAGCTGGCGACGACCCCCCACTCTCATACCAACAATGCCTTCCTGCCACCCGGCTATGAGATTAGACAGGGGAAACTCGATAGGCTCGCCACGATCCCAGGAAGAGTCAAACTCCTGCCCGGAATCGAAATCAACACCGACGTAGTGCACCTTAACCATACCGTTAGCCTGGGCTTCGTCACCATCGCCAACAGTGATATCCGTAATCACAACATCGTCCGGCTTAGGGCCGGTTGGCCGTTCAATTACTGGCTTCTCCATGCGGGGTGAAACTCCTTTGGAATCATCGTGATGTGTAGATGTGACGTAACCGATACAGCGAACGGCTACGAAAGTCCCACACTATTGTAATGGGTCATTGCATAACCAACCTGATTATGCAGCTCACAGCTCACACAACCACCCAGATCATGCACCCATTACGGGGTATAACCGCGGGAATGGATCATCACTACTCACACCACAAATGCCCCGCACAACCAGTTATTAGTCACGCTCGGAACGGGGAATGACCACACGGTGAACTTCACCGGTGTAAATCTGCCGCGGCCGATTAATCTTCGTCATAGTAGCCAACTGCTCCCGATACTGGGCAATCCACCCGGGCAGACGCCCAATAGCAAACAGCACCGTAAAGAAATCCGTGGGGAAACCCATGGCCCGGTAGATCAAACCGGTGTAGAAATCCACATTCGGGTACAGCTTCCGGGAGATGAAATACTCATCATTGAGCGCAATCTCCTCCAGCTTCATGGCCAAATCCAACAAGTGGTCGCCGCCCAAATGCTCCAGAATCTGGTGAGCAGTCTCCTTCACGATTGCGGCCCGCGGATCATAATTCTTGTACACGCGGTGGCCAAAGCCCATGAGCCGCACGCCCTTTTCCTTGTTCTTCACCCGGTTCATGAAGTCGGTAGCATCACCACCGTTTGCGGCGATCTTCTCCAGCATCTCCAACACCGCCTGGTTCGCCCCACCATGCAGCGGACCAGACAACGCATTAATACCACCAGCAATAGCCACGAACATATTTGCCTGGGCGGAGCCAATCATACGCACCGTTGACGTGGAACAGTTCTGCTCATGGTCAGCGTGCAAAATAAGCAACTTATCCAGGGCTTTCGACACCACCGGATCCACCTCATAAGGCTCGGTGGGATAGCCGAACATCATGCGCAGGAAATTCTTCCGAGCATTGAGCGAGTTATCGGGATACATATACGGAGCACCCTTCGATGCCCGGTAGGCATAGGCGGCAAGCATCGGTACCTTCGCCAAGAGTCGCACCGACGCCTTATCCAACTGTGCCTCATCCAACGGATCAAGCTGATCCTGATAATAGGTAGAAAGAATATTCACCGACGACGCCAACACTGACATGGGGTGGGCATTCCGCGGGAAAATCTTAAACTGCGCCTTGAAATCCTCATCCAACAACGTGTGATGACGAATTTCACTATTGAAATGTTCCAACTCCTGCTGATTCGGCAGTTTCCCCTTAATCAGCAGGTAGCACACCTCATTGAATGTGGCATTCTGCGCCAAATCTGCAATATCGTAACCGCGGTGCCTAAGGATTCCCTGCTCACCATCAATATAAGTGATCTTCGACTCCGTAGAACCGGTGGAAACATAGCCCGGGTCGAAAGAAACAAGGTTGGTTTCTGCTAGCATGTTTCCCAACACCACGCCGCTATAACCCTCGGTGGACTCAATGATGTCCATTTCATACTCGCCACCAGGATAATGCAATACAGCTTTCTTGTTATTGGCAGTCATAGCTTCCCTTTCTAAGAAAAAATTTTCGGTTGTTTCCTCCCCGCGTCACACCGACATGCTTGACGACGAATCACTCCGCGGGAAATAACCGGATGGCGCTATACCGCCCCACCGATTATGAAATTATGCAATACCTCAGCCATCATCACTATCATTTTTCGGCGAAAACCCACGAATCAATAGACCCAACAATACCCAGCAAATATCATGGCGATTTCCAGCCGGATACCAGGCCTAAGTCATAGGAAATTCTACAACAAAGAACAATTTTCATCTGCGATGGTGCCTAGCACGAGACTACCTATTTTTAGCCCAGCGTGGGGAACCGCATAATGTATCAAAAGTTGTGACCCCTGCGACAAATACTATTTCCGCAGGACATCGGTGCAGCTCACCATTTTTCCCGCTACCCCCTATTACCCCCGTCTTCGTAAAAGATAGACATTCACTAGTACGAAAAATCTCTACCCGCCGCTTATGCAGCGAAGATTACCGGTAGAATTTGAGCCAGCGTATCTATAGCCACAACCCGATATGCAACCATAGGCAGTTATAAGTTAAGCAAACGGGACGTAACTATCACGCGACAAAATTTCCGCACTGCTCAGAAAGCACACACATGACCAACCAGTTCCCCGCTCTCCCCACCGAACTCCTCCCAGCCGACCCCCGATTCGGATGCGGCCCCTCCAAGGTTCGCCCAAGCCAAATCGACGCCATCGTCGCAGGCAGCCGCACTATCATCGGCACCTCCCACCGGCAACCAGCTGTAAAAAATGTGGTGGGCAACATTCGCGCCGGGTTGGCAGAGTTATTTGCATTGCCGGCCGGATATGAGATCGTTTGTTCGCTTGGCGGGGCCACGGCCTTTTGGGATGCGGCCACATTCGGACTCATCACCAAAAAGTCGGGGCACTTGGCGTTTGGCGAGTTTTCGGCAAAATTCGCCGCAGCATCAGCAAAAGCCCCCTGGTTGGCTGATCCCACAGTGATATCAGCCGAGCCAGGGGACGCCCCCAACCCGCAGGCTATGCCTGGCTGCGATGTGATCGCCTGGGCACATAACGAGACCTCCACGGGGGCCATGGTGCCGATAACCCGCCCGGCGGACTCGGAGGGGTCGCTAGTGGTCATTGATGCAACATCGGGTGCGGGCGGGTTACCGGTCGATATGTCACAGGCCGACGTGTACTATTTCTCGCCACAAAAGTGTTTCGCTTCAGATGGTGGGCTGTGGTTTGCTGCTATGAGCCCGGCTGCATTAGAACGTATCGCCGAAATCAATGCGGGCGATCGGTTCATCCCGGAATTCCTCAATCTGCAGACCGCTGTGGATAATTCCCGCAAAAACCAAACGTATAACACACCGGCGGTCGCCACCTTATTGATGCTAGAAGACCAGGTGAAGTGGATGAATGATAATGGTGGATTAGACGGAATGGTGGCACGGTCTACTGCAAACTCGGATACCCTTTACCATTGGGCAGAGCAGCGCGAAGGGGTGTCGTGTTTTGTGAATGATCCGAATAAGCGTTCGCTAGTTGTTGGTACCATTGATTTCGTCGACTCCATTGATGCAGCGCTCTTGGCAAAAATTCTGCGCACCAATGGCATTCTCGATGTGGAACCGTATCGAAAACTCGGCCGAAACCAATTACGGATCGGTATGTTCCCAGCAATCGATCAATCGGATATTGCCTTACTCACACAGGCAATTGATTGGGTGCTGGATCATGATTACGCATCGGTAAGCTAACGAAATTTCTCGATAAATATGCCCACCATGCAACTAAAAAGTTTAACTTTAAAGTAGCACTTTAGAGATAGGTTTTATATTTAACCGCATGGAGTCGGGTTTTTAAACCAATGTGGGCATGGTTGTGAGTTAAGGTAGGTACGAAAGTATCTGCGCATCTATTGCCGTATTTTGTTCATAATCTTCATCACATAAGGAGCTGGTGTCATATGAAGGAGCTCTTCCTGATCTCCGCCGAATCCACCAAGGATTCCTTGGTGTTACGCACTGAGGATGATGAACAATATTTCCTCGTCGTTACCGACGATTTACGCACCGCACTGGTGAGCGAATCAACCCCATCTACTGACAGCGCCGACACCAATCAGGAGACAGCAGATGCCACCAGCTCCTCCATCAGCTATCTTGCTCCCCTTCACCTCGCGGCCTCGGCCCACGCAGGCACGGACAAGGAAGCAGATAGCGACGCCAACAGTGCCAAAGATGACACCGATACCACCACACAATCGGATTCAAAAAAATCCACCACTTCTTCGACCATCACCGCGGTCTATTCCTCCAGCATGAACCGCACCGCCACAGCGAGAGACACTAAGCTCAGCAAGCTCGACCCCCGACTGTCGGCGCCACTGAAGATGACACCCCGGGAGATCCAAAGCCGGATCCGTGGTGGGGCTAGTGTCGCCGAAATCGCCGCAGCGAATGATGTTCCCGAATCCCGAATCGAAAGCTACGCCCACCCGGTGCTGCTAGAACGTTCCCAAAAAGCGGAAATGGCCAAACGCGCCCATCCGGTTCGTGACGATGGCCCGGCGCGGCTCACGCTGTGGGAGATCCTCGACACGGTTTTTACCGCCCGTGGCCTCGACGTCCGCAACTCTACCTGGGACTCCTACCGGGACACCACCGGCCAATGGGTGGTAACCGTCAGTTGGACGTCAGGGGCCGTAGAACACTTGGCTGAATGGTCATACCACCAACAGGGTATGACAAGCGCTACCGCGGTGGCACGCAACGGTTTAGCAGCCAGCCTCATTGATCCAGATTTTGTGCCGCCGGTTCGTAACCTATCGGCCATTACCTCCCCCATCCCGGTTGTCACCGATGACATGATCGACGACCCCCAAAAGGTGCAGCAGATTTCCGCACAGCAGCAACCGGTGGTGAGCGAAGAAACCACAGGTGAAGCCATTCATGATTCCCCACAAACCGCCCAAGCTCGACGGCGTCGTAAAGCGGTAACACCGCACTGGGAGGACGTATTGCTAGGGGTACGCAGTAATGCGAAACGCCCACGTAAGTAAGATGTTTTTATCACTTTTATCGTTGGGGAGTTAACTTCCCTTTTTGTTTTTACTAAGGTCTTAACCACAGCAATACTTGCTACTGTCTGCGTAGAAAAAGGATAGATGCAGTGGATCATTCATCCCATGACACGGTAATCACCCTGTGGTTTGTCACCGCCACCCACCCGGAAAAGGTGATAGCAACCATGCCACGGGCCGACCGGGGTTTCGGGCGTAAGCTACTCTCGCAGCTCAATCCGCGGTGGCCAATCACCCCCATTGGGCAGTTCGCACTCAACCGCTCTGCCCAGCCTTCGCGTTCGGAGTTTTATATTGCCGGTTTTCCGGGACTATCCATTATCCAAACGGTCGTGGATGATTTCACCATGATCTCCGGCATTGACCATGCCCTACGAACCGCTATCCCGGCTGAAAATGTGTATGTCATTGCCACTAATGCGGGCACAAGTTATGGGGCGTTTGCGCACTGGTCGCGTGGAAACCTCAAGCGAGCATTCGCCGCGGTCAACGAAAAAGTGTACGAAGATTTAGGCCTCGTAGAAACATTCGAAAGCTCCTATTGGGCGGGCTATCATACCACCGAAACATCCGGTCTCACGCTTCCATTCAGCCCTATCGATTTGGCCCTCCATGCCCAGCGCTCCTGGCTTGGCTTCGACATGGCTACCTGCCCGGACATCAATATAGTTGCCTACGCTGTAGATGGCCGCCCCGAACCGAAAATCACCTACCGGCAGCCCATCGACGCTAGACCGCTCACGGAACGTACCACCACAAAACTCAGCCTGGGATCCACCCGAAGCACTGGCGAGTTCGACGACTATGAGCTTCCCGACGAGTTTGACGACGTCGACGGCGCCGGCACCAAATATGCGGAGGAAGCAGTCGCACTCACTAAAAAATCGGTGACCAAAACCAAAGGCTTTGCCGCCAGATTCCGGGAGCGCCTGGCCGGCATAGGTCACGGCCTGAAGGACCGGCTACGACACACTGACCGACCAAGCCCAAAGTCGAAGAAACCAGCCGCGCTCCCCCCTGCCGCAACCACGAAGCCCGCAGCCGCCAAGGAAGCCGCCAAGGACAAGAAAAAGGCAGATCACACCAGCGCTAAGGCTGCCAAGACAACGAAGGCATCAGAAAGCGGCTCTACGAAACAAACCACCCCAAAGGCTGTCAGCACCAAATCCATCGGTACAACCGATGCGATTGGAACCGACGCCATCACCAGCAAGACCACAGCTCACCAGGGCGCCGCACAGAGCAAAGACCAGCAGAACGCAACAACACCAACAGCTCAACCGGTTACAACGGCAGCTACGAAAAAACCAACCGACACCACCGAAACTATCGACGCTCAAAAAGTCAAGGCCGGCGTGAAGAAGGCACAGGCCACAGCCAGTACAAGCACGCCGGCAGACAAGCCAAAGAAAGTGACGCAAGCCGCTAAGGAAGCAGCGGCGCAAAAAGCAGAAAGCGCTGATGGCAAACCAACCACCACGGCCACCACCAAACCGACCACAGCGAAGACTAGCGCCACCACTACTGATTCGGCGAAGCCGAAGGCAACGAAGACGCCCACCAAAACCACTGCTAAGGCGACTAAGGCAACGAAAACCACGGCGAAGGCAACCAAGGCGGTCAAGAAAACCACCACAAAGGCAACAAAACGGACCACCAAGGCCACGACAAAAGCCCCCGAAACTGCGGCTTTCCCTTCAAGCGAATCAGCGACGGCTCCGAAAACAACTTCGAAGGCCGGGATAAAAGTGCCCGCCAAGCGTACCGAACGCACCGAAAACGCTAAGAAACCCACCCCCACGGAAAACCCCGAAACCAAGGCGTTTCCAGCCGAAGCCTCCACTACGGCAGAGACCCCGCAGAAAAAGCGCCGCACGCTCGGAACCCGCACCACCCGAAGCAAAAAGAGCTAGGAAGTCATAGCACTATTTTTCACCACGGACCATACGACCTCGCTGCCGCTCATAGAGTGCAATGGCGGCAGCGGTGGCCACATTCAGCGAGTCCGTGCCCGCAGACATAGGAATGCGTGCACGAATGTCTGTTCGACGCATGGTTCGTTCGGTTAATCCTGGTCCCTCTGCTCCCACCAGCAGCGCAATCTTCTGATATGGCACACCATTGCCATCGTATAATGCCTGATCTAATAGGACCGCATCTTCGTGAGGAGTCAGAGATACTAACTGAAATCCAGATTCTTTCAGCTGGTCCAAGCCATAATGCCAGTTTGTGTGTTTTCCCTCAAAACTAGCATGGGGTAGGCGAAGTACATGCCCCATGGAGACCCGAACGGAGCGGCGATACAGCGGATCCGCACACCCATTACCAAATAGAATTGCATCAACCCCTAACCCCGCGGCATTACGGAATATCGAACCTATGTTCTCGTGGTCACCGACTCCTTCTAGCACCACCACGGTAGTGGCCGTTTTTATGACCTCGCTGAGGCTGAGTTCCGGTACCCGATTCGCCGCAGCCAACAGGCCACGATGCATGTCGTAACCTGCGACCTGGGCCAGGGTTTCCCGATCGAGTGAATATGTGTCAATGCCCGCCGCAAGATCGGCAATATGCGGCTGGGAAAGGAATTTTTCCAGCTTTGCCGGAAACCCCACCAGGGTGCGCACCGGGTATCGAGAGGCGAGTAATCGTTCAATGATCAAGGGACCTTCTGCAATCACTAACCCTTTACCGCCGGGAAGATCGGGTCGATTATCGGAGTGTTTGAGGTCACGAAAGTCGTCAAGCCGAGAATCGGCGGGATCCGATATATGGGTGATAATCATGGTGTTTAAGCGTATGCGATGGCCTTGGCATTGTGAACATTGGTTACTGTTTCATCACTATTGCCTTGCTAAAAATATCGGCAGGCCTGTGCTTCGAATTAAGGCACGCCGGCAGGCATCTTACAGCATTACGGCAAGTCTATGTCGCACTATCATTGGTTTTCCCTGGTGAAGGGTTACGACCTGAATTCCTCCTCGGAAGGGGAGCTTTGCGACCCTCCGATGCCATGAGCACACTACAAGCACGCATCAGGCAGGAACCGCGAACATCAAGTCCTACCGTCCTGCACAAAGCTCCACTTTCACGCGTCGTCGTAGCGTCCAGTTCAACATTGTGTGAAAAGTGGAGCTTTCAAAAACCACCAGTATGGTCTTCTGGTATCAGCCCACCATATCCAACCTATTTCCAGACTGATTCCCGGCCTAAATTCCGATTTCTGGGAGAACCATGAATGAGTAAAGCTCCACTTCCGCACCCACCACTCCCCTAGGCTCATGCCCTAATCCAGAAGTGGAGCTTTCCAATTTATCCCACCGCACTCTTCACGCCCATTTTCCTGAATCCTCAGGATTCAGAGATGCAGAGACATAGAAACCCCCAGCATCTATCTCACCGCATTTGTTTTGGGCTACAGCGGGAAATTTGGAATAGAGCTGGGGATTCGGGCTGGGGCTATCCTGCCATCAGGCATCCGGCCATCCCAAGGTTTTCCGGGGTCTGTCCTCTAGCAAATCCGGCCAGACCAGCCTGGAAAAGCCGGTAAATAATTAGCTCACTGCATTGAGGAGGGGGTTAGCGGCAAAATACACCAGGAATAATGCCGAAAGTAACCACATGATCCAGTGCACTTCCTTGGCTTTCCCAGCAGCGACCTGCATGAGAACGTAGGAAATGAAGCCCACACCAATACCGTTAGCAATCGAATATGTAAACGGCATAATCACGATGGTGAGGAACGCCGGCAACGCAATGTGAAACTGGGTGAAATCGATGTCGCGGATTTGCCCCATCATGAGAGCCCCCACAACGACCAGTACTGGTGAAGCCGCCTCGATAGGAACAATCGAATACAAGGGAGTTAAGAACATTGCCAGGAGGAAGAGTAAGCCGGTCACCACATTGGCTAGGCCAGTGCGTGCACCATCAGCAATGCCCGCTGCGGAATCCACATACACAGTGTTCGAAGACACACTGGCACCACCACCAACGATAGCGCCGGCACCTTCAACGATCAGGGCGGTCTTCAGGTTCGGCAGATTATCATCTGCGTCGGTAAGCCTGGCCTGTTTGCCGAGGGCAGTCATAGTACCCATGGCGTCGAAAAAATTCGCAAGAACCAGGGTGAATAGAATCAGAACCGCAGCCAGCACCCCAATGCGGCTGAAAGCACCGAACAGAGAAACCCCGCCCACGATCGACAGGTCTGGTATACCACCGATGCTGTCCGGAAGGATGGGAACCGCCAGGTTCCAGCCAGTAGGCACGGATTTGCCATCCACCACGGAGGGGCCAGCATGAGTGATAGCTTCGACGATCATGGCGATGATAGTGGTAACCACAATGCCGATAAACAGTCCGCCGCGAACCCGACGCGCAACGAGAATGCCGCAAATGACAAGACCGATGACAAACACGAAAGTCGGCCAGGAGGAGATGGAGCCCCCAGTACCCAACCCCACGGGAACGGTGGTGTGGGCGGAGTCGGGGATGCGTCGAACAAAACCTGCGTCGACCAGGCCGATCATTGCGATGAACATGCCAATGCCAACACCCATTGCGGCCTTGATTTCGCGGGGGATGGCATTAAACACCGCCATGCGGAAGCCGGAGAGCGCGAGGGCCACGATGATAACACCGTCGAGGACGACGAGCCCCATGGCCTCGGGCCAAGTGAGGCCTTCGGTGGCAACGAGGGTGACTGCAACAAGGGTGTTGATGCCCAAGCCGGTGGCAATACCAAAGGGGTATTTGGCGATCACGCCGAAGGCGATGGTCATGACGCCTGCGGCAAGAGCAGTGGCTGCTGCGACTTGGGGAACACCAAGGACGGTGCCATCAATGTCGGCACCGGTGCCGAGGATGAGCGGGTTGAGGATGATGATGTAGGCCATTGCAAAGAATGTGACTACACCAGCGCGGATCTCAGTGCTCACGGTGGAGCCGCGTTGAGAGATCTCGAAGTAGCGATCGAGGGCACTTGGTGTGTCGACCGCAGTGGTTTTTGCCATGGTTACTCCTGTTTTTATGGTGGTGTTGCCAGTCGTGTCGGCACAAAAGAAAAATATTGTCGTGGATATTTTTGCGTTTTGGTGGTATTGCGATGACGCCTGACAACAAATAGCAAAACTTCCACCTATTAGAATGGCACTTTACCTGCGTAAAGAACAAACTTTCTTGCAGTGAAAGTGATGCAGACAACATGATATCAATGTTGGTGGGCGACATTTAAATATCGATGGGAATGGTTTTGTCATCGTCGAAAGGCTCGGCGGCGGTTCCCAGGGGTTCCGGTTGGGGGGTTTCGGAGTGGGCGCCGCAACCGTAGGTGGCGGCAACGATGGTGCCGTCGGCGGAGTATTCGTTGGCACACGCACCAACATTGGTGGTGGCGGCGAGCGGCAGATAGAAAGCGCAGGTGGCACAGGTGAATGCGGCCTGGCGCGCGTAGGGTGATTGCGGTCCGTGTTCGCCGGTTTCCCAACGGTGGAGCGCTTGGTTCAGCCCGGTTTTCGAAAGCATGCGGGGCTGGTTACTGCTTGTCGACGTTTTGTGCTGCTGAGTGATTGCCGCCTTGTTGGGATCGGTGGTGAGTCGGCTGTCGTTGATGGGGGCGGGCATGATGTCACCGGGGCCAAGATCCCCAGGTTGGATGCGTTGCTGGTAAGGAACCCATTCTGGGGCTTTCAGGGCGGTGCCACCGGGGACAAGGGCAAGTTCGGAAACGGTGATCCAGTGGGAGCCACGGGCGCAGGCGAGTACCACATTCCATTCCCACCCGGGATAGCCGGGCACATCGGCGGCGAATCGGTGGGTGGCGGTGGTGGTTTTGATGTGGGTTACACCGAGATGACGGCCGGCTTTGCCGTCGTCTAGCTCATTAATGGCGTTACGCGCAATGGTGGTTGCGAGTTTACTCAGGAGGGGCTGGCGTGGTTTTTTGCTGGTGTTACTTCTTCCGTTTGCATTATGTGGCACAGTTCCATTATTTCGCATGGGGGTTTCGTCATGCACATAATGGTTTTATGTTGACTATTCCGCGTTTCGTGTTTCCGGTGTCTGTCATGGCTGTGGCGGCGTTGATGTTGAGTGGTTGTGGTGGCGATGCTTCTCACGGGTCGCAAGCATCAGGGCCGTCAGCAGCCGCCGAGGTGACTCATGAGGTGGAGCGGCTGGGGGTTGAGGTTGTTGCTAGGCACCCGTTTGATGCGACGTCTTTTACTCAAGGACTAGAGGTAACCGGGGATAAGTTGCTGGTCAGTACGGGTTGGGAGGGGAAGAGTCGGATTTATCACACCACTGTGGATAATGTGCAGTCGAATTCGCGGGATATTGATCATCATCAGTTCGGGGAGGGCGCGACCCAGGTGGGGAATGTGGTGTGGGAGTTGACGTGGCGGGATGGGGTTGCATATAAGCGGGACGCAGCAACGTTAGCGGAAGTTGGTACGGCCAAATATGCCGGCGAGGGGTGGGGGCTGTGTTCGTTTTCTGATGTGGTGGTGATGTCGGACGGTACGGATGAGTTGCGGTTTTTGGACCCGGACACGTTTGCGGAGCGATCTCGGGTGAAGGTGACGCTTTCTGGTACGCCGGCATCTGAGCTTAATGAATTAGATTGCGTCACCGGTGATGATGGACAACGACTGGTGTATTCGAATGTGTTTTTGAGTACGGATATTTATCGTATTAATGCAGATTCGGGGAAAGTAACGGGGATTATTGATGCCTCGACGGTGCCGAATAATGCGGCATCGGATCCGAATAATGTGCTCAATGGGATTGCGCACATTCCGGGAAGTGACCGATTTTATGTAACCGGTAAACGGTGGCCGGATTTGTATGAGGTTCGGTTTGTAAAACCTACGAGCTAGGACACTAGGATAAGCTTCCATGAGTCGAAAATCACGCCGGAAAAACCTGCAGCAAATCGTGGCCCTCTTGGTGGCTGTTGTTGTAGTGGTCATCACCTCGGTGGCATTCCAGCGGTGGTGGAATAATCGGCCTGGCCCCGAACCCAAGGATGTGGCCATCACTGTGACGGTGAACGGCACAGAGCAGGAGGTGCTTCCCTATAGCATTTGCGAGTTGGGAAGTGACTGTGTGGAGAATAAAGTCACGATGCTTGATGTTGCGGATGATGCCAAGATCAGCATTAAGGTGCCGCGATATGTTTATGACCATGAGTGGACTCAGTTAACTATTTACGATAATCCGGCGGCCAACGATGAGAAGCTCCATGGCGCACACGAGCAGGACACGATTGAGGTTCCGGTGACTATCGACCCGGTGGGAGATAAGAAGGATGTTCGCCCGCGGCTGGTGGTGGTGGAGATCCGGTCAGTCATGATTGGGCACGATGCTCAGGGGGAGCAGACGCCACAAACCGCCACATGGTCGTTGGGAATTCCGGAAAAGAAGTAACACCCCTATCGAAAGTGAGGCGTTGGCCATTGCAAGCTCTACTTCCGCTCAAAGTGGAGCTTTTCACATCCACCTACGACCCAGGAAACCCGTTTCCCCCAGCTGATTCCCGGTTTGTTGCGATATGAGTCACTCATCACGTGTGGATATGGGCGGCTGGCATCCCCCCTCAAAGTGGGCTAGCGGGCTGAAAGCTCCACTTCTGGGCCACCTACGGAGGCGCGCACGAGCCCAAGCCGGGAAGTGGAGCTTTCGAAAAACCCTAACGCCAACTGCTACCGGTTTCATTTGTAGTTTCCGGCCTTAACCCCACACGCCGCCCCACCATAACCACCGATTTTGGCATGCTGATCCACCCCCAGCATCCAACCCCCGCAAGCGAAAGCTCCCCTTTAGGCGCTCCCTTGTGGGCTCATGGGTTTTTGGGCAACCCCTGAATTGTTGGCGGGGCTCCCGGAGAGAAAAGCAAAACGCCAAGCTGTCCCCGCCAGCAGCTTGGCGTTTGTCGATTGTTGACTGTTCCTATATTACCCGTCCAACTCCTTAGCAATGATCCGTAGCGCTTCCGCGATTTGTTTCCCTTCTTTCCGGTCAGGGTAGCGGCCAGCGGTGAGGGGCGGTTGAACCCGTTCTTCCAGGGTGGTGACCATGTCGGCGATAAGAGACCCTAATTCTTCCGGCGTGTATTTATGCTTTGTTTGCCGATTTCGAGAGCGTGGGCGGGGTTCATCGAGGATCTTCACGCGCAACGCTTGCGGCCCACGGGCGCCGGAGGCGAAGTCGAAATCCACGCGTTGGCCCCGGTGCAATTCGGTTACACCGTGAGGAAGCACGGACTTGCCCATATAGCAGTCTTCACCGTCAGGGTTGGAGATAAAACCAAAACCACGATCCGGGTCATACCATTTTACTTTGCCAATAGGCATATCTTTCAAACCTTTCTATTAATACAAAACTTTTTTAAAAGAGTTACATGCTATCAGCAGTCATCTTAACGGCAATAACCAACGAGGTGGTTGGCCCAATGGAGATCACAGTAGATTCCTCGGGATTCCTCGATAAAAAGTGTGCGACATAACAGTGAACAAATGGGGGATTTGAATGAATTCTGATGACAGCAGATTAGACTGGCAGATAACGGAAAAATAACAACGGACCATGGAGATGTAATATGGATCACATATCTTGCAGTTTCCTGTCGTGGCCTGCTAGTTTTATTCCGATCAAGACCACTTTTTGATAACAACTTGGCCAAAAATGTGACAGAAACGTTATAAACCGTTACTGTTGGGGCCAAGCACTGTTTCAGACCTTCGGTTCGTCTCCGCGAATCCCTATTGCCTTGGACACCGAAACTGAAACGTGAAGTGCGCTTGTGTAATTGGACCATTTCGAGGTGTACCACGAAGGACGCCCACTACTAAAAACTTATACAGCAAGGCAAGGGTAAAGCCCACCACAAGCTTTAAACCAGCATATCTGGTTTTAGCGGCAAACGAGAGGACTAGAACACTCATGGCACGACACGCACGTAAAACTGCATCCAAGTTCGCAAAGTTTGCAGCGTCCACGGTTGCAGTCGGCACGGCCTCTGCAATCTTCAGCCCCGCCGCCCACGCAGCCCCCGACTCTGACTGGGATCGCCTGGCACAATGCGAATCCGGCGGCAACTGGGCTATCAACACCGGTAACGGCTTCCATGGCGGCTTGCAGTTCACCGCCTCCACCTGGAATGCTCATGGCGGCCAGCAATACGCTCCCTACGCCTACCAGGCCTCTCGTGAACAACAGATCACCGTTGCCGAGCGTGTGCTTGCCAGCCAAGGTTGGGGCGCCTGGCCGGCTTGTTCCGCCAAACTGGGTCTAAACTCCGCCCCTACCCCTCGGGACACCGTGTCAAACGCCCCGAGCCCGGTGCAGCAGGCTGTGGAGAACGCGATCGCCAACGCCCAGAACGATGCCCAGGCTAACACGCTCGCCTCCGACGCTGTTTACAACCTCGTCAAGGATCGTCTCGCTTCCTATGGCATCCAGGTGCCCGGCGAGGTCCACGCCTTCTATACCGCTAACCGTGGTGACTTCAACGCATTCTATACTGCCAACCGGCAAATCATCGACACGGCTGTTAGGGGATAATGGCATAAAAGCACCTGACTAAGCATAAAAATCTCTACCTGTGGGTGGGGATTTTTTGCTTTTCGACGCCTACCGCTGGCACCGCACCGGCCCAAGAGCCGGATCACTATACTGGTCCAGTATGCCCACCACCCCTTATTGTGCTCACCCTCAGCCTCTCGAACGCCTTATCGATCTTCTCGACCGCCAACGCATTGCCCACACGCCGGTCAATGCCACCGACAATCCTCATGCCAGCAATCAGGAGGTAGCCGTCCTCGTCTTACCAGACGACGCCACCGCAAGCCTTTACCCCCAACTGCTGGCCAACTTCCCTAACCAGGGATTTTGGCCCACGCTCACCCATCCCCAGGATCCACACAACCCTTGGTACCCCTGGGTTGATGGCGACCTGGTGGAGCCCAGCACTCATCTCATTTTCTCCGACCTGCGCGACTTCTACCAGACCGTCGGTATTGACTATTTCACTAGACCCACCGCCACCAATCCGCAGCTGCTTGCCGACCCCGAATCGCTCACCGACGACGAATGGCTTGAAGAAGAGTTTTGGAATGGGCTCGAATTCCCACCCCCAACCCCCGATATCACCACCGCATTCTTCGACTCGCTCAACCCTATCCCCCACCACACTACCGCCGCCCACCCGCCAACACCTGAAGAGCCAGCCGCCTTGCTCATCACCCCAACCCGCCGGCCGGCCGACGTGCCCGCCGCAGTCGGCTGGTTAGGGGCCTGCAATTACGATTTTGCCGGCCACCATATTTCCGCTGTGCTCCGCAGCTGGGAAGACCGCTTCGGCGCTGTCCTCACGAGTCTTGACAGCCAAGACATGACCCTGACGGTCCCGCCCCTCACGCTCACCGATGGCGAGCGCACATCGCTCGCCCTGGAGCATTATTTCTTTTGCCGTTCCCTAATTGATGACACCGCCACCTTCCGCCACCAATCGGCCACGCTAACAACCAGCGATGCCCAGCAGTGGGTTTTCCACTGGGAATAGCTGTTACTATGGGAAGGCATGGATTTTAAGCCCTGGCCGAATAAAATCATTCCTGTCTGCCCAAATCCGCATTCCCTTTCGGGACTTACCTCCCTATTAACCGAATGGGGGTTCGAACACGATATTTTGGTGACCAACCTTACCGATAATTCATACCAGGTGGCGGCTACGGTAGACCCACACCCCAACATTGCTGGTCTGTGGGGTCATCTGATTGCAACATTCCCCGAGCTGGGGTTCTGGCCGGTTCATACCGATGGTAGTGTTGATGAACTTTTTGACCCCGACCCCGACCGCATCGGCACAGTCGAAGAGTTTTTCGCTGAAAACACCATGCCGCTCTTTGAGAACCATTGGGAACAGGGCTGGGAAACCCCCGATTTTCCCGAGCTCACCCCGGAACGACTACAAAGCTTCGCTGACTTCCACACCCGCACGATCAGGACTGAGCTCACGATCAATACCGAAAAATCGCACATCATTGATGATACGGACCTCGACACCACGCAGCTGCTCATTACCCCGGTACCCCGGCCAGCCGACGTTCCCGCCACCATCGGGTGGCCGGGCGCCATTAACTATGACTACAGCGGCGCCGGCGTTTCCACGGTGTTGCGCAGCTGGGAAGACCGCTTCGGCGCCCTCCTTAATAGCCTGAACTTTGCGGAAATGGACCTCAGCATCAGCGACGTTAAGCAACTCGCTGTGCTCACCCACGACGAGCTTGTCAACCTTACCCTGGAACACTATGTGTTCTGCCCGGACAGCCTCGATCAGGGAACATTGAAATTCCCCTGCTACCTGAATGCAATAAGCGGCAGCCCACTTTGGCCGTTCTGGTGGGACTAGCATATAGGGGTATGGAGTTTTCTACTATCACGCTCAAAGTCATTGAGAACGGAATCCGCCAGCAAAAAGTTTTCCAGGGGATAAAAATCTACAGCCGTACGATCCCGGCAGACGACCAAATAACCATCACCCATCAGCGGATATACACCACGCCCAAGGGTAATTTTATCTTCCATCAGCACACTCGGCCCAATTGGGAAGGCTATTGGCGGGAAGACGAAAACCGCGTCATGCCACAGGACATTGAGGAATCTACGGTACTAAAGATATGCTCTAGTCTTGACGAGCTCGGTGGCACCATTCCCGCCCCGGTGTTGGCGTCGTTAGCATCCAAGGTAGATCGGGACGAAATCGTCGAGCACCTCGATATTTAGCCCATGGCAAAAACGAGGCCGACACTCATGTCGAATACCGGCCTTGATCGTTCGTGGGGGTTATTTATTAATTCGGGTATAAGGGTGGACGTATCCTAGTTTCTCGGCTGGAACCGGGAATTCCACATCACCGTAGGGACTGTTCGCACCCGCGAATTTTGCAATAACTTCCGTAACATAATGGCCACCACCAGGTGTTTGTTTCGGCCAGCCCGGATCTACATAACCCTTTTTCTCTAGATTTGCCATATCCTCATTGTTCCAAACCACACGTCTAAAGTCACATAATTTCGAGGGCACGATAACACGCTTTACGGACGGAGGTCGCAAAGCCCGCGTCAGATCACCCCACCAACCAACCCCATGCATGGCGGCCCCCATGTTGCAGGGACAAATCCTCTCGGCGTGACCCTCCGTCACCAGTGGTTTTTACCGGTCTCTCCCGACTACCATCCTCCCCCGATTCCCCTAGGTTCGCCGTGGGTATCCATGCGCCAGCACCCATGATGGGGGTGTTATCAAACCTGTGGACACCCCCAGCTGGATGACGGAACCGGGCATGCTAACGGTATTTTTATACGATTATTGGTCGTGTGAATTCTTTTGGAAGGAACGGGGTATTATGACGATTTTTTCTTTTGATGTTGATGCCGATCATGCGCGGCAAAATAATGAGCTACTCAAAGACACTCGACGTTTGCAGATTTCCGCAGTACTATTCGCAGCGATCCTGGTGGGAGTGGGTGTGTGGCTCTATCGGCTTCTCGATGGCGTGTTGGGCATAGTGACGTTGGGGGTGCTCGCGGTCCTGGCCTTGGGCAGTTTGGCGCTCATTGTCATCATTCCCCGATACGTGGGGGACGCGAAATCGTTATACGCACGATATCCCTTGTGCCCAGCAATGATTGCCAAAATAAATAGCCGCGACATGGTGCTATTGAGTTTAGTGAATGTGAATAACGATCCTAACGGCGCCCCTCGGTGGGCGTTGGCGGCCCGTACGGTGTCTCGTGTTGAGGGGCACCAGCGCCGTACCGGCGAACGAGTCCCCAGTGTCGCGGTGTCTAGCATGGAACAGCAGTCCCAGTTTCGGGAGGTCACTCCCCTGCCAATCGCCTGGGGCACAACAGATCCCACGGTGATTCGAACAGCAATGCGAACCATTCCCGAAGCATCATGGGATTTGCTGCGCACCAATATGTCGCGGCTCGACGAGGTTTTGGCAACCCCTCGTAACCTACTCACGCTAGATTAATCGACAAAAGCTTTCAGTACCGGAACCTCCCCAACAGAATTCCGATAACTGAAAGCTTATCGACGATAATCGCTATGCGATTACAGGATCGGCAGACCCGGAATAACTCGACCAGGAATGGTGCCGTGGTTCACAAGGAAGTTATACACGGTACCCCAGAATGCTGCGAAAATAGCCAAACCTGCGAGCTGGGAAACAATGCCAATAAGGGTGCTTATCACAGGACCACTGCTCAATTGGGCAGAAGCAACAGGTGCAACAGCAGGAGCTGCGGCAAACATCACGGCCAGTGCGGTGCCGCCGGCAACGAGAGAACGTGTAACCTTCATGAGAATCCTCTTTCCTTGTAGGTACTGATAGCCATCAACGATGACATCAAGAACGTTACAAAGATTTCCAGCCAAACACTAATAATGGCGCCTAATTACCCCCAAAAATTACACCTTTTATAAGAACTTCCTGATAAAATATTGAGCACATACCCAGTGAAACTTAAAAATATCATGAAGTCGGCGCGTCATGAATCGTGCACAACCATTAGGCGAGAATCACTAACCACTAATCATAATTCATCCGACTTCAGATTTGCAACCCTTCGGGCGTCGTCAAGCTTGCGAAGCCTTCGGCAAGAGCGCGGATAATACCGCGGATAGCGCATAAACCACCGTCATGCCAATGAGTGCCGAAATAAACGATGACGAATCCGTACTATCAAAATACCAGGTCACAAATACCGCAATACCAGCAGCCGCTCCAATTTGGGAACAAGTGTTCAAAAGACCGCTGGCGGATCCCGCCATATCGTGCGGCACGGCCGACAAAATCAGGTTAATGAGAATCGGCGCACAGAGGCCAACACCCATGCCACCGATCAGAAGCACCACCGCATACTGCCAATACGTCGGCTGCGGATTGATATGCAGCAACCCCGCAAACGCCGCGGTGAACCCTGCTGACAGCGCCGCCCCAAGGACACAAAGAGTACGACCATGCCGCGCCTCGGCAGCGGTCGACACCCCGGAGGTCAAAACGGAGCCTACCGCATACGGCAGCATGACCAGGGCAATTCCCCATGCTGACCGCTGCGATGTCTGGGCAACATACAGTGACAGGATGATAAACAAGGCACCAACCACCGAGAAAAACAGCAAC
>CAUVMZ010000008.1:0-27619 GCA_963552855.1 uncultured Corynebacterium sp. | reverse complement strand
ATCAGCCGGGCCTAAACGAATTTCCTATTGTTGAAACCGGATTATTACATAATCGTAAAAGTGGTACTAAAATCCCCAATTCCGCTGGTCATAAACGTGTAAACATAAACAAAAATGCCAGGGGGTAATGGGTGTACCCATTAATCAATTTGGTACCTATCCTAGGTAGTTATACCCCTACCATCCTCAGAAGCCCTAAAAAATATGGGCAAGAACGGGGTATTGTTCCGATATTGGTGACGAATTGATGATGCGATTTGAACATGCCCAGTGGATCGGTTACTGTAGGTCACAGCGTGGGAACGTCGTATAGTGGCTAATACCTCAGCCTTCCAAGCTGAAGACGCGGGTTCGATTCCCGTCGTTCCCTCTTTTCATGGGTGCCCAACCGGTTCTGGTTGGGCGCTTTTGTGTCTTCCATCGGTACATTCCCCATAACGTGTCCGGCTCGCTCGTTACACTCAGGCCATGAACCTGGAACGCCTCCTACACGCACTCACCAACCACCCCGATATTCAATCCGCCACCTTTGGCCCGGCCCCAAACGGCCTGCTGGACTGGGACGTCATCACCATCACCTTCACCGACGACACCTCCCAACTCCTCAACGTGAATGTCGCTAAGCCTACCTATCCGGGAGAAACCGAAGCCGAATGCGTGGAGCGGGTCCTGAAATTCGTCTTCAATTCCGAAATCAAAACCGGCGCCACGGAGTTATCGCTCACGGATACCCTACCGCTGGTGCGCAGCGCCGACTACTTCGCCGACCTGAAACATGCATCACCCGAGGCCTTTGGATGGCTGACCGACTTCATCGGCTGCGGCTTAGCCTTTGACCTGCCCACAACGCTCCGGGTGGTGTCTACCCAAGACCTGCCCCCAGACCACGATGTGGCAACCAACATGGAGTTGTGCCACGCCGCCGTAGCGAACCTACGGGCCCTAGCTCATGAGGTGACGCTGAGCGATATCGGCCTGGGCCCGAACATCCTCACCATGAGCCAGCCCGCCGACCACGAGCTCGCCTGGTTTGCCGACATCGCCACCATGAGCAACCTCCTATCAAACCTGCGCCAGCGCACCAAGAGCGAGTGGGTGGTCGTCCCCGCGCGGCGCAATCAACTACTCCTCGTCAATACCGACGCCTCCGAATCGGAATGGTCCACCTTCCTGGACGTCATCGAAGACGCATTCCGTTACCACAGCGTGGTCTATCCAGTGCCGCACATCATTGTGGATGGTCAGTGGGTGGAGCGGATATTTGACGACCCGACCGACGTGGGCCGGCGGCTTCGCCGGCTCCGGGTGGCGGCCCGGCACCAAACCTACGAAGAAATCCCCGCATTACTCCGGGAACAAACCGGCTGTGAAATGGCATTATTCGAGGTTATGGGCTCCGACATCGACGACTCGCACTCCGTGCCCGAAACCTACTCCATTGCGTACGTGGACACCAATTCGGCGGCCACCAGTGTGCCAGCAACCGACCTCCTGGTCTTTCGCTCCGATACCGGCAGCATCTTTGTGACCAGCTTCTCCCTCATGGAATGCCTGCCACGACTATACCAGCGGCAGGAAGGCGTGTATCCGCCCCGATTCCTCGTGCCGCACCCCACCCCGGAGGAATTGCGGCGGCTGCAAGAATTAGCGTTGTGACCTTGCAGAAGACGCGGGTGCCAACCGGCGTCGTCAAGCAGCCCGTGAAAACAAGAAACCGGAAAACCGGGGCAGGCCGTGACAAATTCACTATGCTGGAACGGATAAGACCTTCATTTCTTACCAGCAGGAATTATATTTATGGACAGAGAAGAACTAATAAGGATTCTTCAACAGCATCCTGGTATCGCCAAGGTCACCGAAGAACCGCTACCCGCCGATCCTAACGAAGCGGATTCCATTGTCATCCACTTCGACGACGGCACCGTCGCGCACATGAACCCTGGCCTGACCAGCCCCCTTGTTCCCGACGAAACCAAAGATGACCTCATTCACCGGATCATTCACACCGTGGACACCATGAAAGTCAACATGACGGACTTTGATCCCGCCTCGTTGACGAACATCGTGCCGCTCGTGCGGGCCGCCGACTATTTCGCCGACCATGGCGAAGGCAGCGCCGACGCATACGGCTGGTTGACTGACTATATTGGCTTCGGCCTGGCCATCGACGAACCGAAGATTCTGCGCATCATCAACGACAGTCAACTGCCGGAAGGCCACGACGAATTCGACATTTTACAGCTGCAAAGCCAGGCGATTGAAAACCTCCACACCATGTCCGAATACCTCACCGTATCCGAGGTGGGGCTGGGGCCCAATGTGGTGGCAGTCAGCCGGCCCGCCGACAATGAATCCGCCTGGTTCGCCGACACCGCCGGCATGGAAAACGCCCTCGTCGAGCTCTATAACCAAACCCACACCACCTGGCTCGTGATTCCCGCTCGCCGCAACCAGCTCTTCTTCGTGAATTCGGACGCCACCCCGGAAGAATGGCGGGGGCTGCTTGACTTGCTGGAACCCGCCCTCGACGCCCACGACTGCCTCCACCCGCTGCCGCACCTGATTGTGGATGGCCAGTGGGAGGAACGACTGCCACCCACGGACACCGATTGGGGGTGCAGATTCCGGAAACTCCAGCTCACCGCCCAATCCCGCATCTATAACGTACTGGCCCAAACCCTGGCGGCCCACATCGCCCGCCGCAACCAGGAACAGCCGGAACAGTCACCCGAGACGGGATTCGAAATCGCCGACTTCACGGTGTATTCCATCAACGACGAGCTCTATTCCGTGGCGGAAATCACCGAAACCGCCCAGCGCACCAGCGTGCCCATCACCGACATGGTCTTTATCGCCGACGGCGATTCCATGCTGTATGTGATGTTTACCGACCTGTGCCGGGAATGCCCGCACCTTATCGAGCTGCAGGACGACCAACACCCGCCCCGGGCCATTATCACTCGCCCCACGCCGCGGGACTACGAGCGGCTGCGTGAATTCACGCTTGCTTAACCGCCCGTGGCCGCTTGTCGACGCCCAACCGGTGCGCATCGCTATGCTGGGATGATGTGAATAGGAAAGAATTAATCCAATTCCTGCATGAATATCCCAGCATTGTTGCGGTGACGGACCACCCGAAGCACGACGAACTCACGGTGGAATTTGCCGATGGCACCAAAACCAAGTTCAACCCCAATATGCTGGGGGGACCGGATGACATCGACATTCTCCTCATCAAACGAATATTGCATGCAATGGACATTGCGATAGCGAACCAGGAACTCCCCGGCAAAGTATTATTGCCCGAGGCCCAGCCGCTGGTACGCAGCGCCGACTATTTCCTCGAATGCGGCCCAACCACCCCAATCGCAGTGGCCTGGCTCACCGACTTTATTGGCATGGGGCTCGGGGCCCGCCGCGATGATACTTTGCGGATCATTGATGAAACCCAACTGCCGGAGCACCACGATGAATTTGACGACCTACAGCTACGCAGTCGGGCCCTGGAAAACCTCCACGCGGCCTCCGAATATCTTGCTGTGGCTGAGTTCGGGTTAGGGCCCAATATCGTGGGGGTTACCAGGCCGATGGATAACGAATCCGCCTGGTTCGCGGACGTCCAAGAGATGGGCATGGCCATGCGGCAGCTTTCGGAAGACACCAATTCCATGTGGGTGGCAATCCCCGCCCACGCCAGCCGATTCCTGCTGGTCAATGGCATGGCATCGGCGGCGGAATGGCATGCGGTGCTTGACCTATTAGAAAACACGGTGCAACTCGACGATAGTATTTACCCCGTGCCGCACATCATCGTTGACGGCCAGTGGGAGGAACGGCCCCCACCACCGGACACAGATTGGGGGCAACGATTCCGGCGGCTGCAACTCTACGCCCGGCAGCACATCTACCACTTTCTCGACCCCAGGCTGCTCGAAGACGACACCATTGGGGAAATCGGCCAATACTCCATCTATGCCATCAACGATGAGCTGTTTTCCCTCACCGTGGTGCCGGAACATGTGCCCTGTACGAGCGTGCCCCTCACCGACCTGATCTTTTTCGACCGGGGCGACACTGATGCGGGGGCGCTGGTGCGGCGGGAGGAACTGATCGAAAACTTCCCCCGTTTGATTCAGCCCCACGAGGAATTGCGCCCACCACGGTATCGGGTGTTGCAGCCCACGCCAGCGGAATTCGCGCAACTACCTCGGTGGGAATAGCCGGTGCCGGTGGGCAGCGGGGGCGGCCGTGAGCGTCGCAAAGCTATGCTTGACTGGTATGAAACGGGAAGAACTTATTGAATACCTGCGCGCCTACCCCGGTGTGACGTCAGTGTCCGAAATCCAAAGCGACGACGCGCCCGAATGGTCCACGCTGGAACTGCTTTTCGACGACGGGACGAAACTCAACCTCAACCCCGATGTGCTGAGCACCTCCGATACGGACGACATTGACATTGCTGCCACCGAAAAAATCCTCCGGGCCCTGGACGCGGAACGCCGCAGCGAACAGGACGGGCAAACATCGGTGCCGGTTCTTCCCCTGGTTCGCAGCCTGGCGTTCGCCATCCAATATCGGGAAATGTCATCCGGCGCATTCACCTGGCTGACGGATTTCATTGGCTACGGCATAGCACTCGAAGATGCCGAACTGCTCAACCCGAACGCCAACAATAACCCGGCCGGCTACGATGCCCTCCAGCTGCAAAGCCAGGCGTTTGAGAACCTGCACAGAACCATGACCGAGGATTATTTCTCCCTCGTGGAATTCGGGCTGGGCCCCAATGTGGTGGCCATGCCCGCCCCCGAAGGCAATGAAGCCGCATGGTTCGCCGATATTCCCGTCATGGAATACCTCATCGACTACCTTTCCGAGCAGAGTGGCACCCCCTGGGTGGTGATTCCGGCCACCCGCAACCAACTGTTCTTCGTCAACACTGCTGCCACCGCGGAAGAATGGGGCGCCCTGCTCGATGCGTTAGAACCTACGATCGAATACCACAATGGCATTTACCCGATCCCACACAGCATTATCGACGGCCAGTGGGTAGAACAACCCATCGACACGGAAACGGAGTGGGGGCGGCGGCTCCACACGCTGCAATTGCAGGCCCGTACCATAAGCTACAACGCCCAGGCAGAAGTGCTCTCGGCTACCGAAAATAACATTGCCAGCTACAAAGCACTCTCCATTACCACCGTGGATGGCGCCGAACACGATATGTCATTTGCCCTCGTCCCGGAGGCCTGGATCACCACCAGCGTGCCCCGGACCGACCTGCTCTTTTTCGAATCCGGCAACTCGGGTACCATGGTGCCTTGGCAAGGTGTTGTCGACCGGCTACCGCACCTTATTGAACAACAATCCGACGTCCACCCACCCCGCTATACTGTGAAACGCCCCACACTTCAAGAGATGGAGCTATTGCAATTACTCGGCCTGTAGCGAGAATTTGTTTACCCCACGGCCGGCATTACGCTGGGGAATCTTATTGGTGTAATGCGATGACTAGATAACAGTCATACGATCAAAAGTTCGAATTTTATTGGGGTGGGGCGTGCCGGTTGGGGCGGCATAGGATACCACAGTGTGTGCTCATCTGCGATTATTCTCTGAAGTATGGACAGAGAACGGCTCATTCGGATTCTTCGGGACTACCCGGGAATCACCCACGTGTCCACAAAGTCCGGCGCCCTGGCCCTGAAATTCGCGGACGGAACCACCGTGGACATGAACCCGAACCTGGCCAAACCGATCACCCCAGGGGAAACCGAGGCCGAATGCGTGGATCGGGTGCTACGTTCCATCGCCATTATGCAGCGCACCCCGGGCATGGGAAACACCGGCGGGCTGTCCCTGTCGCACACCATTCCCCTGGTGCGGGGCGCCGACTATTTCATGAGCTTCGGCCCGGCCGCCCCCATCGCACTCAGTTGGATCACCGACTTTGTGGGGTTCGGTCTGGCCATCGACCAGCCCGGTATGCGATGCGTCATTAATGAGCCATTATTGCCCGCAGACCACGACAAATTCGACGCCTTGCAGCTGCAAAGCCAGGCCATTGACAACCTGCATGCTCTGGTTCCGACCATCGTCACTGAGCAGACCGGATTGGGTCCAGGGGTGTTGGTGGTCTCCCAGCCGACGGGGAGCGAAACCGCATGGTTCGCCGACGTTCGGGCCATGGGCCGGCTGCTATCGGACCTGGAAAACGCCGACCTAACAACCCCAACAGCGCCGGGGGAGGGGGCTGGCACGTGGGTGGTCATTCCCGCCAGCCGGCACCGGCTCTACCTGGTGAATACCACGGTGTCCGCCAAGATCTGGGACAAGCTGGTGCGAGAGCTGGAGTTCACCCTATCCGACCACGAGGCCGTTTACCCGGTGCCGCACACCATTGTGGCCGACCGGTGGGTGGAATGGCGGCCGGAGCCCACAACAAACTGGCGGCAACAACTGGGCATGGTGCGGTTTGCTGCCCAACAGCGGATTTACCAAACCCAGGCGCAGCTCCTCCAGGAAGAATCCGGTCGCAGCGGGTACGACAGCAACGACCACACCATTGCCCCCTACAGTATTTACCTGGTGCAGGACCAACCCCGGTCGCTCGCATTCGTGCCCGCGGCAACGCCGGCCACCAGCATTCCCATCACCGACCTGGTGGTGTTCGAATGCGATGGGGTGGTGGCGCTCGTGCTCCGGGAGAAAGTCACCCAGGAATTCCCGGATTTCATGATCCCCCAACCAGGCTTCCACCCACCCCGACTCCTTGTGAGCCCACCCACACCCGCTCAGTTCACGAGGCTGAAATCACTTGGCATGTGAGCGGGTGTGACCTGCGGATTAGGTAAAAATGTAAAAGCATGGCATGATCTTTCCTGTTGTTGAAACAATCGGGACGTGGCGCAGCTTGGGAGCGCATCTGCTTTGGGTGCAGAGGGTCGCAGGTTCAAATCCTGTCGTCCCGACGGAAACCCCCGGGGAGCATGGAAAATTTTATGCACCTCGGGGGTTTAAACCAGTATAAGCCCGATGATCTCTAGGAGAATTGCTCGTGAAAAGTTCCGTCGAAAAGCTGAACGATACCCGAGTCAAGTTGACCGTGGAGGTTCCGTTCGAGGAACTCACTAACGAAATTGACCAGGCGTATAAAACCATCGCAGCTTCGGTAAACATCCCCGGTTTCCGCAAGGGGAAAGCACCCCGCAAGCTTATCGACGCCAGGTTCGGCCGGGGTCCGGTCCTAGAGCAGGTTGTAAACGACGCACTGCCCTCCCGGTACGAGGCCGCTATAGCGGAAAACCAGCTTGTACCCCTAGGCCAGCCCAAACTCGACCTCACCAAGATCGAAGACGGTGACGTCATCGAATTCACCGCCGAAGTCGATGTGCGCCCCGACATCACCCTGCCCGACTTCAATGAAGTGTCCGTGCAGGTGCCCGCCCTGGGCGACGAAGAAGAAGCCGTGAACAAAGAACTCGACCGGCTGCGGGAACGATTCGCCGAACTGAAAGACGTAGACGAGCCGGTCGCCGAAGGCAACTTCGTCACCATCGACATCAAAGCCGTCGATGCCGAAGGCAACCCGGTCGACGACCTCGCCGCCGACGCCCTGTCCTACCAGGTGGGATCCAAAGACCTCATGGACGGCCTCGACGACGCCATCATCGGCAAAAACAAGGGTGACGAAGTCACCTTCACGGAAAACGACAACACCATCACCGTCACCATCAACGCTGTGAAGCACCGCACCCTGCCCGAAGTCAACGAAGACTTTGTGCAGCTGGCCTCCGAATTCGACACCGTCGACGAACTCCGCGCCGACCTGCGGGAACAAGCCGTCGCCTACCTGAAGAACGACCAGGCCGGCGCCATCCGGGACGCCGTGCTGGACAAAGTGCTGGCCGACACCCCATTCGAAGTGCCCGCCGGTATGGTCGACGAACAAGCCCACGCCGCCCTCCACCAAATCTTTGGCGAACTCGCCCACGACGAAGACTTCATGAACCGCGTCCTAGAGGCCCAAAACTCCTCCATGGAACAATTCATGGCCGAATCCAAGCAGCACGCCGAAAAGGACCTGCGCGTCCAAATCTTCCTCGACGTGCTGGCGGAGCAGGAAAAGCCCGAGGTGTCCCAGCAGGAACTCACCGAGCACATCGTCTTCACCGCCCGCTCCTATAACATGTCGCCGGAAGAATTCATGTCCCAGGTAACCAAGGGCAACCAGCTCGGTGCCCTCTTCGCCGATATCACCCGGGGCAAAGCCCTGGCCGCCGCCCTGTGCCGGGTGAACGTCACCGACGAAACCGGTGCCACCATCGACCCGAAGGAATACTTCGCACCCGAAGCCACCGAAGAAGCTGAAGCTGCGGAATCCACCGAGGATGCGGCAGATAACGCCTAAGGCGCGCGTCGACAAGCAACTCTACTAAGCCCAGCGACCACCATATCGCTGGGCTTTTTCGGCATACCCACGCCGCCACGACGCTGATAGCGAACAATAGGGTTTTTCCCGCGACGCCATTGTATGGTGGACACCTAGAAACCCACACAAAACTGTAAGGAGTATTAGTTCATGTCCACACCCGGTTTCAACCTCAGCGACTCCGTTTACGAACGATTGCTCCGCGATCGCATTATCTTCCTCGGAACCCAAGTCGACGACGAAATCGCCAATAAACTGTGCGCCCAAATCCTCCTCCTGTCCGCCGAAGACCCCACCCGCGACATTTCGCTCTACATTAATTCCCCCGGCGGCTCCGTCACCGCAGGCATGGCCATTTACGACACCATGACCTACTCGCCCTGCGACATTGCCACCTACGCCATGGGCCTGGCAGCATCCATGGGCCAATTCCTCCTCACCGGCGGCACCAAAGGCAAACGCTACGCCCTGCCGCACGCCCGCATCATGATGCACCAACCCTCCGCAGGCGTGGGCGGTACCGCCGCCGACATCGCCATCCAGGCCGAACAATTCGCCCAAACCAAACGGGAAATGGCGGAACTCATCGCGGAACACTCCGGTCAAACCTTCGAACAAATCACCAAAGACTCCGACCGGGACCGGTGGTTCACTGCCCAACAAGCCCTCGAATACGGCCTCGTCGACCACGTTGTTACCGCAGCCCAAGGCCCCATCGCTAACTAATAGAGGAATATTAACTACCATGACCAACGGAATGTCCAACGAAATGCACTTACCCACCGCCCGCTACGTGCTCCCCTCCTTTATCGAACAATCCGCCTACGGCACCAAAGAAACCAACCCCTACGCCAAACTCTTCGAAGAGCGCATTATTTTCCTCGGGACCCAAGTCGACGACACCTCCGCCAACGACATCATGGCCCAACTCCTCGTCCTCGAAGGCCTCGACCCCGACCGGGACATCACCATGTACATTAATTCCCCCGGTGGTTCCTTCACCTCACTCATGGCCATCTACGACACCATGCAATATGTTCGCCCCGACGTGCGCACCGTATGCCTAGGTCAGGCCGCCTCCGCAGCCGCCGTCCTCCTGGCTGCGGGGGCCCCCGGTAAACGCGCCGCCCTGCCGAACGCCCGCGTGCTCATCCACCAGCCCGCTACCGAAGGCGCCCGAGGTCAAGTGTCCGATTTGGAAATTCAGGCCGCCGAAATTCAACGCATGCGCACCCTTATGGAGGAGACCCTCGCCCGGCATACCGGACGCAGTGCCGAACAGATTAGCGAAGACACAGACCGGGATAAAATCCTCACTGCCCAAGAAGCATTGGAATATGGAATAATCGACCAAGTTTTTGATTATCGAAAACTCAACGCATAATCCAAATACATTAAACACTCGCCACATCACCTCATCCGCCTAAAAACCGCGGGTGAGGTGATAGTGTTGGGAGGGTAATTCAACGCAGCTCGCAGCGGCTAACTGATCAATGACTAACGACCAACGATTCACCATAGGCGCCAACAACCAAGAGCTTAAAGGAACAGAAAGAGGCTTTGACCTTTCATGGCACGTGCTCACGAAACCACTGATCTACTTACATGTTCATTTTGCGGGAAAGGTCAGAAACAAGTGAAGAAGCTCATCGCCGGCGGCGGTGTGTTCATCTGCGATGAATGCATTGAACTGTGCAATGAAATCATCGAAGAAGAACTCGCTAAATCCTCCAAACCCCAAGAAGACCAAACCACCGGGCTGCCCCGCCCCTCGGAAATCGCGGCCTTCCTGGATAAATACGTTGTCGGGCAAGACGAAGCCAAGCGCATCCTCGCCGTGGCGGTATATAACCACTACAAGCGGGTCCGCGCCGAAGACGCCCGCACCTTAGGTGGGCGGAAATACCGTGACGACGACACCGAACTGCAAAAATCCAACATCCTCATGCTTGGCCCCACCGGTTCCGGAAAAACTTACCTCGCCCAAACACTCGCCCGACTCCTCGACGTCCCCTTTGCCATTGCCGACGCCACCAGCCTCACCGAGGCCGGCTACGTTGGTGAAGACGTAGAAAACATCCTCCTCAAACTGCTGCAAGCCGCCGACTTTGACGTGCAGCGCGCCCAACGAGGCATTATCTACGTCGACGAGGTGGACAAAATCTCCCGCAAATCCGACAACCCCTCCATTACCCGGGACGTGTCCGGGGAAGGCGTGCAGCAGGCCCTGCTGAAAATCCTGGAAGGCACCGTCGCCTCCATCCCACCGCAGGGTGGCCGGAAACACCCCAACCAAGATTTTATTCAACTCGACACCTCAAACATTCTCTTCATCGTCGCCGGGGCATTCGCCGGCCTGGAGAAAGTGATCGAGGCGCGCCGGGGCAAGAAAGCACTGGGTTTTGGTGCGGAAATACCCTCGAAGGCCGACCAGAATGACATGGAGATTTTCAAATACGTGTCCCCGGAGGATTTAGTGAAGTTCGGAATGATCCCCGAATTCATTGGTAGGCTGCCGATCGTTGCCACCGTTGGGAACCTGGACCAGCAATCCCTGGTGAAAGTCCTCACCGAGCCGAAGAACTCCCTGGTGAAGCAGTATCAGCGCCTGTTCGATATGGATCGGGTCGAGTTATTATTCGAAGACGATGCGCTGGAAGTGATTGCAGACAAAGCTCTAGATCGTGGTACCGGGGCGCGCGGCCTGCGGGCCATCATGGAAGAAATACTGCTCCCGATCATGTTCGAAGTGCCGGACCGGAAAAACGTGGAGCAAGTCATCATTACCGCGGCGGCGGCACAGGGAACAGAAGAGCCAATTATTGTCGAACATGCTGGCGAACAGTCGGCTTGAGGGGAGTTGTAATTATCGGGGGTAATTCCCCCCGTGATTGTGACACCGGAGCACCGATAGGTTGGCGTCGCTAAGCGGTCGGAAACCGGGCGGATCATTCGAAAATTGTCATCCCCTTGAGCGCTAAAACACTTGAGGGGATGAGCTGGTTAGAGGAATAAATTAGGGGAGATATCGTAGGCGGAATCTGCGGATACTTCCTCCAATTCCCCGGTTTCAATCATGGATACGTACGAAATCTGGTCGCGGGAACGAATATGCGATGTCAAAAACGCCAACACCGTATCCACCGCTAAATGCGCCATACCCGTGGTATTTGCGTCATCCATCATGTCAATGTTGTACAGATTAATGGTGGTATTGCGCACGGTTACCCGGAACATGGCAATGGAGGCAATGAGGGTGAAAATGTCCTGGGCGGAAATACCCGGCCGGAATGCCCCCATATCTTGCCCCTGCATGAGCAGCTTATCGAGTTGTAATGTGATGCTTGACTGGTCGGCAAGCGGCTGCCCCTCCAGCAAACTGGCGTGGTTCATGAGGTTCTCCACCAGCAGTAATCGCACCGCCTCGGGGTGGTTAGCGTACCGGTAGTATACGGCCTCAACGATCTTTTGCACCCCATCAACGGGAACCTCGGAATCTAATTCCATCTCGGTAATGGTGGGGCGTAATTGCTTAATGGCCAGCACCAGACACCGCTGGTACAGTCCCTTTTTGTCGCCGAAATGGTAGTGAATCATCCGCTTTGACATGCCAGATTCCTTGGCGATTGCCTCTAACCTGGTGTCATTAAAACCTAATTCGGCGAATTTTTTTAGCGCTACCTCAAGCACCGTTTCTGGCGTTGATTCAATGGTATTGCTCATCTTTGTGCTCGTATGAACCTCCATTCCTAACATATGGGGGTGGCTGTTTGTCATGATGAAATCTCCTCAGAAGTGGTGGATCTTTGGAAAAGGCGTGAAAAAGATGCGCGATTTCTTGTGCACCCCTTATTGCCAAAGATAGTCTAATCTTTGTAGCTGGTCTGCTCCCGGCCTAGTAATCACGCAGTTCGCATCCATATTTCAACCCGAATGGGGGTAATTTTGGTCCCGATTGTGGGAATCTTAGGGATCTTCGGCTATTAAAATGTGGTTTTGCTAGTTGCAGACGTCGCTCAGGTGGTTAAACATTTGTTCTAAGCGTGACCCAGTATAGCTTCGAAGTATGGCAAGAACCACAAAACGGGGGCAACGTGAAGCGCCATGCGGGATGTGACAAACGTGGCACACAGTAACCCACCATTGGGCACATAATTTCGATAGGCTAAGAGGTGTTACGAAAACGCTTGGTATCGGGTTGCGTGCTACTCCTGGTAACTAGCGTTTAATTGTGAACCTGTTAAGTTTCCAAGGAGATTTCATGACCCAGACCGTCAAGAAAATTGCCGTGACCGGCGCAGCTGGCCAGATCGCCTATTCCCTGCTGTGGCGCATTGCTAACGGCGATGTGTACGGCAAAGACACCCCAATTGAGCTGCAGCTGCTGGAAATCCCGGTGGCGCTCGGCGGCGCCGAGGGTGTGGCCATGGAGCTGAATGACTCCGCGTTCCCACTGCTCAAAAACATTGTGGTCACCGACAAACTAGAGGAGGCCTTTGACGGCACCAATGCCGCATTCTTGGTGGGTGCCATGCCGCGAGGCAAGGGCCAGGAGCGCTCCGACCTGCTTGCCGCCAACGGTAAGATCTTCGGGCCCCAGGGCAAGGCCATCAACGACCATGCCGCCGACGACATTCGGGTGCTGGTCGTGGGCAACCCGGCCAACACCAATGCCTTGATCGCCATGCACGCCGCCAAGGATGTGCCCAACGATCGGTTCAACGCCATGATGCGGCTTGACCACAACCGGGCCCTGTCCCAGCTGGGGGAGAAGCTGGGCCGCGACAAGAACGATATCAACGACCTGGTGGTGTGGGGCAACCACTCCGCCACCCAATTCCCGGACCTCACCTACGCCACCATTGGCTCCGATTCGGTCATGGACCTCATCGACCACCACTGGTACGTGGACGAGTTCATTCCGCGGGTGGCCAAACGCGGTGCGGAAATCATCGAGGTGCGCGGCAAGTCTTCCGCCGCCTCCGCCGCCTCGTCCGCTGTCGACCACATGCACGACTGGATCAACGGCACTGAGCGCTGGTCTACTGCCGCAATCCCGTCCGATGGTTCCTATGGTGTGCCGGAAGGCCTGCTGTTTGGCTTCCCGACCGTTGCCCGCGGTGGCGAATGGCAGATCGTTGATGGGCTAGAGCTCAACGACTTCCAGAAGAAGCGCATCGCCGCCAATGTGGCAGAGTTGGCGGACGAAAAAGCCGCCGTCGCTGATTTGCTCTAACCTTGTTAGGCTTTACGACGCCGGCCGGGCGTCGTAAAGCAAGAACTATAATCTGCGCGGACCAGTGCCTTAAGATGTAGACCATGGCTGAAAATAACCACGCAGACAAACTACCCAAATCGTGGGATCCCGCAACCGTCGAAAGTACCCTCTACCAGGAGTGGGTGGACCGGGGCTACTTTACCGCCGACGTGAATTCCCCCAAACCGGCGTTTAGTATTGTCCTGCCACCACCCAATGTTACCGGCCAATTACACATGGGGCACGCCCTCGACCACACCCTCATGGACGCCATAGCCCGCCGCAAACGCATGCAAGGCTACGAAGTGTTATGGCTCCCCGGCATGGACCACGCCGGCATCGCCACCCAATCCAAGGTAGAAGCCCGGCTGAAAGAAACCGAAGGAAAAACCCGCTGGGACTACACCCGGGAAGAATTTATTGCCAAGGTATGGGAATGGAAACGCGAATTCGGCGGCACCATCGGCGAACAAATGCGTGCCATCGGCGACTCCGTCGACTGGTCCCGGGAACGCTTTACTCTTGACGAAGGCCTATCCCGGGCCGTCCAAACCATTTTTAAACAACTCTACGACCGGGGGCTTATTTACCGGGCGCACCGCCTCATTAACTGGTCGCCGGTGCTCGAAACCGCCGTCTCCGACATCGAGGTGGTGTATAAAGACGTTGACGGGGAACTGGTTTCCATCCGCTACGGCTCATTAGACGACGACCAACCCCATGTTGTGGTCGCCACCACCCGAGTGGAAACCATGCTTGGCGACGTGGCCGTGGCCGTCCACCCCGACGATGAGCGCTACCGCGATCTGGTGGGCACCCGCCTGCCCCACCCCTTCATTCCCGACCGCAGCATGATCGTGGTCGCCGACGACTATGTGGACCCCGAATTCGGCACCGGCGCCGTGAAAATCACCCCAGCCCACGACCCCAACGACTATGCCCTGGGGCTGCGCCACAACCTGGACATGCCCACCATCATGGATACCACCGGGCACATCGCCGGCACCGGCACCATGTTTGATGGCATGGACCGGTTCGAAGCCCGGGTAAAAATTCGGGAAGAACTCGCCAAACAAGGCCGCATCGTTGCCGAAAAACGCCCCTACCAGCACTCCGTCGGGCACTCCGAACGCTCCGGGGAACCCATCGAACCCCGGCTCTCGCTGCAATGGTTCGTCAAAGTCGACGAACTGGCGCGCATGGCCGGCGACGCCATCCGGGAAGGCGACACCACAATACACCCCACATCGGCCGAACCCCGCTACTTCGACTGGGTCGATGACATGCACGACTGGACCATTTCCCGGCAACTCTGGTGGGGTCACCGCATTCCCATCTGGTATGGGCCCGATGGGGAAGTGGTGTGCCTTGGCCCTGACGACGAGATTCCCGAGGGCTACACCCAGGACCCGGACGTGCTCGACACCTGGTTCTCCTCCGCCCTCTGGCCGTTCTCCACCATGGGCTGGCCCGAGAAAACCCCCGAACTGGAGAAATTCTACCCAACATCCGTGCTGGTCACCGCCTACGACATTCTGTTCTTCTGGGTGGCCCGCATGATGATGTTCGGCACCTTCGCCGGCCTCACCACCCCCGAAACTCTCGGGTCCGGCCGGGACGGGCGGCCCCAAATCCCATTCACCGACCTATTCCTCCACGGCCTGGTGCGCGACGAACACGGCCGGAAGATGAGCAAGTCGCTGGGCAACGGCATCGACCCCATGGACTGGGTGGCCGAATACGGTGCCGACGCGCTCCGCTTCACCCTCGCCCGCGGCTCCAACCCGGGCGTGGACCTGCCGCTCGGCGCCGACGCCGCCCAAAGTTCCCGGAACTTCGCCACCAAACTCTTCAACGCCACCCGATTTGCCCTCATGAACGGCGCCCACGTTGCCGGCATCCCCGACGCCGCCGATCTCACTGACGCTGACAAGTGGATCCTCGGCCGCCTGGAACAAGTACGTGCTGCCGTCGACGACTACCTGGACCGCTACCAGTTCGCCAAGGCCAACGAGGCCCTGTACCAGTTCACCTGGAACGAATTCTGCGACTGGTACCTGGAAATAGCCAAAGTCCAGCCGGGGGAGGTCACCCAGCGAGTCCTGGGCTATGTGCTCGACACCCTCCTGCGGCTCCTGCACCCCACCATGCCGTTTGTCACCGAAACCCTGTGGCGGGCCCTCACCGACCAGGAATCCCTCAACCTGGCCGCCTGGCCCACCTCCTCCGGCATTGCCCTGGACGATACTGCCGCCCGGCGCGTTGCTGATGTGGAAAAGCTGGTTACCGAGATCCGACGGTTCCGGTCCGATCAGGGGGTGAAGCCCTCCCAGAAAGTGCCGGCCCAGCTGGATTTTGCCGCCGTAGACCTGGACGGTCAGGAGCATGTGGTGCGGTCCCTCGCCCGGGTCACCGCGCCCGAGGCGGGTTTCGCCACGACCGCCGCCATCGAGGTGCGACTTTCGGTAGACACCGTGGTGGTGGCGTTGGACACGTCGGGCACCGTCGATAAGGCTGCGGAGCGGAAACGGTTGGAGAAGGATTTGGCCGCGCAGCAGAAAGAACTGGATTCCACCAGCAAGAAGCTGGCCAATGAGGCGTTTCTTGCCAAGGCCCCAGCCGCGGTGGTTGCGAAGATCACGGAGCGGCAGCGGATTGCCACGGAGGAAGTAGCCCGCATTAGCGCCCGGCTGCGAGAGCTTGAGGGGTAGACCATGGTGGAGTTTCACGACGATGGTTTGAGCCTGCCCATTGATATGGGTGATGGCGCGGACGCGGCGGATGCCGACAAGCCGGTGGTGCGGGAGGTGACCGCGGCGGATATGGCCGCGTTGGCCGAGGTGGAGGCTGAGTTGGATCAGCGGTGGAACGAAACCACCATTGATCCCACCCTGAGCCGCATGGAGCTGCTCATGGATTTGTTGGGCAACCCGGAGCGATCGTTTGCCACAATCCATGTGGCCGGGACGAATGGGAAAACCTCCACGGTGCGGATGATCGAGTCGCTGATGCGGGCGTTTCACCGTCGTACCGGGCGGACCACGAGCCCGCACCTGCAATTGGTAACCGAGCGGATCGCCATTGATGGTCGACCGCTGCATCCGCAGGATTATGTGCGGATTTGGCGGGAGATTCAGCCGTATGTGGAGATGGCCGATGCGGAGAGCGTGAAGCAGGGCGGGCCGCGGCTGTCGAAGTTTGAGGTGTTGACCGCCATGGCCTATGCGGCTTTCGCGGATGCGCCGGTGGATGTTGCCGTGGTTGAGGTGGGGTTGGGGGGCCGGTGGGATGCCACGAATGTGATTAATGCTGATGTGGCGGTGATTACCCCTATCGGTTTAGACCACATGGATTATTTGGGGGATACCATTGCGGAGATTGCCGCGGAGAAGGCGGGCATTATTAAGCAGCGGTGGGATCTGGATGACCTGTTGACGCCGCCCGATAATGTGGCGGTGATTGGGGAGCAGGATCCGGCGGCGCTCACGGTGGTGTTGGAGCGTGCGGTGGCGACGGATGCGGCGGTGGCCCGGTACGGCATGGAGTTCGGGGTGGTGGAGTCGAGCATTGCGGTAGGGGGTCAGCAGGTGACTCTTCGGGGGCTCGGTGGCGAGTACCCCGATATTTTCCTGCCGCTTTCGGGGGCGCATCAGGCCCATAATGCGGCGGTGGCGTTGGCCGCGGTTGAGGCATTTTTTGGGGCTGGTGCCGGCCGGAGCCTGGATCTTGATGTGGTTCGGGAGGGATTTGCCGCGGTGGAGTCGCCGGGGCGGTTGGAGCGGGTTCGGTCCGCACCAACGGTGTTTCTTGATGCGGCCCATAACCCGCATGGGGCACGCGCCCTGGCCCAGGCTCTCGAACGTGATTTCGATTTCACTCGGCTGGTGGGGGTGGTGTCGGTGCTGGGGGATAAGGATGTTCGCGGGATTCTCCGGGAGCTGGAGCCGTGCCTGCACGAGTTGGTGGTCACCCAGAACACGAGCCCCCGGGTGTTGCCTGCCGAGGAGTTAGCCGATATTGCCCGGGAGATTTTTGGCGAGGAGCGGGTTCATGTGGCCCAGGATTTGCCGGGCGCGGTGGAGTTGGCCGTGGAATTAGCGGAGGACACCGAGGTGCAATCGGGGGCTGGGGTGATTATTACCGGTTCCGTGGTGACGGCGGGGGAGGCCCGAACATTATTTGGAAAGGAGCCCGCATGAGTGGGGCGCATGGTGGTGATTCGGTAGACGCAGCCGATACAGTTGGTGCAGTTGGTGCGATCGGTTCGGCGGATACCGTGGGGGAATATGGTCCGTTGGGGCCGGGTCACGCCCCCGTGAAGGACCCGCTGAAGGGGCTGCGGGGGGTGATGGCTGGTGCCATGGGTATGGAGGCCACGACGTTTTATTTGGCGCTCACGGTGATTCTGCGGGTTGATGGGGGCGCCTATTGGACCACTGTGAATTGGGTGTCGATCACGGTGTTGGCCACCTTGATGCTGGTGATGAGTTTTTTCCAGGGCAAGTCGTGGGCAGTGCCGGTGAATATTGGGTTGCAGGTTGTGGCCTTATTCGGGTTTATTATCCATCCAGCTGTTGGGGTGGTTGCAGTGCTGTTTGCCGTGGTCTGGTGGTACATCTTGTACCTACGGCGGAATCTGCTGGAGCGGATGAAACGGGGATTGTTGACGACCCAGCACACCTAGTTGCCGGTTGCCGTTCGCCGCTATCCGTGCTGGTTATTTTGCCCGCGGCTGGGGCCGCCGGGTCGCCGGTTTGGCTGGCGGGATTGTTGGCGCCGGTGCGGCGGCGGGTGCGGTAACCCATGATCCCAATGCCCACCAGGCTGATGAGGGCGACGAGGAGTAGCGGGCTGGCCATGGCGAGGGCGAGGGGGCGGACGAAAGCCCGGCCGGTGTGGGACACGATCGTCATAAAGGTGGGGATGCGCCACCAGTCGGTGAAATAATCCCCCACAAACCAGATGATGGTGAAGGTCATGGCCCAGAAAATGCTGAACGGCACCCAGATACGGCGGCGCACCGGACTGGTTTTAGGGAAGGCGAGCAGCACCATGCCCAGGAGCGCGAGCATGGGCACGATCGCAACCCCCATGGGCGGTAGCACAAGGGTGAACCCCAGGTCAGCGCCGAGCAGTGCCCGCACCCGAATGTGCATGAGCGCCACCAGGTAGTATCCGATGACGGCGGTGCTGATCCATGCAAGCATCATGGTGTGTCGGTGGCTGCGGACCGGCCGGGGGTAACTGGCGTCTTTCGACGCCGCGCCGGGTGTTGTGCTTTTCGACGCTTGCCGGGCGCGGATACCCCGTACTATGATATAGGTGTAGGCTATTAATGCTAGGGTGCCGACGATAGTGGCGCACCATATCCACGCATGGGTGACCCCCAGGTTAGTGAGCCATCCCACCAGGGGAAAGTACTGGTTGTGGCCGTCAATCGTGTCGGTGGGAAGCCAGATCTCTAACAAAGTCATGGCCCAGAAAACCCCAAACGGGGCCCGTAACTCTGACCATAAATGTCGGTAGCCGGGTGGGAAAATCCACAGGATCATGCCGCTGGCAATGAGGGCCGGAATGTAGAGCGTGGATTGGTAAACCAGGCCGTAGAAAACCCAACCATACAGGCCAAAAATAGGGCGAAAGAGCAGGCCAATATTGGGCACGAGAATGGCAGCTAAGAGCCACCAGAGCATCATGTAGTGGCGGGTGCTGCGGAGCCGGCGGGCGGAGTAGTCATGAATGTGAGCTGAAGGTTGGGTGCTCATGGTGACAGGATAAGCACCCACGGCCATTTATGTGAAAAAAGTTATGAATTGGTTATAGTTCAGGGGTGGCGGCGGGAGTTTTGCGATAGACTTTTTCCCCATGACTGAACGTACCCTCATTTTGATTAAACCCGATGGTGTGAAAAACGGTCACGTGGGTGACATCATTGCCCGCATTGAGCGTAAAGGCCTGAAATTTGTGGCCATGGACCTGCGGGTAGCCGACCGGGCCACTGCGGAAAAACACTATGCGGAACACGTCGATAAGCCATTTTTCGGCGAGCTCGTTGACTTCATCACATCCGCCCCGCTTGTTGCTGGTGTGATTGAGGGGCCGCGTGCTATTGATGCGTGGCGGCAGCTCGCCGGCGGCACCGACCCCGTGGGCAAGGCCACCCCCGGCACCATCCGCGGCGATTTTGCCCTCAACGTTGCCGAAAACGTGGTGCACGGTTCCGACTCGCCGGAATCTGCCGCCCGTGAAATCGCTATCTGGTTCCCCAACCTATAACCCCACCACAAACCCCGGTCCCGGCCCAGCGGTGGTCGGGACTTTCTCATGACAAATCGCATAGTGACCGGGGTGGGCACACCATAACCTGGACACTATGCGGGATTTCAATAAAACCACCATGGCGTTTACCGTGGTGTGGGTGGTGTGGGGCATCATCAGCGTGAGCTACACTGGCTCCACCCGGGGTGTTTTCCTCCCCAGCCTCATGGCGTGGCTGGCGTTTTGTGGTACCCACTGGGTGGTTTTTCTCCTGGTGAAAAACCTCACTACCTGGGTTGTGGCTCTCGTCATTGCCGTTCAGCTTATTTTCGCCATCATTTTGTGGCTGCTCATGCCCGGGCCGGTGCTCCTGTTTATCGCCCCTTACCTCATCAACATGGTGGTTTTCACCCTGCCCGGGCTCAAAGCCGACCTGATAAGCGGCATTATTCTGCTGCTCATTGCCAGCGGCATCAGCTTCATTGGTGACAAACCACCCGTACGCATCATCAGTGTGCTTGTGGTGCTCACCGGCTATATCCTGGTCAGCCGGGTCACGGTGGAGCTCAACGAAGCAAACGGCAAGGCCCTCAGTAAGGCCCACCAAGAAGCCGACCGGGAACGTATCGCCCGCGACATCCACGACCTATTAGGCCAATCCCTGACCGTGGTGGCGCTCAAGGCCCAAATCATTGAGCGGCTTTCCGCCGACCCGCATAATAAACAACAGGCGGCGGAAATCACCGCCATATCCCGGCAGGCCATTGGGGAACTCCGCTACACGGTTGCACAATTGCGCTGCCACACCATGGATGAGGAACTTGAGGCCGCCACCCAAGCTCTCGAAGCAGCTGGCATTAAGGTCACTGTGCACCGTAATGGGGAAATGCGGCACCGGGAATTCAGTTGGGTGCTCCGCAAGGCAGTCACCAATATCATTAGATATTCCCAGGCCACGGAGTGCACCATCACCATGAGTAATGGTGGGCTACAGATTAGCGATAACGGAATAGAGGGAGAAACCGCACACCATGATGCGGAATTCACCGAAGTTGCCCAGCGCATTACTCAAGCCGGGGGCAGTTTTCGCCTCGAACATATGAACGGAACAACGATTACCGCCGAATTACGCTAATGCCACAAGGAATACTCTATGCAGCGTCACTCCACCGCACTCATGTTCACCGTGGTTTGGCTTTTTTGGGGTGCAATAACACTCATCAACCTGCCCAATCAACAGGGAAGAATGATGCCCAGCCTCTTCATGTGGGCGCTTATTTGCATAGTGCACTGCGTTTTTCACCAGTCGTTTTCCTACCTCGATGCCACGCCGGTTATCCCACCCCGCTACCTGCTTATTCTCCTCACCATCCAGGTGGGGGTCGGTATTGCCCTTTGGGCACTCATCCACGACTACGCCATTCGCGCTCTCGTCCCCTACCTCGCCCATCTTTTGGTGTTTTGTGTTGCCCGATTATGGGTTTCCCTGGTGAGCGGCAGCGCCATTATCGGCGTTGGCGTTATGCTCTCTTTGCTTATCGACGAAGCAACCCACAAGGCCACCATCATGGACCTGATCGACTGCTTCCTCTTTATCCTGGCATCACGGCTCCTCCTGGAATTCGACAACCGGCGTCGACAAGCGAAAGAGCTTCGCCAACGCAAACACGACCGCGACCGTATCGCCCGCGACGTCCACGAACTCCTCGGCGAATCACTCTCCACCATTATCAGAACCGCCCGCAGCATAGAAGCAACCACCACCGATGACAGCCTTAAGCAACAAACCACCGAGATCATGGGCATCTCCCGGCAGGCCATGCAAGAACTCCACTACACCGTCGCCCAACTCCGGTCCCGCACCGTCGAAGAAGAGATCGAGGCCGCCACCCAGGCCCTCGAAGCCGCCGGCATCACCGCCATCATCCACCGCGATGGTACGCTCACCCACCAAGAATTCAGCTGGGTGCTCCGCGAAATCATCACCAATGTCATTCGCCATTCCCACGCCACTAGATGCGTTATCAATATCGGCAATAACCATCTTATTGTGCATGATAATGGTGTAGGTATCGGCATGCACAAGCGCGGCAACGGCATCACCGGGGTCACCGAACGAGTCACCCAAGCCGGCGGAACCATCAACTTCAACCACGCCAACGGCACCAAAGTAACAGCAGTCCTACCCGCAACAACACACATAAGATAATTATTATGAGCATCCGAGTTTTAATCGCCGATGACCAAGACCTCGTACGAGGCGCCTTGAAAGTACTCCTCAACCTCGAACCCGATATCAAAGTTGTCGCCGAACTCGGCAGCGGTGTGGGAGTGGCGAACGCTGTGAAAAAATACCGCGTTGACGTCGCTCTTCTCGATATCGAAATGCCCGACGTTAGCGGAATTGAAGCCGCTAAGACTCTGAAGGGTACCGATTGTGCCGTCATTATCGTCACCACCTTCGACCGCCCCGGATACTTCCAACGCGCAGTCGACGCAGGTGTCAGCGGCTATGTTGTCAAAGACACCCCGCCCGACGAGCTTGCCGCCGCCGTCCGCCGGGTACATCACGGACTTCGCGTCTTTGACAACCACCTGGTTGAAGCCGCGCGTCGCGCTGGCAATAACCCCCTCACGCCCCGCGAAATCGAAATTTGCAACGCGGCCAAAGACCACGCCAGCGTCGCCCAGATCGCCAACCGGATCTTCCTCAGCGAGGGCACCGTTCGGAACCACCTCTCGAATGTCATGGCAAAAACCGGGGCCCGTAACTATCACGAAGCCATCCACGCCGCCATCACAAAAGGCTGGTTATAGTACAAACCAGTCACAGGGCGGCCGGCACTAAGTGATAAAGCAATAGAATTATGGAACAATAGGGAATTGTGTGCATGTTACTCCCTCTCTCTACAATGGGAGTGCTGAACCTATAAACCGCACGATAAAGAAAACTAAATAACATACGTACGATTTGCAGATGAAATCTATCACCAATCCGTGTGGCAGCACCTAGCAGTTTTTGCGGCATCTTTGCGCCCGGACGCCTGATAGAAGAATCCTCGCCAGGAGGAGAAATGGCTATAACAACTACATTCGATCGCAGTCAACTAGGCGATAAAATCCGAGTCTACCGACTTGCCCCCGCAGTGGGATTCAGTTCCAAAGAATTCGTCTCCATACTCGCCAGCATCGGCCTGAAAAAAGCGGCACAATCCAACCTCACCCGGGACGAAGCACTCGCAGTGCTGGACTACCTCGACAAACACGACATCATCCCCACCCCCCAACCCGTGAAAGTACCCGGCCGGAAACCCGGACGGCCCAAAAAAACCACCCAAACACCGGCGAAACCAGCAGCGAAGCCAGCGGCGAAAAAACCCGGCCGAAAACCAGCTGCCACCACCAAGCCCGCGGCCCACACCGAGGAATTCACCAAAGAAGACAAACTCCGCTACCGGGTGGAAAAAAACGTAGAAAACGAGCTCAACCAGCTCAAAGAAAAAGCCCAACGCGACATCAACCACCGCATCGAACAAGGCATCCTCACCGAAGAAACCCCCACGGCAAAACCCATCGCCGAGAAGGCCACCCCGGCGGCCGAACCGGAAACCGTGGAAGAACCCGGATACACCACCCCACTCTTCGTCGCCCCCTCATTCACCGCACCCACGATACCGACGGCCTCAACCCCGACCGACCACACCGACCCATTCGAATACGACGAAGACGATGATGACCGGCCAAAACGACGCCGCGGCAAACGCGGCACCGGCCGGGGCCGCAGCAACAAAACCGACGACCTGCTCTCTGATATCATCGACGACGAAGACATCACCGACGATGACGAAGATGACGACGATTTCATCTCCGAACCCCTCGCGCTCAAAGGCTCCACCAGGCTAGAAGCCCAACGCCGACGCCGCATGGAAATGCGGGAAGAATCCCGCAAAAAACGGCACATCGTCTCCGAAGCCGAATTCTTGGCGCGTCGGGAATCCGTCAACCGCACCATGGTAGTGCGGGAACGCCAACGCCACGACCACCCGGGCATCGTCACCCAAGTAGGCGTCCTGGAAGACGACATGCTGGTGGAACATTTCGTCACCTCGGACACCCAATCGTCCCTCGCCGGAAACATTTATTTGGGTCGCGTGCAAAACGTCCTGCCAGCAATGGAAGCCGCCTTCATTGACATCGGCAAAGGCCGCAACGGGGTGCTCTACGCTGGGGAAGTCGACTGGCGGGCTGCCAACCTGGGGGGCCGGCACCGGAAAATCGAACAAGCCCTCAAATCCGGCGACCAGGTGTTAGTGCAGGTCGTCAAGGACCCCATCGGGCAAAAAGGCCCACGGCTCACCACCCAAATTTCCCTTGCCGGCCGCTACCTGGTGTACGTGCCGGGCGGAAAATCCGCCGGAATCTCCCGCAAACTACCAGCCCCGGAACGCAAACGGCTCAAGACCATCCTCAAAAACGTGGTGCCCGCTGACGGCAGCGTCATCATCCGCACCGCGGCCGAAGGCGTGCCAGAAGACGCTATTGCAGCCGACGTAAACCGGCTCCACTCCCTGTGGGAACAGATCCAGGAACGCACCCTCAAAGAAAAGGAATCCAAAGGCACCAAACCAGTAACCATGTATGAAGAACCAAACATGCTGGTGAAAGTGGTGCGGGACCTCTTCAACGAAGACTTCACCTCCCTGGTAGTTGACGGTAACCGCGCCTGGAACACCGTGCACGCCTACATCCAATCCGTGGCCCCCGACCTGCTCGACCGACTGGAAAAATTCGACCGGGACGCCCACGACGGCCAAGATGCTTTCGAAGCGCTGCGGGTCGATGAACAATTAAAGAAAGCCCTCAGCCGAAAAGTATGGCTCCCCTCCGGCGGCACTCTTGTCATCGACCGCACCGAGGCCATGACGGTGATCGACGTGAACACCGGAAAATTCACCGGCTCGGGCGGTAACCTGGAAGAAACCGTCACCAAAAACAACCTAGAGGCCGCGGAAGAAATCGTGCGCCAAATGCGGCTCCGCGACCTGGGCGGCATGATCGTCGTGGACTTCATCGACATGGTGCTGCCGGAAAACCAAGACCTGGTGCTTCGCCGGCTCACGGAAGCCCTAGGTCGGGACCGCACCCGCCACCAAATCTCCGAAGTCACCTCCCTGGGCCTGGTGCAAATCACCCGCAAGCGCCTGGGCACCGGCCTGTTGGAAACCTTCGCCACCGAATGCGAGGAATGCTCCGGCCGGGGCGTGCTCATCCACGACGATCCGGTAGAGCACCACATCGTCCCCGACCGGCCGGAACGACGCGGCAAACACGGGGTACCACACCAAGACCCCACCCGTCACCCGGCGGTACTCGCCATGGAACACCAGGACGAATCGGACGAACCGGAGCCCACGGACGACTTCGCCGAGGAACCACCATTCCGGCCATCCGAAACCTCCATCGAAGGACTGGCTGCTGCGGTGGTCGCCCCATCGGCGGAAGACTACCTGCCCGCTACCTATGAGGAAGCCGTGTCCGCCTATGAGGCATCACCGCGGCGAAACCGGAAGGTGCGGGGCAATTCACTCTCCGATGTGCCACCGCAAAAATCTGATTTTGAACCGCCAACCCCGGAACCAGAGCCCGAACCGGAACCCGAGTCGGGGTCGCGGCGGCGCCGGCGGGCGGTGCATAAAAAAGTCACGGAATCCGAGGCAGCACCTGCGGTTGACGTCGATAAGCTGGAAGAAACCACGCATCGAACCCGGAAACGGCGCCGGGTGGTGCGGAAGACCGGGAGCACTGCAACGCGGCGGGGCGCAACCACGCAATCGCGGCGGAGTGCAGCAAGTGGAAAGGCGAGTACCGATTCGGCTACCAATCTTCGTGGGCGGGGTCGACGGCGGGCGGTACGGCGTTCGCTGAAGTAGCCGCAGTTTGTCTTTTTGCCGGGTTACAGGTAGTCTTTGACAGTCGCTGTTTTAAGCTCTGTACGTAGTTTAAGACGGAAAGTAAATGATAGTTGCATCGAGGGCCCGCCGATTCCAGGGCGCTCGATCCTGAGATAGATAAGGGGTAGCCCTCGTATGTACGCGATCGTCAAGACCGGCGGCAGGCAGTACAAGGTTGCCGAAGGTGACATCGTCAAGGTCGAGAAGATCGAGGGTGAGCTAGGTTCGTCCGTGGCTCTCACCCCGGTTCTGCTCGTTGATGGCGCAACTGTTACTACCAAGGCCGATGAGCTTGCCAAGGTGAAGGTTTCCGCTGAGATCATTGACTCAGTCAAGGGCCCGAAGATCAAGATCCTAAAGTATAAGAACAAGACGGGTTATAAGAAGCGCCAGGGGCACCGCCAGCCGCTGACCGTGCTGAAGATCACCGGTATCAAGTAACCTCAACACCCTATAAGGAGGGAATCCACATGGCACACAAGAAAGGTGCATCCAGCTCTAGCAACGGCCGCGATTCTAACGCCAAGCGCCTTGGGGTGAAGCGGTACGGTGGCCAGCAGGTCAAGGCCGGCGAAATCCTGGTCCGGCAGCGCGGCACCAAGTTCCACCCCGGTGAGAACGTTGGTCGCGGCGGCGACGACACCCTGTTCGCACTCAAGGCAGGGGCCGTGAAGTTCGCCATGCGGCGGAATCGTCGTACCGTGAACATTGTTCCGGCGGCGGAGCCCGTCACCGCTTAACAGGCTATATTCAGCTTTTTATCAGGCCGACCCCCAGATTTCACATCCAAATTGGGGGTCGGCCTTTTGCATTCTGGTAAAAATGGCTAAGGTTTAGCCTTAAAAGCTTTTCGACGATACTAAGAGGAGAAAAAACCCGTGTCCAGAAAAATCGCAACTGCCCTGTGTGCTGCCGTCGCCGTTGTAGCCCCAATCGTGGCGACCCCTATGATTACACCAGCAGTGGCTGCGGAGTCGAAAAACTCCTCCAACCCAGTCAATGAGTTGAAGAATAGTGCCGACACCAATGTTGGCAAGCTGAAAAACAGCGCTGATTCCAATAAGGGTTCCGCTAAGGATGGCTCCTCTGGCAGTCTCGACAGTCTCACTGACGGTTCGGATAAGGGCATGAGCTCCAAGGGCGAAAACAAGGCCAGTGGGCTGGTCAATGATCTATCCTCCGATCTGGGCCGCCCCGGCATGAAGATCCGGGCTGTGGCTGTCACCATTGCCGTGGTTTTGGGAATGCTCACCTTTATGGGCATGTTCACGAGCCAAATCCTGGGTGCTTTGGGAATTAAATTCTAGCGACAAATGCCGGCGTCAATGGCCGGTTTTATTTCAGGGCCTGATTCCAATGGAAAATATTGGGGTCGGGCCCTAGATCGGTTGTTGCTATTGAAGCTTATTCGGCCGCGAAGAAATGGGGTTTGACTTCCCATATGTGGCTGCTTTTTGGGAAATGTGATTCAGATCCATGACAGACTGTTGTCTTATACCAGGAAATCTTCTTGTCCTTGGGAAAATATTTCCTGTACCTCAGCGTCAGTGGTGTTTCCCCACCAGCAAATTGTACTGGGAGTGTTCTCATACACGTAGAATCCCATGCGTTCCTTGGGCCACCACACGTTATCGATTTCTACGATAGGTGTGGAGCCAATCTTTGCTAGTTCTTGGGCGAAAGATTCTGCGGACATGTTGGTGAGGTCAATGCTTTCGAATGTGT
>CAUVMZ010000007.1:0-31777 GCA_963552855.1 uncultured Corynebacterium sp. | reverse complement strand
ATGATGGCAGCTATTGTTGATGTGATGATGCGATTATCGACTGTGAGAGTAGATGACTTAGTAAATAAAAAAGCCACTGAGCTGGAGTTGTGACCCATACTTTTCGACACTTATTTTAGGTCATTGATACCAAGGTATCAAGACAAAACTCCAGCTCAGCAGCGGTATCTTCAAATATCCCCCTGCGGAGAATATTAAGTTGTGGTGCCCTGCTGATGCGTCAACATCAGCAGGGCTACGGCGTGATGTTGGCGACCACAACCAAACATCGCGCCGGGCTTTTGGTGACTTCATGAAATTATAGGCCTATAAGGGGCCTAAGGTCCATGGTTTCGCAATAATTTCTAGATTTAGGGTTGGTAATTGGGGTAGTTGAACGATTCAGAGTTGATCCTTGACTGCAAAAAATTGGATAGAGATTCCGGGTTGATTTTCAACCGCGGTAATTCATTCCATCTAGGTAGCCAAGGCAATAATCCCAAGGTAGATAGGCATCTGGGTTAGGGTTAGCACTGGGTTCATGTACCGGGCTTAGCTCCCCAGCAAGCGTCGAACGCATATTTGCTGTCATGATGTCCCAATCGTAAAAATGTTGTTGGTCACAATCCTCGCAGTAGAAGAAAATTCCGTTAATGCCACGCGGTTGTAAGGCGGCCTTGAATTTCCTCACTAGGATGAGATCACGCTCAATTTGGATTCGTTCTTCTTGAGTGAGCGGCGGCATCGGATCATCATCGTCGAAAAGTGATGCCGGATCGTTAGGGTCATCAGCGAACGGGTCACGGGGCATTTGCCAATCAAAAGTCACGCCCTTAACCCTAAAGCCCTTATAAAGAAGTATCAAGCTTCACTATTTATGCTGCAAGAATATTTTGTGGTGGTGTGGCGTTATAGCTAACAGCTGGCGCTGCAATTCTACTTCCATTCATAGATAGCGCTAGGCTAGACAAAACACCATAGCAGTATTGAGGAGGATCTTTGATGACGCAACAGCGCGTGACCACCGGTGGCGATGACCCTAATAAAGTGGCCCTTATTGGATTGACTTTCGACGATGTATTGCTTTTACCTGATGCCTCCGATGTCATCCCCTCGGAAGTTACCACCACCACCCAACTCACCCGCAATATTAGTCTCAATATTCCTATCGTATCTGCGGCGATGGATACCGTGACTGAGGCTCGTATGGCAGTTGCTATGGCTCGTGAAGGTGGGCTTGGGGTGTTGCACCGTAACCTTTCCATTGAAGAGCAAGCCCAGAATGTGGAAATAGTGAAACGCTCCGAATCTGGAATGGTGACAGATCCCATTACGTGTAGTCCTGATATGACCATCGCTGAGGTGGATGCTCTTTGTGCTAAATATCGTATCTCTGGGTTGCCGGTGGTGGATGAGACTGGCACGTTGGTGGGGATTTGCACTAACCGTGACATGCGCTTTGAGGCTGATTACAGTCGCAAAGTATCTGAAATTATGACTCCTATGCCGTTATTCGTGGCTCCTGAAGGTGTGACGAAAGAAGCGGCGCTTGAACTGCTGTCTGCACATAAGGTCGAAAAGCTACCCATTGTTTCCGCTAACGATAAACTCGTTGGGCTTATCACTGTCAAAGACTTTGTCAAGACCGAGCAACACCCTAACGCAGCTAAAGACGCTTCAGGGCGGCTCTTGGTTGGCGCTGGCATTGGGGTAGGGGAAGAGTCTTTCCAGCGCGCTGGAGCGCTTGTTGATGCCGGTGTTGACGTGTTAGTGGTTGATTCTGCTCATGCTCACTCTCGTGGTGTTTTGGAAATGGTGAGTCGTGTGAAAGCAGAATTTGGTGATCGTGCCGATATCATTGGTGGCAACCTTGCTACTCGGGCTGCTGCTCAAGCAATGATCGAGGCCGGTGCCGATGCGGTGAAAGTGGGTATTGGGCCAGGATCGATCTGTACCACCCGAGTGGTTGCCGGTGTCGGTGCCCCGCAGATTACGGCGATCATGGAGGCATCTGTGCCTGCTCGCGCTGCCGGAGTACCCATTATTGCCGATGGTGGTATGCAGTTCTCTGGTGATATTGCTAAAGCCATTGCCGCAGGTGCATCCTCTGTCATGCTTGGATCTATGTTGGCAGGAACTACCGAATCACCTGGTGATGTTGTGGTCGTCAACGGCAAACAATACAAGCGATACCGTGGCATGGGCTCTATGGGGGCTATGCAAGGGCGTGGTCTGACCGGTGAAAAGCGTTCCTTCTCTAAAGACCGTTATTTCCAGGCCGACGTGAAGAGTGAAGACAAGCTAGTGCCTGAGGGAATTGAGGGGCAAGTACCCTTCCGGGGTCCCATCGAAGCCATTACTCACCAATTGGTTGGTGGCCTGCGTGCCGCGATGGGGTATACCGGATCTGCCTCGATCCCGGATCTGCAACAAGCGAAGTTTGTGCAGATCACATCCGCGGGTTTGCGGGAATCTCACCCCCATCACATTCAACAGACTGTGGAAGCACCAAACTATCGATAGCTAGGGGGTTCAGCGGTGCTTATCGTAGCTGCATTCGTATCTTAAACTGGCTCGTCTGGGGTTCGGCTTCTTGGTGTAGCGGCAGAGATGAGTCAATATGCCTTATAGCAATGGGTATCATGAGTGCTGAGCTGGAGTTTAGGTTAGCTCCTGTGCTGCTCGGGGCATCATGGGTGGTTATTGGGCCATTGCGATTGTTTTTGAAGGGGCCGATTTCAGAACTCCAGCTCAGCACTTCTGCCATTGATGATGGTGATGGTGTTTAAGGTGTGCCCGGAGCATTTTTTGGGTGTGGGGACATCGTTTTGGGGCATTTTCGGGGTTACTTTGAGATTTCAGTGGGTTTTAGGGGAGGTTGCAGAATGGTTGTGTGCAGGTAGAGATTGTGCTGAGTTATACTTTCTCGATTCAGTAGAGTATTGGCGGTAAGAGCTATGAGGGAACTCCAGCTCAGTATATTTACTACTTCGGGTTCTTCTTGAGTACTCGTGGCCCCGGTGGCAGTGGTGATCCTCGGGACGATATTTTTGACCATCTAGGTTGCTAAAAGGGGATGCGGTCATTGATGAATTCTGTGATTTATGTCCGTTTTCTTGAGAAACAAAACATTTGTGTCTGAGGCAAAAATAGTGCCAAAAATATCCATACTTACCAGGAGGTAGAGGACGCTTTTTCTGTTTTATGCCTGGTCCGACAATAACCCCTGAAGAGGGCAATTACGGTAGTATGATGCTGACAACGGTAAAATGCGGTGTTTGCTTTGCCCTGCTTGTGCCCGTTCGGGCGATGTTAAATTGAACACGAGGCGTTCTATCACTGGTTTTGGAGGGCAATCGAGGTAGGATTAGTGCGATAGTGCACAAGCCTTGAAGGAGGAAACCAGCTGATGCGGGATTATGTAGAAATTGGGATTGGGCGCAAGGCACGCCGAACATATTCACTGGAGGCAATCACAGTTTTACCCACTCGTCGCACCCGCTCCTCCAAAGAGGTTGACACATCATGGAATATCGATGCCTACTCCTTTGATATTCCCTTTGTGTCACATCCAACCGATGCCATTGCCGATCCAGAATTCGCCATTGAAATGGATCGTTTGGGTGGTATGGGAGTCATCAATGCAGAGGGCCTGTTAGGTAGGCATGTTGATGTTAAAGCGGCAATTGACCAGGTAGTCGCAGCTACCCGTGATGAAAACGGCGAATTCAGCTATCACAACACTGATGCTATCGCCAAGTTGCAAGAACTGCATGCTGCACCTTTAGACACCGACCTTCTGAGCGAACGCATTAACCAAATCCGGGCGGCAGGCGCTACCGTTGCGGTGCGGGTGTCACCCCAAAATGCTGCTGAGCTGGCTCCGGTCGTGATAAAGGCTGGTGTCGACCTGTTGTTTATCCAAGGAACCCTGCTGTCTGCCGAGCATTACCTGTCCCAAGGGGAACCACTAAATCTGAAGGAATTTATCGCTTCTTTAGATGTCCCGGTTATCGTGGGTGGGGTTTCTGACTACACCACAGCCATGCATATGATGCGTACTGGTGCCGTGGGTGTTATTGTTGGCGCCGGCGATGGCATCAATGGTGGTGAAGCCCTAGGCATTCAACCTGCCCTGGCCACCGCAATTGCAGATGTGGCAGCTGCTCGCAGGGACTATTTGGATGAGACCGGTGGGCGGTATGTGCACATCATTGCCGATGGCGAAATCTACACCTCAGGCAATGTTGTGGTTGCTATTGCCTGTGGTGCAGATGCCGTGGTTCTGGGATCCCCACTGGCCACTGCGAGAGAAGCTGCTGGCAAGGGCTATTTTTGGCCTTCGGCCGCAGGGCATCCTCGATTCCCTCGTGGTCGCGTCGAACCTGTAAGTGAGGTGGATCCCGAGCAGCGACCTAGCCTGGAAACCCTGCTGTATGGCCCCTCAAGTGATCCGTCGGGAACCCAAAATTTTGCGGGCGGATTGCGGCGTGCCGTTGCGAAGTGCGGTTTCCAAGACCTGAAGAGCTTCCAGAAGGTTGAGCTGGCCTATCGGATTGGTTTCTAACCATTAGCTTTTCGACGTCGCAGTTCCCACACAGGCGGAAACAACCAAACATACCGCCATCATTCCCAAAACCCCCATGTGTTGATCCAGCAGGAACCAGCCGGCGGTGGCAGCCACCGCCGGCTCCATGGATAAAAGAATGCCGAAGGTGCCGGGAGGAAGGCGTCGTAGCGCAAGAAATTCCAGCGTGTAAGGTACCAGCGATGCTAATATTGCTGTCCCTATCGCCAAAAACAGAAGATACGCATCAGTAGTTACCATAAATAAATTTGCCATGCCAAGCGGGGCTGAAGGCAGGGATCCAATCAAAAGCGCTACGGCAATAACCCCAGTTCCCGTCACCTTTTTACCGGCATTATCTGCTGCTAGAATATAGAGCGCCCAAAACAGCCCGGCGCCTAACGCGCAAATCACCCCAATCGGGCGCAGTGATGACAGCCCGAGCAGTCGCTCCACCCCGAATAATCCAATACCCACCACGGCCAATCCCACCCACAACACGTCCCGGATACTGCGGGATAATACGGCTGACAACACCAAAGGTCCGATAAACTCAATCGTTACAGCCGTGCCCAGAGGGATATAGCTGATTGCGACATAGAAAAACGCGTTCATTATTCCCAACGATAAGCCGAAGAATGCCACACTTACCCATTGCGATCGTGACCACTGGTGTGCCTGAGGGTGCATTACCAAAACTAAAAGCAAACCTGATATGAACAATCGGCATAGTGTGGTCGTCCATGGTCCCACGAGTGGGAAAAGCGATATTGCTAGTGCAGCACCGAACTGTAATGACACGCATGAGCCAAACACAAGTAAAACGCCTGTGACCTTGTGAGACTGTCGCATGGGAATAATGTTAGTGCCTTATTGGTGGCGTCGTTTCCAGTTATAGTGGGAAACCATCGGTACAATCGACCAAGACACTTCATGTCAAGGACACCATGGAAGGAAACACCATATGCAAAGAATCGACATTCAGGTTCGTCCTCAAATGCCTATTATTTCCATTTTGGGTTCGCAAGATGTGCCAGAAACTATCACCATGTGGTGTGAAACTCCGGCGCTCACTACCTGTGATTCTCGCCAGGTTTCTGTGGGGATTGGTCAGATTCACCCAGATGATGATTATCCGGTCACGTTATTTGTGTGTAATACGATTCCTGTTGTTGCTGAGGAGTTTTTTGCTACCGAGCTCACCCTTAAGGCTGGCGAGGTTGAGGTAGATGGAGCTGTCGCTGCCACGTCTCAAGGGATGGCTGGTGATTCTGGCATGCGTTTTACATTGCCATGGCAGGGGCGCACATTACTACAATTTGCTGCCCCGAATGGATATAAAGAGGCTAAAGGCGGCATCCAGGTGCCGAATTCTCTCGACATTTACCTTTCTGCCGTGGCCTAAGCGAATACCGGCAGGTTAGTGGTGGAATAGTGGGGGATTGGTGGGGTTGATTGGGGCGCATATCCCTGAAGAAGAGCATAGTTTTGGGCTGGTGTCAGACTGGTTCAGTATGCCAAGCTGGGGTAACAAAGGTGCTGTGTTTTACTCCAGGGGGTTTCGGCTGGTAGAAAATCCACTTATTCGGAACTCTAGCTCAGCAAATTTACTACCATTGCGGTTGCAGTGATTGGAGCGGTAATGAATGTGAGATTTTAATTCAGTTCTGAACTTTACTTTCTCGATTCAGATAGGGGCTAGCGAAGCTTCCATTAACACAACTCCAGCTCAGAACTCTTGAAGCTCAGGCGTGGATAGTCCTTTGTAAGCGTTCGTGAATATAAGTGGGATTCTAGGGGCCCTATAACCCTATGATTTTGTGCTGCAATCCTGCTGAGCTGGAGTATCGTGGTTGGTTAAAGCCTACATTGAGGCGAGCTTTGGGGTTGATCGCACTACCAAGCTGGGGTAACAAAGGTGCTGTGTTTTACTCCAAGGGTTTTCAGGACATAGGGGATCTGCTTTTCCGAAACTCCAGCTCAGCAAATCAGCTACCGGTGAAATCTTCTTGGTTATGGGCATTCACGGCCAAAATACGGCGTAGCATTAGGGTCCGCGCCGATCTCATGAGTACACTATCTAGCTGTGACGAAACAAACCCACCCCCATAACCCCCATAAACATAATCCGGTGTTGGTCGTGGACTTCGGGGCACAGTACGCGCAGCTCATTGCGCGACGAGTACGTGAAGCCAAAATATACTCCGAAGTTATTCCGCACACTGCCACGATTGCGGAAATCAAGGCGAAAAACCCCGCCGCTTTAGTGCTTTCCGGCGGCCCAAGCTCTGTCTACGAATCCGGTGCTCCGGCCCTGCAATCGGAATTGCTCGACTTGGGAATTCCTGTCTTTGGAATTTGCTATGGCTTCCAGGCCATGACCCACGCACTAGGTGGCACAGTTGCTAACACTGGCAACCGGGAATATGGTCGGACCGATCTCACCATCGTCGACCCTGGGGTGCTCCATGCCGGTTTGGAAACTACTCACAAAGTGTGGATGAGCCATGGGGATGCTGTGTCGGCAGCCCCCGAAGGCTTCACCGTCACTGCTTCTTCTGCCGGCGCCCCTGTCGCAGCATTCGAGTGTGCGGCTCGGCAGATGGCCGGTGTGCAATACCATCCTGAAGTGCTGCATTCACCCCATGGCCAGGAGATTCTGGTGCGCTTCCTCACGGAGATTGCCGGGTTGGAGCAGAACTGGACCCCCGCGAATATCGCCGATGAATTGATCGAAACTGTGCGCGAACAGGTGGGTGATACCGGTCGCGCTATCTGCGGATTATCCGGTGGCGTGGATTCGGCCGTGGCCGCAGCCTTGGTGCAGCGTGCCATTGGTGACCGGCTGACCTGCGTGTTTGTTGACCATGGTCTATTGCGCGCCGGAGAACGCGAGCAGGTGCAGACCGATTTTGTGAAGGCAACCGGCGCAAAGCTAGTCACCGTGGATGAGCGGGAGGCCTTTTTATCAAAGCTCGCTGGGGTCACAGACCCAGAGGTAAAACGGAAGGCAATTGGTAACGAGTTCATTCGGTCGTTCGAACGTGCGGTTGGTTTGGTGTTGGCCGATGAGCCGGCCGGTACCCCGGGTGCCGTGGAATTTTTAGTGCAAGGCACGTTGTACCCTGATGTGGTGGAGTCGGGTGGGGGCGCCGGTACCGCGAACATTAAGAGCCATCATAATGTGGGAGGCTTGCCTGAAGATCTGGAATTCCAGCTGGTAGAACCGTTGCGGCTGCTGTTTAAGGATGAGGTTCGGGCGGTGGGCCGCGAGCTGGGTTTGCCTGAAGAGATCGTGAATCGACAGCCATTCCCCGGCCCTGGCCTGGGCATTCGCATCATTGGTGAGGTGACGGAGGACCGGTTAGAAACCCTACGCGCCGCAGATCTCATAGCCCGTACTGAATTAACCAATGCGGGTTTGGATAATGAGATTTGGCAGTGCCCAGTGGTGTTGCTTGCTGATGTGCGTTCCGTGGGAGTGCAAGGGGATGGCCGTACCTATGGCCACCCCATCGTATTACGGCCGGTATCCTCGGAGGATGCCATGACTGCCGATTGGACTCGGCTGCCTTATGATGTGCTGGAAAAAATTTCAACCCGCATCACCAATGAGGTTGATGGGGTGAATCGGGTGGTGTTGGACTGCACGTCGAAACCACCAGGAACCATTGAATGGGAATAAGCTCAGGCCTGGGCCTTGAGCTGGAGGTGATTCCATTCCAATTCGATGCAATCGGGAATACGCGCAAGATAGGCATCGATAGCGATGACCTGCTTGCGGGTGGGAAGAAACTCATCTTCCATGTCAAGTTTTTTGACCTGGGTCAGCCAGTCATAGACGTCGATCCAATCCCATACCTTTTGGCCAGCACCGATGGTAGAAAACTGGTGCGGGAAAGGAGTGGTGGTGAGCATGGTCCATTTTCGTACCGCTTCCTTGGTGACCCCCACCCGGTCGGCAATATCTGATAAGGACACTAAATCTCGATAGACGGATTCGGCTACTACCTCGGGGAATGCCAGGGTAATTTGTGAGATCGAGTCAGCAACGGTTGAAATGATATCGTCAGTGTCGTCGATGGTAAGAAGCAGCATGGTCACGTCGTTTTTCGTGACCAGTTCCGCTCCCCATTGTTCGTAGAGGCGACAAGCAGTAGCGTCGTCGGACATGTTGAGTCCGGTTACGCGAAGAGGGATGATGGTAGTCATAACGCTGTGTCTAAACCGCCTTACTTTTGATAACTAGCCAGTGGTGTGGTTGACAACTGGCAACTGATTTTATGCGGTTTAAACGCAAGCATCAAGCGTCGGGGCAGGCAGCGGGGGGAGGCTTACGCCTCTGACCAGCGCCATTATCGGCGTGTGGGTGTTAGTGGATGATATCTAAGAGGGGAGCGATCTTAGTTGACTATTAAGTTTGCGTAGTCGTTCCCAACATTGTTTTACGTCTTGTCGATCACGGCTTAAGGGTTTTAGCAGGGACCGGACATTGCGTGATTCATCGTTTGCCGCCTGCGACATCTCCGATATATTTGTTGTGCATATTCTCGCTCGGTTGGTGGGCAGCTTCTTTAATATAGAGGTTAAAGATTCTTCCAGGTCCTCAACCTTGCCGAGTAGTTCGTCAAGTTCGGTGTCTAACTGGGCGCTATCGAAAGCCTTTTCGGTTTCCGTTAGCTTCATTTGTATATTGGTGGCGTTGATGAGCTGTTCCAGGTTATCGAGGGATTGGGTGACCTCTCTAACCGTAGAGTCCGCAAATTTGCTATGCGGACAGCGAACTATATCTTTGCGCTTAGATTTCAGAACATTTTCCTGGGCCCGCCCGGTGGAGAAGACTCGGAAGGAACAGCAACCGGCGGGGCAGGTTAATCTAAAGGCATTGTGGTTAGTTTCCTCTATCAAGGTCCAACCGTGAAGTTTGGCCACGTCGAAGAGCTCATTGACCGTTTTCTTGGGGTGTTTTGGCCATGACTGTTCGCTCGTGTAGTTTCTTTTTCCCATGATGTTGCTACTCCTTATGTGAGCCCCCGAAATAGGGGTATTGTGTAAATCACTCCAATGTAATTTAGTCTCAGTAATATTAATGAGTTGCAAAAACTCAAAAATGACAAAACTACAGTTGGAGCCCTTGTTAACTTTGCTACCATTCTAGCAATATTTGAAAAATGAACAGTGGGACACCAACGAAAATAGCTGATTATTTTCCAGATTTCCCGTCCAGGAACTTGCACAGAATCAGAAAATGCGCTAGTAAAAGTTAGAAAAAGTGAAGCTTTTTGACCGGGTGGGTTCTGAGTATTAATTCCTCTTCATAATTCTCCAAAGTGATTATTACCCCCGCCGTATTACCTCATTTGGGGGAGGGTGAGTGAAAAATACAGGTGCTTTACAACGTGCATAGTCGTCGTAAAGCACCTGCTACAAGACAACGCATCGGTGGTATGAGCCGTTATTTTGTATCCACCTTTACGTCGCCAAGATTATTGGTCATCGTGATTGTCACTAATCCGCCCTTAGCCTTGGGGTTGATGATGTCTTTCGGGCATTCTGCAATGCCCGAATTGTCGATGCACTCCACCTTGAACCGGGTCTTGTCCCCCAGCACCACGTGGACGTCGCCAAGATTATTACTGATGCTTACGGTATGATCCTGCTTCACATCGGAGAGCTCAGTGAAATCCGTAATGACGCTTCCCATATTGTGGTCATAGTTGCCTGTGATCTCCTGCTCCGTAGTGATCTGCGTATATTGAGTGCCCGTGGCATCCAATAACGCGACAAAAGCACCAAAGATGATGGCTAAACCAATAACCACGCGGGGCCACCGGCTTTTCTTCTTTACCGGTGGCGTGGGAACCATCCACATTGTCGGGTCGGTGGTCACATAGTTGATGGACCCCGGAAAACCGGGGGTCATTGCTGGATTCCCGTATTGCTGATTCACCAGCGGATCCCACTGTGGCATCGTTGCGGTGGGGGCAATGAATGGGGCGACAAACCCCGGTGCTGGCAAATATTCCGACAGGTCCACCTGGTCGGAAAACTGGAGGTTTTCCCGACCCATCATCAACCCCTCTGGTGGGTTAGGAACATGTTGGTTTAATGCCCACCAGGTCAGGGCGGCCAGCCCGAATGTGGCAACCAGCACGCCACCATTATTAATCCCCAGAGGACCAGTGATAAGAATCATGAGAATGAGGGCAAACCAGCCAACCTTTCGATCCCGGGAATACCGCTTATCCCAGGACCTGAAAAGCACTTCAATAGGTGCCTTATCCACGGAGTAGCGGGGGAAGACAAGCATACACAGCAAATAAAGAGTGATCCCGGCCCCACCAATGAGGGTAATCATGGCGAAGACTAAGCGCACTATTGTGGGGTCGATACGGTATCTCACACCAATACCCTCACACACGCCGCCAACCCAGTTCGAACCGTTTTGCCGCCGGGGAAACCGGGGTGGTCGACTGTCCCACATGCGCCGCCACGTATTCGCGGTGGCGCCGGTAGGGACAATAAAATTAGCGTCCGAGTTGGTGACGGGATCATAATAATAAGAGTTAGTACCACTGGTGTTCATACTCTTTATTCTCCTGGGGGACATAGGAAAAAACATCGGGGGTTGCCCTGATTTCCGCCCTGAGAACCAAAATCCGGGACTACCCTGATGCTTCTCAGCGAAAAATCATGGAAACATAGAAAGCATGACACTCGCCCCTGCATATCCCAAATATCTTCGTCGCCGCGACAGTGCGGTGGTTGCTGGTGTGGCCAGTGGCCTAGCGGCGCACCTGCGGGTTAACGTTGCCTGGATTCGCATTGCCTTTGTTGTGTTATCCGTACTCAATGGATTGGGCGCTGGGATATACATTGGCCTGTGGATTCTCTCAAAATCCGTGACCGAAGGTCAACCGATTCCAGATCGGTTTAATAAGCTCACGTCACTCACCCTAGTGGTGGCAGGATTGCTGCTTACGTTGGTAGGAGTTTTCGGCGTTGCTGCCGTGAACCTGTGGATTGGAATTCCGCTGCTTATCATAGCGGTGGGGTCATCCCTTGCATGGTTCGCCTACGACCGATTCGAATCCAAAGGCGCATCCATTGCGATTATCGCTGGGGCATTGCTGGTGATTAGCGGCCTATTATTGGCGGCCTACCACTGGGAAGAACGAACCACATTCAATGCGGCAGTCGGTACCGTGCTGTTGACTATCACCGGGATAGCTGCCCTTATTGTGCCGTTTGGCCTGCGGTTATGGGAAAAATTCTCCGCCCAGCGGGAGGCGCAACTCATCGCCGATGAACGCGCCGAAATCGCATCCCGCCTGCACGATTCCGTGCTACAAACCCTGGCACTCATCCAGAAACGTGCCGACAATCCCGAGGAGGTTGTGCGATTGGCTCGCAGTCAAGAACGTGAATTACGGCAGTGGCTTTTTGACCCCGTGACCGATGTGACGATACTTGCCGCATTACAACGAGCATCCGGCGAAGTGGAGGACACGTTTGGCGTGCGGATCACGCCGGTGACGGTAGGCGAGGACATTCCGCTTGACGACGCCAACCAGGCGTGTGTTCTCGCAGCCAGGGAAGCCATGGTTAATGCCGCGAAATACGCTGGTGACAGCAGTATTGACGTGTATGCGGAGACCTTTGGCGGGCTCACTATCTATGTGCGTGACCGGGGTCCTGGCTTTGACTTAGATGCGATCCCTGCCGACCGTCATGGGGTGCGCGACTCTATTTTTGGTCGAGTGGAACGTGCCGGGGGTGAAGTTAGCATTCACTCCACCCCTATGGCAGCAAATCCTGAGCAACATGGGACGGAGGTAGAGATTCGATTGCCGGCACAGTAAGAATAGATGATATGAAGGTATTCCTCGTTGACGATCATTCGGTGTTCCGTGCTGGTGTCAAAGCCGAAATAGGAAAGGCGGTGGACATCGTTGGCGAGGCCGGCACTGTCCTTGACGCTATAACTAATATCAGAAATACCACGCCCGACGTGGTGTTATTGGACGTTCACATGCCAGATGGTGGTGGGGTCGCGGTGATTCAGGGGGTGGCTAACGGGTCTGTGGCTACCATCCCGAAATTTTTGGCACTATCAGTCTCCGATGCCGCGGAGGATGTTATTTCCGTCATCAGATCCGGGGCCCGCGGTTATGTCACCAAATCAATTTCCGGTCCGGAACTCGTGGATGCCATCGCCCGAGTCTATGATGGCGATGCCGTCTTTAGCCCTAGACTTGCGGGCTTCGTTCTCGACGCCTTTGCTCGGCCCGATGCCCGGGCCGGCGTTGGTGTGGTCGATGCCCCCGAACGAGACAAAGCGGTCGAACAGGGGCATCCCCCCATTGATGACCCTATAGTTGATGCCCTCACCCGGCGCGAACTAGAGGTGCTTCGACTCTTAGCCAGGGGCTACACATATAAGGAAATCGCCGGCCAGCTCTTTATTTCTATCAAAACGGTTGAGACCCACGCATCGAATATTCTCCGTAAAACCCAGCAGTCGAATCGGCATGCTTTGACTCGGTGGGCACACTCTCGTGACCTGGACTAACGTCCGTGGTCGAGTGCTTCTTATCCTGGTGGCGGTCCTGGTGGTGGCCATTGCCAGTCGGGGGCATCCGGTCGCCCAGCAGTTTTTTGCCCAATTTCCGCGGGTCCACGTGGTGGTCACCGCGTTTTTGGCGCTGGTGGTGCAATCCTTGCCGTTTGTATTGGTGGGGTCCATGTTGTCTGCAACCGTGGCGTTGTGGATGACGCCGGATCGGTGGGCTCACGTATTGCCGCGGCGGGGGATGGCTGCGGTGGTGGTTGCCGCTCTGGTGGGGATATGCGTGCCCACCTGTGAGTGTTCTTCCGTACCATTGGCGAAACGGATGATGAATTCGGGAGTCACGCCCGCTGCCGCGATTACGGTTATGCTGGCAGCGCCGTCCGCAAACCCATTGGTGGTCTACGCTACATTCACGGCATTCGGTGGGTGGGAGATGGCGGTGGCCCGACTTGTTGCAGGAATGCTTGCGGTTGCAGGGGTAGGAGTATGTGTCATGGTGTGGGGTGGTCGGGCGTTCGCCGGATTAGGCCCGGTGGTGCCCCACGATGATGAGCACAGATCCTGGTGGGGTCTTATGAGCCATGATGTTGTGGATTCCCTCACGTTTTTGTGCTTGGGGGCATTCTTGGCTGCGGTCATTAACCTGGTGATGCCGGTGCATTTGTTGGTGTCGCTGAGTCATCAGGTGGTGTTTGCGGTGGTCATCATGATGACGTTGGCGATTGTCGCGTCGTTATGTTCCTTTGGTGATGCGTTTGTAGCGGCGTCGTTGGTGGGGGTGCATCCGGCGGGAATGTTGGGGTTCATGGTGGTGGGGCCAATCATTGATATGAAATTGGCATCGATGATGGAGGGAATTTTGGGGGATAGGCCAACACGGTTCATTGCGGTGAGTGGCTTTGTGTCGGCATTGGTCGCTACCCTGACGGTGGCATGGCTATGGGGGTGGTGGGGGTGATGATGCGGCAAATTGTGGGCAGTTTCTGCGTGTTGGTGGGGGTGGCCTTGGGATATGCGTCGATAAGCGGAAGTTATCGAGCGTGGGTGTCGCAATCGCCGGTGTTGATTGCGCTGTCAGGTGTTGGGCTCGTGGTAGTGGGGCTGACCACGGCTTGTCGGCCCGAACATTGTGGCTGCGGAAATCACGATCACCGCTGGTCACCGTGGGTGTTGGGGTTCCTGGCTGTCATTGTTGTGGGGGCGAGTCCTGCGGCGCTGCAGCCGGCACAGGTGGAGACCGCAAACCGGGTAATGCTTGCCACAAATAATGGGGGCACCATGCCACCGTTGCCGGCTGGGGAGACGCCGGAATTAGGGATTCCCGATATTATAGGGCGGCTCATGGCGCCGGCGGACGATCAGCTACGTGGGAAGAAAGTGCAGGTCACGGGACAATTAAGTGTAGAGCATGGGGTGAGCTTATTGTCTCGGGTGGTGATTATTTGTTGCGCGGCTGATGCTCGTGCCTATCGGATTGAATTATCCGACCCGCGGCACAAGCTTCGTAATATTCCAGCCGGCACATGGGTGCATGTCACCGTCACATTATTGCCTGGGACCGGCACTGAGCAGCGCAATTGGGTGCCCATTGTGGTGGTTGAGGCGGCGGAGCCTACGGTTGATCCAGGCTACGGTGCGTTACGACGCTAGCCTCCGTAGTGATTGGGTGCCGTCGATGATGGGGAACACCATCCACATCCATGCGAAAATCCCCAGCCAGCACATGGCTGTGAGCCACCATGGTGCTGGGGCGAAAACCGGGACCAGGAGTAGTGCAATCCAGACCACTATGACTGGCAGCATATCGGTGAGACGTGGCCGCGGTTTCGCATTATGGCTGGTGAGAAACTGTTGGACCTGTTTACGGTAGGGGTGGGCGTAGATAACCATTATGCTGACTGCGATGCATGTCACCATGATGATGGCCCGCATGTTTTTGGGAAGATCGGTCGATAATACTGCAACCGCGCAGCTCAACAGCGCGGAGGAGACAATGCGGACCACAAGTGGAGTCTGAGGAGTGGCGGTCATGGTAACACGCTAGCATGTCCGACCTTGTCGGTTAATGCTGTATGTCGACGATGAGCCTGGTGGGGTTTTGTTCTGTGTGGACTTTGTAGGGATGGTTGCTGTCTTTGAGACCAATAACAAATTGGGCTTGTCCTTCGAATGTGCCACCGGAATGCACCTCTGACACCGCTGGCCCTATGCCTGGCACTGTGCTGAGATTTGGGTCGTCTCGCCCGACTTCGAACGGCATGGCGACGTTTTTGATGTACAGGTTTAACGCATGGTCGCCATTATATTTGATGGGTCGGCCGCTGCCTTGTTGGGTGGGGTTGTCGGTGTATTCGGCGGTCCATTCGGGGGTGTTGGTGCCGGCGAAATTAATAGTGACCTGGTCGTAGTCATCATAATTGCCAACAATTATCCCAATGGGGACGAGTTTGCCTTCCTCGGTGTTTTGGTTTGTGGTTGGGTTCGTGTTGTCTTCAGCATTATTACTTGCGGTGGTTGTGGCCGGGGTGCTGGGGCTGGTGGGTGCGGGCTGTTCGGAGGTGGGGGGTGCGGTGACTGAGGGGGTTTGGGTGGTACTGGCGGTGGTTGCGAGTTTGCTCGTGATATTGTCGCTGTTATTGCAGGCAGCGAGGGTGAGCGCCGCAACAGTAATGACGATGGCTAAGGTTCGGGGGGTCAGACTCTTTTCACTCATATCACAATAGTAACTTCTGTAACAGGGATTGGCGAGTGTGGCTACGCATTATTGGAACGATCGTTGCCAAACCGATATGCTGCGGTTATGTCATTAATATGGCCCTTTTGGTCGTATGGCTTGACGACTGATGTGTAGGTTTATGGGCTAGCTCTTGCCAAGGTGAGACGTGCTGGTTGAACGAGAAGCTGTGGGGAAGCAGAACTGCTGAGCTGGACTATCGCGGTAGGTGGTTTTGCCAATTATGTTGGTTGCGGTGGGTGTATCGGTTTCCTTGGTTGCTGCGGTTGTCGCGGTTGCTGTTGGGAGTTGGGGTGGGGTTGGCGTGTTGAAACTGGTGTGTGAGGGTAGGGAATGAGCTGAGCTGGAGTTCTGGCTTGTAGGGTCACCCGTGGTTGGTACTGAATCGAGAAAGTGCAGCTTAAAGTCCGCGGCTTGGGTGGTGGATGGGGGCGGTAATGGTTGATTATTGGGTGACGGCAGGGGAGTAGTGGATGTGCTGAGCTGGAGTTCTGATTGAGCGAAGGTGCTACTGGATGGAAGATGCAGGTGGCAAAATAGCACGTTTGTTACCCCAGCTCAGCAGTTGTGCTAGCTTGGGGTCAACCTTTTGCGCAGTGTCCTGATCGGCGTTATGAGTAGCTTGCGGGGTAGGTTTTAGGCAGATCGTGGGGTTCTGGGAAGGCGTCGCCTGATTCGGGGTAAAGTTCTCAAGTTCCCTCTGGACATGTCAACCCATACACTTAAGGAACCATGAACGCCACCAACCCCATCGAATCCACCGATTCCTATCCCAGTACCGTGGGTTACGACCCCTTTGCAGCTAATGCTTGTGCGCTCCCCTCATCCAGAACATTCTGCTCGGATACCGTGGTAGAACCCCTGCCTGGTAGTGCTCGTACCGGTGGTGTCTTCGTTCTTTACGAGCATGCCGGTCCATGGAGTCATGACATCCTCGACGGCGGTACCTTTAGTGCAGCCGATACCGAAATACTCAAGCAGCTCCCTGGTCTTTACCTCATCCGTAAGCCGGGACGTATCGGCCGACAGTGCGGCCCGGAACACAATACCTACCTGGTGTTTTGTGAACAGGGGATCACCAAGCATCTGATGATTAACAGCATTGATGAGCTGGGGGAGTTGGATCTTACCAACCCCGATACCGTCCCGGAACGGGCACGTGTGATCACCGAACCACAGCTTCTTGTCTGCACGCATGCCAAACGGGATCGTTGTTGTGCGATCAAAGGGCGACCCATTGCCCAGGACCTAGTGCGGGCATTCCCGGATGCGCCGATTTGGGAATGCAGTCACACGAAAGGGCATCGCTTTGCCCCTTCCATGATGTTGTTTCCCTGGGCCTATTTTTACGGGCGGCTGAATTCCCGTGCTGCCCAGGATGTATACAGCTATGCCTTGCAGCATAAACTGTTTTTGCCCGGAAATCGAGGCCGGGGAATCTTTACTAGTCAGCAGCAGGTGGCCGAGATAGCGGTTTTAGAAAAAATATTCGATCAGGGGGAGACACCTCACCCCGGCGTTCTTACCGTTGCGACTATTACGACTGATGTGGTCACTGCAACCAGTGCGGAACCCGTGGCCCAAAGCCAAGGAGTAGAAAAGCTGCTGGTCACTCACCGAGATGGTCGGGAGTGGCTGGTAACCCTGGAGCAACAGGAAGCTTCGGGGGTCATTCCCAGCTGTGGGGACCAGCCCAAAACCGCTCAGGTGTGGGTGGCTACCGGTGTGGCTAGGGCATAGCCGACCACTGGCTCTCAGCCGGCCAACTAGCCAACTACCAATCAACCCTCAGCTAGCGGCGCATGATCTTTTGGGATAGCCAGTTGCCCAAGAGCTGGGCGATCTGCACGATAATGATAATCATGAATGTGGTCACATAGGTGACCTCCAGGTTAAAGGCCCGATACCCCTTGGTGATGGCAAAGTCACCAAGTCCGCCGCCACCGATATAGCCGGCCATGGCGGACATGTCCACAATGGCAATGAAGCAGAAGGTATAGCCCAACACCAGCGGGCCTAAAGCTTCGCGGATGATTACACCAGTGATGATCTGCCAGGGGCTGGCACCCATGGCTCGGGCGGCTTCAATCATGCCTGGGTCAATGGTCACAAGGTTTTGTTCCACGATGCGTGCCACCCCAAAAGTTGCGGCGACCGACATACCGACGATGGCGGCGTCCCGACCAATCTGGCTGCCCACCAGGGCCTTTGTTAGGGGTCCGAGGGTGACAAGCAGAATGATGAAGGGGATGGGGCGAACAAAGTTGACCAGGATATTGAGGAGCCCGAAAATGAACTTGTTTTGAAGAATGCCCCCGGCGCGGGTGGTGTAGAGCAGCATGCCTAGAATGAGGCCGCACAGTCCACCAATGACAAGGGTGGTACCGACCATGACCAGGGTGTCGACGATGGCTTCCTGGAATGGGCCGGCGAGCCGATTCCAATTGGTTTCGCCGGCGGCCAGAATGGCAGTGGTCATCGCAGGATCTCCTTAATGTCGGTGGTGCGCTTCAACCGGTTGTGAAAGTCATTGATCGCAGAATTTGGGCCGGTCAGGCGGACCGTGACTTTGCCGAAGGAGTGGCGTTGCAAAGTGGTGACGCCACCATGCACAATGCCGATTGATGCCCCGTTATTGCGGGCTTCCGCGGCGGCGGCGAAGAACCCGGATTCTTCCGTGAGGTTGATGGTGAAAAGGCGGCCCTCGTGGGAAAGCAGTTCTTTCGATTCGATGGAGTCGGGGGTGTTCCGTAGGGAGGTAGCCACGAATTTTTGGGCCACCACGGTTTTGGGGTTGGAAAATACTTCGTAGGTGGTGCCGTACTCCATGATTTTGCCGTTTTCCATGACTGCTACTTTGTCGGCGATGGCGCGAACCACCTCCATTTCGTGGGTGATGACCACGATGGTGATGCCTAATTCCTGGTTGACTTTTCGCAGGAGGTGGAGGACTTCATGCGTGGTTTCCGGGTCGAGGGCGGATGTGGCTTCGTCGGCAAGCAGGAGGGCGGGGTTGCTGGCGAGTGCGCGGGCGATGCCGACGCGCTGCTTTTGGCCACCGGAAAGCTGTTCAGGGTAGTTACTGCCTCGATCGGAGAGGCCCACGAAGTCGAGAAGTTCGGCCACTCGTTCGTCTCGCTCGTCTTTAGGCGTGCCCGCGAGTTTGAGCGGGTAGTCGATGTTGCCGGCGGCGGTGCGCGAATTCATGAGGTTGAACTGTTGGAAGATCATGCCGATGTTGCGGCGCACAGCTCGGAGTTCTTTTTCTTTCATACCCACGATGTTGGTGCCGTCGAGAAGCACTTCGCCGCTGGTGGGCGTGTCGAGGCCATTAATCATGCGCACAAGTGTGGACTTGCCGGCGCCGGAGTAGCCAATGATACCAATGATTTCACCAGATTCTACGGTGAGATTGATATCGCTGAGTGCGACAACGTTCTCAGCACCTTTTTTGCGTGATGGGAATGTTTTGGAGAGATTTTTGAATTCGATCTGGGTACCGATCACCTGAAGCCTCTTTCTTGAGGTTAAATCCCTAAAACCCCAGTGGTATTACCGGGGTTTTAGGTGCGGGCTGAGGGAATTATTTGTCGGTCTGTTCTAACCGCTCCAGGATCTTTTGCAAATCCTCAGCGGAACGCGTGACCGGTATTGATGTGCCCTTGGAATCCTCAGCAACGGCATCCTGCACTTCTTGGGAATGCCATAGTTCCGTCAGCTTCTGGAAGACTTCCTCATCCTTGCGGTCATGTTTGACCACAAAGGCATTGATGTAGGGTTCGGCAACCTCCGACTTGGGGTCGTCGGCGAAGACGGACAATTTTGGATCAATATTGGCTCGGTCGAGGTAGGTGTTATTAATGATCGCGGGTTTGCCCTCGCCGTAGGCGACCGTGGTTTCGGCTGCGTCAACCGGCACGACCTTCACCTTAGATTTGTCCTGGTCGATGTCTTCAGGGGTGGGGGTGACGGTGTTTTTTGTGTCGTCTTTCAGTGTGATTAGCTTGGCTTGCACCAGTACGTTTATGGCGCGCCCCTGGTTGGAAGGGTCGTTGGGGATGGCGACTTCTTGCCCATCAATGCCGTCGAGGCCAGTGTGGTCCTTCCAGAATAGGGCCAAGGGAACAATTTCGGTGGCGCCGACCGGGGTGAGATTGTCCTTGTTAGCAACATTATATTCCGCAAGGAATTTCAGGTGCTGGAACAGGTTCACGTCGATTTGGTCTTGAGACAGCGCCAGATTGGGAGTGTTATAGTCACCAAAACTTGTGACCTCCAGTTTGATGCCGTTCTCCTTGGCCTTTTGTTCGAATACTTCCCAGGCTTTCTTTTCCGCGTCGGTGGTGCCAATGCGGATGGTGGTTTCGCCATTGGCGCTGGTGGAATTGCTGTTGCTGGAGCAGGCGACCAGGGCGGTGGCGGCTATAACGGTGGCGGCGGTGGCTGCTATGAGACGGGTAAAACGAATGCCCATAATGTTGAAATCTTCATCCTTAGGTATGCGTGTATTTAACTAGCAGTTGACCCTAGCGCAGTTGCTCAAAAATGTACAGCTTGGTCTAGTTGATCCGTGATATAATAGCACTCTGTTGTGCGCAATGCGGCGTCGTAAAGTGCGGTTTTATGCATATGGGTGCCGAATGTAACAAAATTGATAACATGCTTGGTAGCGGCAGACTGAGCGGTACGCTTTTCGACGTCCACTAAAGTGGAACCCGCTATGGATGAAACTCTCACCCCCGTGTCGCCGGACCTTATTAAGGTGCGTTATCTTGCCCGTATCCCCTGGTATGTCGTTGTTGCCAGTGGTGCGGTTGTGTGGGGACGATATTTTGACGACGAATATTGGGGCATCCACTGGGGCTATTATGTTGCCATTATTGCCGGGATTTTTCTGCTGTGGCAGATTTGGCTCATCCCCCGCCAGGTTTATCGACTCGGCTGGCTTGAAACCGACGATGATTTACTGCTCAGCAAGGGAAAACTCTGGCATACCTTTACCGTTGTTCCCTATGGTCGGGTCCAATATCTCGATGTAAGCCAAGGCCCTATCGAACGCAGGTACGGGCTGAAAACCTTGCGATTACACACTGCATCCGCCAGTGTTGACGCCAAAATCCCCGGACTCGATGCCGACCTCGCCGATGAGCTCCGGGCTCGCATTGCCCGGCGAGCAAAAGAAAACATGATCGACCTATAAACCCATGAACCATTGCGTCCATCCCCTGACCCCTGTGCTTCGCGCCTGGAGCTTTATCGTCGCCTCCATCATTTTTGCCGTCACCACTTTTAGTGACTACACCTTTGATCTCGTCCACCGCCTCCTGTCTAACGACCGCACCGAAACCCTCCAGGCCGCGGGGATCATTGGTGCGGGCGTGGTGATAGCCGCAGGCGCGTCCCTCCTGTGGTGGCGGGCCACCAGCTACACGGTTACCGACATCGATATTGTCTTTCGGTGGGGTCTTATTCGGCGTAAAATCCGCAGTGCCCGCCTGGACCGAACCCAAGCCATTGACGTTGTCCAGCCCTTTCATGCGCGACTTTTCGGGCTGGCCGCCGTGCGCATCGAAACCGCCGGGGGCCATAACTCCCGCATTGAAGTCCGCTACCTGAAGCGGCGTGCCGCCGAAAACCTGAAGAAACAACTGCTCGGCCAGTTCACCGAAGGCGAGCTCCTCGTTCCCCCCATCCCCATCTATCGTTCCCTGCTGGCATCGCTTTTTAGCCTGTCGGCGTTCATATCCCTGGTGCTTACCCTCACCAGCGTGGGATTTGATATCCATTTGGCGGCGCTGCTGCCGGTATTTGTCAGTACCATCCCCAACATTTGGCGCACCATTGATGGCTCCTACCAATTCACCGCCCACCGGGTGGGTGACACTATCAATGTCTCCTATGGGCTTGCCAACCTCCAACGCAAAACCCTCAATATGTCCCGGGTTCATGCAATAAGTCTCCGAAAAACCGCCCTATGGCGGCCGTTTGGTTGGTGGCGGGTCCAAGTCACCGTCGCAGGCTACGGCGAGCGCAGCGACGGCATGACTATCCTCCCCGTTGGCGATAAGCGCACGGCCATGATGCTGTGCGAACTACTCACCGGGTGCCGGGTTGACCCCGACCGGCCGGCGCACCCCCAATTCCGCAGCCCAGCCCGCGCATTCCTGGTGTCCCCCATCGACTTTCGCCGCCAAGCATTCGAGCTTACCGACGACTGTGCCATCGAACACTGTGGCTTTTTCGGACATCGTGCCGCCATCGTGTTCCGCCGGCACATTCAAGAATTTGGTGTCTTCACCGGACCAATCCAAAGAATCACCAATATTTCCACGGTGAGACTTCACCTAGTGCAGGGACCGGTGACCATGAGTGGACGCGACCTGAGTCGAGGCGATGCCCAGCGTTTGCTTTGGGCGTTGCATGGGCATCGCTCACCATCGCTATGACTTCTTATTCTGGGTTCGCGGATCGTGCGGCTTGGGGACAGCCTTTTGAGGAGTGGCGTCTTGAGCCACTTCGGGCTTTTTGTCCTCGGACTTTTTGCTGACATCCGTCACTGCCTGCGCGTCTTTGGTAGAGGTAGCCTCAGCCTTGGAAGCCGTGGAGGTAGCTTTGTGGGCTGTGGCCTTGGGAGTTGCAGCTTTAGCAGCATTAGCTTCGTCGCTGGGAGCTGCCGTTTTGTTGGCTGCCGTCTCGCTGGGAGCGTCAGCCTTGGACTCGGCAACTTTGGGTGAGGCCTCAGATGTCTTGGATACTGCTGTTTCGGTAGGTTTCACGTCGGAAATCTTTTCCGCGATGATCGAAATGGCACCTAAATTCTGGGCATTCTCGCTGAAAACCTTCCGCATCGCCAAAACCCGCTTGCGTGCCTGTGGATTACGGGCCAGATTAAACATAATCTTCAATACCCGTGGACCTTCATCCTCGATCATTTGCTTAGGCTGCAACAACCCCATGGGTGCCACCTTGATTGATAGCACCTTAAACCCGTTATTTTCCAGTAGCTCACTCCACTCGGTAGCAGTCAACGGGCGAGCATTCACCTTGATCGTTGTGGCCAGAGCCTTGCGTAGATTATCGGCAACCGTCTGATCGACATCATTAGGGGTAAGTAGCAGCTCATGGATGGCATATCGTCCCCCCGTAGCTAGGATGCGATTTGCCTCAGAAACAATAGCGGTTTTTCCCTTTTCGCCCTGCATGGTGAGCATTGCTTCGCCCACCACCAAATCGGCAGAGCCGGTCGGCAAGCCAGTATCAGATGCCACACCATTGATGACCTCGGTAGGGATTCCCAGCCGAGCTTGCTTTGTGGACAATGTGGTTGCGGTAGCAGCATTCGGGTCTTGGTCTACGCCTGTATACGTTTTTGGGTTTCGATCCAAAATTTCAGCGGCCGTGATTCCCAAGCCCGGCGCAAATTCCACCACACGCTTATTCGTGGGATTTGCGTTATCGATCATCCAATTAGTGAGTTTCTTTCCACCAGGGCGAAGCACCTTTTTTCCGAGCTTGGCCAGTAACCAATGCCCTTGTAGATGGGCTTCATCACGATCACGCTTACTACTTGCTTCGTGTGCCATACGTGTTCCTTTCGGGGTTAGTGTAGGCAGTCTTTACTATCCTATTATGCAGCTTAGCCGGGGGTGGTGGGGTAAAGATTTCGTAACCATAGATGTTGCGTATTGAGTCGAATGGTATGGCCATTACAGTTGTTGTGCTCATCGTGACTTTTATGGCTGTTTCTGATTGTTGAAGATTTAGCCTTGGTAAAATTGGCTATATTGTGCTCGATGTGTTGTGGGAGTCAGGCATGGCAGGATTGGCTGCGCCGGGATAACCCAACTGTCGCCATGCTTCATAAATCGCCACGGCGGCGGCATTGGCTAGATTCATCGACCGAATCCCCGGCCGCATAGGGATCCGCACAATTTCCGTGATTCGTGGATGGTGTAATGCTGATTCATCCAAGCCAGTAGGTTCCGTTCCGAATAATAATACGTCACCGAATTGGTAGGTGATATCGGTATGTGTGGTGGTGCCATGCGAGCTAAACGCGAAGACTCGGTGTTGATGCGCGGGTAAGGTGTCGAAACAATTCTGGAGATTTTTGTGTACCTGCACATTGGCGAAGTCGTGGTAATCCAGGCCGGCACGCTTGAGATTTTTATCTTTTAGATTGAACCCTAATGGCCCAGCTAGGTGGAGGGTTGCACCAGTGTTTGCGCAGAGACGGATGGCATTGCCGGTGTTTGGGGGAATGCATGGTTGGTCGAAAATAATATGGGCAAACGACGCGAAAGGTTCAGTGGTCATGATTAAGCACTTTACGCCGCAACGGATGGCGTATTGATAATGCGACCATAGCGTGGTGCTGGGCAAGAAGTTCATAGGGAATGGTGTTGCAAAATCTGACCGGTTATTGGTGAAGTTGTTCAATACGGGTGATTTTTGGGTTTGCCGCCGTGTCGAATCGCACGGGTATGCGCTTGGATGCCCATGGGGTCGGTAGGTTCCGGCAACAGCGAAAGATTGGCGAGAGTACTGAGCTGGACTTTCTCGATTCAGTGCCTATTTGCTGGGGCCTTCATTTTGGAAACTCCAGCTCAGCACTTTTGCTATTTCCTGGTGGTGGCCCATATGTCGGCTGAGATTTCCGATGGATTGGTTGGGCCAGCACAGAATCAGGGAATGTGGGTGCGGGCAATCACACGGATGATTATCAGTGCGAGATTAGGGCTCTTGAATTCTAGGCAGTGAATATAATGGCAACCATGACAGCAATCAAACTTGACGGCAATCTCTATCGGGATGAGATTTTTGCGGATCTTGCCACTCGCGTTCAGACACTCCGGGAAAAAGGAATCACGCCAGGGTTGGCAACCGTGCTGGTGGGTGATGATCCCGCCAGCCACGCATATGTCAAAATGAAGCACCGAGACTGCGAACAGGTGGGGGTGAAGTCGATTCGAAAGGATTTGCCAGCCGATATTAGCCAGGAAGAATTGCACGCCGTCATCGACGAGCTCAATGCTGATCCCACATGCACGGGTTACATTGTTCAGCTGCCATTGCCCAAGCATCTCAACGAGAATGCCGTGTTGGAGCGCATTGATCCGGCTAAAGATGCTGACGGTCTACACCCGGTGAACCTGGGTAAATTAGTCCTGAACGAACCCGCCCCATTGCCTTGCACCCCTAATGGTGCCATTCACCTGCTGAAACGCTATGATGTGGAGACCGCGGGTAAAAAAGTTGTGGTTATTGGTCGGGGTGTGACCGTAGGGCGGCCGATAGGGCTTATGCTCACCCGTAAAACAGAAAATGCCACGGTGACGTTGTGTCATACCGGTACGCAGGATCTGAAGGCCGAAACCACTGCCGCCGATATTATTATTGCTGCCGCAGGTAAGGGGCACATGTTGACCGCTGACATGGTGAAACCCGGCGCGGCGGTGCTCGATGTGGGCGTGTCCCGGGTTGATGGCAAATTGCTTGGTGATGTTCACCCCGATGTGTGGGAAGTTGCCGGTCATGTTTCCCCCAACCCTGGTGGCGTTGGCCCATTGACCCGGGCGTTTTTGGTGCGCAACGTGGTAGAACGCGCGGAGCAGCAACTGGAGCAAAATGGCGGACGCTGAGGCGATAGCTGCGACCACTTCAGCCAAGACCAAAAAACCTGAATCGCTAGAACATAATCCATCGGAGGGGAAACCCACCAGGCAAAAACCAGTAAACATCCTTGATAATCCACATGATGTTGGCCTCAAACCTTCTAAATTGCCTTTGACGGCACAATACGGTTGTTTAGGACTCTTCTTGTTGGCGATTGTGGTGTCTGGCGGATTTGCGGTCATGGAGCACTGGCGCCGCGCCACGTTCACTCTAGGAGCTGGACTGGTATGGCTGTCGGTGGTGCGATTAACCTGTGATTCGAAAGTTCTTTCGGTGTTGGCGGTGCGGTCCCGGAAGTTTGATGCGATCTTTACGTCTGTCGTTGGTGCCTTTATTCTCTTTTTGTCAGCATCCGTGGACTCCCTGGGGAGCTAGCCCAGTGAGCCGTTAGACCACGAATCATCCTGGGGAGTCCCGATGAGTCTGCTTGATGCAGTCTACCGGGAAATCCCCAATCCTCCTTAGTTGCTGCAGGTTTGCTGAGCTGGGGTAACAAATGTACAGCATTGAGGCTGTAGGTACCTTGATGGTGGTAACGACTTCTCTGCCGCAACTCCAGCTCAGCAAATTTACTGTGAATAGTCGTGGAAAGCTGTTTCCGTGGATTTGGTGAAAACCGAGCAGATCCTCGTGTATCAGACCTTGCTGTCACCCTATTGCGGCCACTGTATAACCACACCACCGTGACTATAGCACAAGTGCTGAGCTGTACTTTCTCGATTCAGGCACTGCTGTAGTGGGGTGCGGGAAACGCAACTCCAGCTCAGCACTTTTGATACTGGCGGGATGGTTGCCGCAAAGGCGGGAAACTGGTTCGGTGGTAACTTGTGAAGGCCGGAATCCTGGTGGGATGGGGGTCGGCCAAAAGGCTCGCCTGATTGTCCCGGAACCATCATGCGGTCAGACCTGTACGAGGTACAACCCTAAAAGCCCTAAATGAAATACATATTGGCGTCTGTGCTATTGGCGTCCGCCATGGTGAGGAAATGCCGAATGATTCGGCTGACCTGTCGGCATTCCACCAGGAATGCATCGTGTCCAACTGGTGAGGAAATCTTAGCCATCGCCAGCAAATTGCCCAAGTTGCGGGAGAGGTGTTCTTGCTGGTGGTAGGGGTAAAGAATGTCTGTGTCTACGCCGGCGATCATGGTTGGTACCTGTGATGCGGCAAGTGCCTTATTGAGTCCGCCGCGTCCGCGTCCGATATCGTGTCGGTTCATGGCCTCGGTCAGAGTGACATATGTGCCGGCGTCGAATCGTTCGGTGAGTTTTACCCCCTGATAATCGAGGTAGCTTTGTACCGCAAACCGTTGATGGGGGTCGCGGTAGGGACCTAGCGGATTTTCCCCTGGTTGTACCATGGTGCCGAAACGCTCGTCGATTTCTAGTTCGCCCCGGTAGGTGAGGTGTGCGATGCGCCTGGCCGCGGCCAAGCCGTTGTGCGGGGTGGCTTCGGTGCGATAGTAGTCGCCGCCATGCCAGTCGGGGTCTTGTTCAATAGCGGATATTTGGGCGGTTTGTATCCCGATTTGCCAGGCGCTGGCTCGGGCTGAGACTGCTAGGACGAGTGCGGCGTTGACGAGTTGCGGGTAGAGCAGGGTCCATTCCAGGGTTCGAGCCCCACCCATAGAACCACCGAGGACCGCGAGTATCGTCGTTACCCCGATTTTGTCGAGGAATTGTTTTTCCGCTGCTACCAGGTCCCGAATGGAGAGCGCGGGGAAGCGGGATCCCCAGTGGTTGCCGTCGGGCGCGAGGCTGGTTGGCCCCGTGGAGCCCATGCATCCGCCCAGGGCATTGGTGCAGAGCACGCAATATTTATCGGTATCTAGGGCTTTCCCCGGCCCGACCACGCCATCCCACCAGCTGACCACATTAGAATCCCCCGTCAATGCGTGTTCTACCACGATGAGGTTATTGCCGTGGAAGGTTCCCCATGCCTGGTAAGCGATGGTGACATTGGGAATGGTTGCGCCAGCTTCGGTTATAAACTCGCCAATGTCTACTTTATGCAGTGTTCCCGTGGTGTCGAGCATGAGGGTTCCTTTCGTGGTCTGAATGAATTCATGCTACCTGGACAGCTTGGTCTAGTCGAATATGTGTGGTAAAGCCACAGTGTTGGTTTCCTGGGGGACAAAGCCGGTCCGTGGATGCTTTGCGACGCCTTCCCATGGTGAAGCCATATCGGATTCATACCGGGTAATGCCGTTACCGCCGTCGCTCCTGCGTGGTGGCATCCACCAGACCAGTCACAGAAGTGTACGCCTCGGATAAACTTTCGTGGATTTATGGTTGGCCCAATTCACATGCTCAACGCCGTGTCATCGACAATGCGGAGAATCTACTCAATCTCATTTTCAAAAGGATAACCCTATGAAATATTGTGTCATGAGTGAGGTCTTGGCAGTGAGCTTTGCCTTGTGTCTTTAACCTGTTTTTGCTACCGATGCAGGCAATGGGGGAGGTGCTGCCGGGATGGTTGTCGGAACGATTGCTGAGGACGCAACCGGTACCAGCTCTTCAGGCTCCAATACCTGGACAGCAGAAGACTATAAGGCCGTCTTGGCGGTATCAAGATCATTCTTGCCCTTGCCGCTGTTATTGGTGCCCTCGCAGTGGGCGGGCAAGATTGGTGCCGATATTGCATAGGAAGGCGGGGGACTCGGCAGTGTAGTGAGGCCGTGGTTACAGTAATATGTCTATCAGGCGAGATGCATAAACCCATGGTGGCCATCCCCTTTTAGTAAGGATGGCCACCATGGGTTTATGCGAATTTTATGCAGCAGCGGATGCCAGCGGTTGCACCGGGGTGGGGAGAGTCGTTGTGTGTGCCTTTTTCAGCATTGTGAACCGGTAGCTGAATACTGCGATCACAAAGACAACACCAATTCCTAGGGGAATGTATTCCCATAGTTTCATTTGGAAATCCCCGAGATAGGTAAGGAATGCCATGACCATGACAAGAATATTCACCGCAACAATGGAGTTTTTTTGCTGTTCAGCTGCATCAGGTTCGGTCGAGTTCTTGGCGGGAGTACCGAAAACTAAATTGTCTGCAGGAGTTTTGATGATGATTCGGGTGAATGCCAAGAGGATGACAATGGAGAGGATTCCCGAGAACAAGATTGCGGTGTTGCTGGCCAGCAAGAGTCCAGCAGCAATGAGGGCGGGTGGGAAAAACGCCGCCGTTCGCATGGTTTTGGCGGGTGTTAATGTGCCAAAATTATTCAGCGCCGACCATAATTTTTCAGGGTTGCCCATCATGCGGGCCCCCTGAAAGACCAGGTAGGCTCCTGCGAAGAATCCGCAGAGATAAACTAATAATCCAGTGGCAGACATTGCCGCTGCTCCTTTATTTTGTTCATAGATTTGGTGTTCCTTGCGGAACGTCACAACTCATCGTAATAGCATTACGTTATATCTTGCTGAAAATTAGCTGCGTACTTCGCCTCATGTTTTCGGTGAAAATGGTAGTTATTCTTAAGGGCTAGTTTTTCAGCATACGAAGAAGTCACCATTGTGCGTTATGCCCACGATAACATGGGGACTTATGGGGTACAGTGCTGCCATTCGGCGATTTTTATGGGGTGAATTTCACATTTTTACACTCTTTGATTACCTCCGGTTGAGGGTGGATATAAGGGCATTACTTCATTGTTGATGCATGCAACAATATACCAAAATACCTGTTGAAACAGTAAATCGTTACGATGATGGTCGCCTTATACCTATATTCCAAATAATCTGCATCATTGTATCCTGGGTCACCTATATACTGAGTGAGTTACGAATCACATGAGGGTGCGATTTTCCCATGTTTCCTCGTGTGGTCACCATGAAACCGTTGTAAAAGAAATTGAGTTTAATCATGGCTGAAGCTTCTACTACTCCGCGCATTGCGGAACCCAAAAAACCAAGAAGGGATAACACCCACTGGCTTTATATCGGCGTTATTATTGCAGTGATCGCTGGCATTATTTTTGGTCTGGTTGCTCCCAATGTGGCCAAGGAATTGAAGGTGCTGGGCACCATGTTCGTCAATCTCATTAAGATGATGATCTCACCGGTGATTTTCTGCACCATTGTGTTGGGCATCGGCTCGGTGCGGGCCGCCGCGAGTGTGGGGAAGGCCGGTGGCATTGCCCTTGGGTATTTCATCACCATGTCCACGTTTGCCCTTGCCGTGGGGTTGGCCGTGGGTAATGTTATTGAGCCTGGCCATAATCTTAATATTGAGGCTACGAAAACCGCGGGGGCCGAATACGCTGCCAAAGCCGATCATGGCGGTGGCACAATCGGGTTTATCCAATCCATTATTCCCGATACGCTGTTTTCCGCGCTCACCGAAGGCTCGGTGTTGCAAACCCTTTTTGTGGCGCTCCTCGTGGGCTTTGCGGTGCAGTCCATGGGTCGTAAGGGTGAGCCAATACTGGGTGCCATTGCTCACCTGCAACGGTTGGTCTTCAAAATCCTTACCATGATCCTCTGGATTGCCCCCATTGGTGCTTTTGGCGCTATCGCCGGCGTGGTGGGCGCCACCGGTATTGAGGCGGTCAAGCAGCTTGCCATTTTAATGGTTGCTTTCTACATCACCTGCGTCATTTTCGTGTTCGGGGTTTTGGGGCTGGTCCTGCGGCTGTTTACCGGGTTTAACATTTTCAAGCTGGCCAAATATTTGGGCCGCGAGTATCTGCTTATTCTCGCCACGTCTTCTTCCGAATCGGCCTTGCCGAATTTGATGCGCAAGATGGAGCATGTGGGAGTGGACAAGTCCACCGTAGGTATCGTCGTGCCCACCGGCTATTCCTTTAACCTGGATGGTACCGCCATTTATCTCACCATGTCAGCCATTTTCATTTCCGATGCCATGAACAAGCCGCTGTCGCTGAGCGAACAAATCGGCCTATTGGTCTTTATGATTATCGCATCTAAGGGTGCAGCGGGCGTGTCTGGTGCCGGTATCGCCACTTTGGCGGCGGGTCTGCAGTCGCACCGTCCCGAACTGCTCGATGGCGTGGGCGTCATTGTGGGTATTGACCGGTTCATGTCCGAAGCCCGGGCGTTAACTAATTTCTCCGGTAACGCGGTTGCCACGCTTCTGGTCGGAACCTGGACGAAAACTATTGATAAGCAACGGGTTATGGATGTGCTTGACGGCAAGATTCCATATGTGGATAGTGGTAACGACCATGATGTGGATTTCAAGAACCCCAGTGTTGTCAACCCTGCTACCGCAGAATTGCAACCCACACCCCAAGTGGATTTGGACGCATATCGACACTAGTGGAATTTTTGCGAATCAGTCACAATTCCCCCTAAATGTGTGACAGCATATAAATAATGCATCATTGCAATCTGGGCCACAATTAACCAAAAATCACCCTAGAAAGGGGGAACCATGCCCACGTCTGATTCGCCACATACCGCAGGCGTACATCCGCCGCCACCGCATCGGTGGAGTTGCCAAAAATACCAGTTGTAGAAGCCATCGCACTTATGCTGGCACTTCTGGTGGCGGTGTTTGCATCCCAATTAAATGCCTCCATGCTGTCACCTGTATTGAAGACCATGGAGATAGAGCTGGAGACCACTGAGGCGTAGATTGGTCTCACTCAAACCGCATTCTTTACAGCTGCCGCCCTTGAAGCTTATTCAAGCGTTTGAAATTACAACCCCCACCACCCGGTGAACGATCACCCCCGAAAGCATAGGAAAACGAGGCCGGTAGTGTACTTATAGTAAGTGTGAAAAACAATAAAATACTCTATCAACCCCGCACCGCTGATCCTAGCACACTCACCACGGATAATCTCCTCACCCTAGCGAATATCATCACCACATCAGGGATACCGCACCATTGCCCTCCAAGCCTGGGAGTGTTCACCAGTGTGCAAATCACCATGCTCTACCTGCAAGAAAACATACGACAACAAACCCTAGCCAATATTTTTGGCACATCCCAACCCACTATCTCCAGAGCGATTAACAATGTACTCAACATCCTTGACGTAGTGCTCCCACCCCCACCAAGGTCCAAAGATCTCAGGCCTCAACGGTTATACGTACTAGACGGCACGCTCGTACCATGCTGGTGGTGGAAGAACGCCAGGAACTTGTACAGCGGGAAACACCACAAAGCAGGGTATAACCTGCAGATACTCACTGATCAGGCGGGTGAAATATTTTATATTTCCGAGCCATTACCTGGATCAACCCATGACATCACCGCTATAAGAAACACCGGTTTATT
>CAUVMZ010000006.1:0-33994 GCA_963552855.1 uncultured Corynebacterium sp. | reverse complement strand
GATGCGGCGGGTGGTACAGGTGCAGGTGCAGCACGCGAAGGACCGGAGCAAGCCAGCACCAATGCTGTATTTGTTGGATGGGGCGGCTTCGAATGACACGTCAAGCTGGTTGACGGAGGGGAAGGTGCAGCAATTGCACCAGGATGCGCAGGTGACGGTGGTGATGCCAACGGAGGCCCGGTCGTCGAATTATGCGAACTGGCAGGCGGATGATCCGATGTTGGGGCGGATGCAGTGGGAAACGTTTTTGACGCGTGAACTGCCCACTGTGCTGGAGAAGGAGGCGGATTTGAAGTTTAATGGCGCCCGGTATCTTGGCGGGGCGTCGATGGGTGCGGGGGCCGCGGTGCGGTTGGCAAGCCTGTACCCGGATCGGTACCGGGGCACGTTTGGGCTTTCGGGGTGTTATTCCACGACAAGCAATATGGGACGAGAGTTTTTGAATATGATAGTGGCCGCGGGGGCCGGGAATCCGCATAATCAGTGGGGGGCGGGAACGTCAGCGGAGCGGCTGCGGAATGATGTGACGGCACACCCGGAGGGCTTAAAGAATATGCGGGTGTATGTGTTTACGGCAGATGGGGTGATAACGCCCCGGGATCGGAGTATTACTGCGAAGTACGGTCCGGTGGGGAATGCGGCGATCCCGAGTTCGGTGGTGTTGGAGAAGATGTCGAATGAGTGCGCACACGAGTTGGATGATGCGATGCGGGCGCGGGGCATGACCCACCAGAAGATCACGTATCAGCAGGGTGGTATCCATTTTTGGTCGTATTTTGCGGAGCAGCTGCCGATCGCGTGGCGGCATATGAGCCAATAAGCTTTTCGACGCCTAACAGTCGGACTATAATCATTCCATGATTTATCCGATAGGAAAGCGGTGAGGTTGATGCGTCGAAAAGCGATGCGAATCCTTGGGGGGCTAGTCGTGGCGGGTGTGAGTGCCGGCCTGAACCTGGGGGTGGTGCCGGCGGGGGCTGCAGATGTGGGGGATCTGGGGTCGTCGAGTGCGGTTGAGCGAATGTCGAAGGATCCCAGGCTAGCCCCGGAGCTGGAAAGACTCTTGGGGTCAACGCCTGGGTATGTGCCGACGCCACCCATCTATTTCCGGCCGAACCCATACCCGCCCGCCTCACTGCGGGATTATGCGGCGCCCCGGTTGGCGAAGCGGGAGGCCGACGCCCAACACCCCGGTATCGAACGGTTGTTCGTGGAGTCGCCGGCGATGCGGCGGGTGGTGCAGGTACAGGTGCAGCACGCGAAGGACCAGGGTAAGCCGGCACCAATGCTGTATCTGTTGGATGGGGTGACCGCGCCGAAGGAGTCCGGGTGGCTGCGGGAAGGCAATGTGCAACAGCTCAGCGGCGAGCAGGTGACGGCAGTCATGCCGACAGAGGCAACCGGGTCGAATTACGCCAACTGGCAGTCCGACGACCCACTCTTGGGTCGGATGCAGTGGGAAACGTTTCTGACCAGCGAACTGCCCACCGTATTAGAGCGGGAAGCCGACCTGAAGTTTAACGGCACCCGGTATATTGGTGGCGTATCCATGGGCGGCAGTGCGGCGGTACGGTTGGCAAACCTGCACCCGGACCTGTACCGGGGCACGTTTGGGTTTTCGGGGTGTTACTCCCCCATAAGCACCGATGGCCGCGGGTTTTTGAACCTGATTAACACGGCAACCGGCGGTAACCCCGATAACCAGTGGGGGCCGGGGGTGTCGGCGGAGCGGCGCCGGAATGATGTAACCGCCAACCCGTCTGGGTTGCGCGGCATGCCGGTGTACCTGTTTACCGCGGATGGCGAGGTGACACAGCGGGATAAAGATATTGTTGCCAAAGATGGTGGGCCGATCACGCTCACCGGGTCGGTGATTTTAGAGAAACTGGTGAATCAGTGCACCCACGACCTGGATGATGCAATGCGGGCGCAGGGCATGACCCACCAACAGGTAACCTACCTGCATGGTGGCACCCATAACTGGCCGTATTACGCCGAGCAGCTACCCATCGCATGGCGGCACATCAGCGGTGGCGGCAGGTAGCCCCTACCACCTGGCCGGGGTGGCCGACCAGCTAGAATTTGATAGCACCAGTTTTCAGAAGGTTCTGGAACACAGTGATAATCGTCCCAGCCACCCCTGACACGGACGAAAGGGTGTGGAGCAGCTTATACAGTGGGCTGCTCGGCTGCTGTAGCGCTTCGCTGGTTTTTGCCGCCCCGCTGGTCGTGGCGGGTGCACTGGTCGCACCGGTGCCGCCAGCGGTGACGGTCCGGTTTTCCTGGCAGGCCTTAATGGCGGTGAGCCGCCCACTGTGTTGTCCCTCAACCGCGTTACGGAAGGCCGCATCCCATTCGGCATTGATTTGGTTGAACTTGGGGGAATTATCCGGCAGGGATTTATTGTTATTGGCGAACTGATTTTCGGTTGAGAGGGCGGTGGTGGCGGCGGTGAGAGCCGCGGCGATTTTCTTTTGCTCCACCTCATAGCTGACCTGGGTGGGGCCGCCTTCTTTACGGTAGTCATCGGCAAGTTTGACGATCTCTTCAGCATCTTTCTCGTTCATACCGCTTCTAGTGACTAGCTCGGTGATCTTGGACTTGGTGGCGGTGAGGGCATCGCCAGACTTGGTTAAGCCCACATTGTCGCCCCCCGCCAGCGCGGTTTTTTCCGACGTATGGGCGTCGGCAAGCTCATTTACCAGCGCTTCCAGGCCGGGAATCCTCGAACTGAAGTATTGGATGCGGTTTTTGGTGGGCGAAGAGAGGAATTGTTGATTCTGCTTCGCCTGAGGGTTGGCCTGATTGAGGCTGAGCAGGCATTTTCCCTCACTAATTGCGACCGTGAAATACGGTTCCTCATTGGCGCCGGCCACGGGGGCGGCAGCAATGATAGGCACTGCAAGGACGATCGACGTACCCAAAGCTGTGACAAGCCTTCGGCTCATGACAAGAAACTCCTTACAAAGAAATGAGAGATGAACGAGGGAAATCTAAATTTCCGCCTAAACACCACTATTACAGTTATATAAATATGCTACCCATTTTTAATCTAAAATGCGTAACAATGAACAAATACCATTATTTCATTTTACCCCCATTATAGTGAATTTATCGGGGTTAACCAGATGAAACTAGAAGAAAAATGCCACCAACAACATCCACCGAACCGCGGCAGATATGCTGCAAAGATTCATGAGCCCCTTATAAAAGAACCCCGGCATTTCGCTCGTATTCGCTGTAACCTTATATAAGCCTAGACCATGAGGACTATTTGCCATAAAATTCAGGAAAACCCAAGGTCACACCAATCAGCCATCGCCCCTATATTTGGGCAATTCTCATAATGCGACCAAGCCGGCCCATAAATATTCCGGTGAGAACCCCGCAGACCACCAGGTCGCAGCCAACACTCAAGAGAAACACAGGCACGTATCACTCTCTCTATGGCAGAGGTACATGCCTGTGTAAGTATGCCCGATTGAGATATCGGACCGACGTACCAGTAGCAGCCGTTCTGGCGGCTAGGCTACCGATTGTCGTTGTTCTTCAATGTCGCCTAAATAAGCGCTTCCACAAACCTCGGTGCCCGTTAGACCTGGCATCCGACTGGTTATTGGCTTGTGGGGGTGCTTGTGGCGGTTGCTGTCGGTCTGGCAGATTCCGCGGTGATGGGTTTCTTCGAGGTGCCGAATCATAGGGCGGCATCACGATCTGCACCTCCGCGGTTTCGTCTAACTGGTTATTCCCGGGATCAGCGGGGAAATGCATTTCGACGGTGGGATAATCCGGTAGTGGTACTTTCTTCGCTGCCGCTGGTTGTTGCTGCGGCTTGGAATTGGTATCGGTTGGTGCGGGATTATCCATATTGTCGGCGACATTATCCCCTGACGATGATGGATCCGAGGCGGCTGCCATGGCTGCGGCGGCGGCCGCGGCAGCTGCTTGTTCTCGTTCTTTTCGTTCCAGGTCTTTTTTTACTGCGGCAAAGACCGGGTCCGAGTAATCATCGTTGTCATCCAAGAAGTCTATTCCGGTGGTTGAATCCAGGCCCAAAGGTGGTATTTCCATCATGAGGTATTCCGATTCCAGAAACGCCAACTTCGACCGATCCTGGTCCGCTAACTCCGCCTCTGTGGGCCGAGTAGCTTGCTGGTGTGGCTCAGCCGGTAACTCATTACCCGACCCCGCTGCCGTGCCGCTACCGCCGCCGTGAGCCGCTTTTTCGGGCTCGTCGTTGGTTTCGTCGTTGCCGCTTTTTTCGACTTCGGTCTTGGTTTCGGCCTCGACTGTTGGTTCGGGTTCGGGTTTGAGTTTTGGGTCATCATCAGCGCCCGATGTTTTTGATTCCAGTTCCGGCACCTGGGTGCCCGATTCCGGTTTCTTATTCTCTGACTCTAATGATGGTTGCGGTGATGTTGGTTGCACCACTGCTGGCATGACCATCGTTGGTGTATCTGCTGGTTCCTTGTCAACCTGCGCTGAGGTCTGCTCCGGCGGATTGGCCGCTACGGAATCAACCGCTGGCGTAGCTGGAACCGCTGTGGCGGTTTCAGCTGTTGTAGCTGTTGAAGCGTCCGGGTTTGCAGGAGCATCAGCCGCATCGACCGTATCGACTGCATCAGTCTCCGTAGTGGGAGCTACGGGAGTCGTTGCGGTCACGGCCCCAGCCTCGACGACAGGTGCCGCCGGGCTGGCAAGGGATTGGGCAGATTCGGTGGCGGATTCGTCCGTGGAAGATTCTGGTTCTGACGTGGGGTCCGCTAACTCCGGGCGACCATTTCAGACCAGATTATACTTCTCAATATTGGCGTTCACCGCGGTCCGCAGCAGAGCCAGGTTGGACTGTGAAGACTGGACAGCGACATACACGAACAGGTCGTTATTGAGCACCCGCACCAGGTGGAGCTGGTCGGACAAGGTAAGCAGCATATCCTGCAAGTGGGAGTCAATGCCCAGAGCCTGAATGGTCTTCCGCTTTGCTTTCACCATTTCGCAGTTATAGGCGGCGGCGACATCAAGGTCAAAGTTTGCCACCCGGGCAACCGAGGCCAAGGACATGCCCGTACTCAGGTCCACGACCGAAGCACCAATGAAGCCAGAGATATCCTCTGCGAGGCTATTCAAAAAATTATTAAGATGATCTTGTTGGGACATATTCGCCAATTCCTTTTCGATTCGGACCTGTTTCAACGTTCGCTATATTTTCTATAGTGGGAAAACCAGCTCACGCCAATCGGGTGAACCCGATTAGATTTCAGATTAGACAACCTAGGCTACTTAATCAATACTTAAGATATTGGGTCAAATCAAATTCGGATTAGGGAATTATTAAGACAATGCAATCGAACTCCTTCCGCAGACGGCGTCATGGCAAGATCGAAGAACTCGACGTTCTTGACCTGGACCCCTATCACTCCGTACCCCAGGATGCAATCATCGGCTCTCCTACCACTAAAGGTGTGGTTTTCGTGGGCCCCGTCGGGGTGGGGAAAACCACCTGTGTCGAAACCCTATCCACCGTGCTTCCCATTATGACGGAAGTCAAAGGGTCGGAAAACGACGAATTCATCCCTAGGTGGAAGACCACCACGACCGTGGGCATCGACTACGGCATTTGGAAACGCGATGATGGCACCGAAATCGGCCTGTTTGGCACGGCTGGCCAGGACCGATTCGAATCCACCCGGGCGGCACTGAATAACCCAGATGCGGGTGTAGTGTTGTGGCTATATGGTGACCCCACCCTGATTGAAGAACAGTTGGAACAGTGGATTCCAGAGGTAAAAACCCCCCTGAAAAAGGGGCGGCTGTGTATCGCTCTGAACTTCGTTGAAATCGACGAAGCCACTATCACTTCCATGACGAAGACGTTACTGACTGAGCAATTGACTAAAGTTGATCTAGGCGATGGTGCTATTGCTGGTGCCGCACCCCTTGTGGTGCCCCCGGGAATGCCGCCCATCCCGATCATGCCGCCCACTCCAGTTGTCGTAGCGGATCCCAGAATTCGTGAAGATGTGGCCCGGGTGGTGGAACTCGCTATCAGGAGTAACTCATGACAGACGAATTCATTGCTCGACACCGTCGGGTGCGTGGGCGTGACTTTGGTGCAAACGACATTGCAGCAGCAGCTCTGCCGCTGCTGTCGCATCTGCGCAACCAGTACCAGGGAATACACTCAATCATTTTGGGCACCGGGGACGGCATCCACGTCGCCTCAATCGGTTTTAACTCACCCGATGATGCATCCCGCATGGCGGCATTAAACGCCTCCATGTTGAGCGTGTCCCTGGCTCAGGCCCAGGTAATTGACCCGCTTAAAAGTGACCTGCAAGAAACCGTCGTCGCCGTTGAATTACCGAACTCCGAATTCCTAGGCATGGCTAGGATTGAGCATCCGCCGGTCGGCCACTTGGTGCTGGGGTTATTTGCCCGCGATACGCAGCTGGGCATGGCCATCCACCAGGCGCAGGCATTAGCGAAAGCCCTCACCGACTGGCTGGACGAAATATAAGCTTGTCGACGCCCAAGGCAGGGCGTTAGGCACCATTATTCGCACCCACTTTCGACACTTCCTATGGGGGTATGCGACCCCACCATCACTTATATTACCCCCATAATAGGGGGTTTAGGTCTCGAATTATCGCCGCCGCGGCCCCCAATCTTCTCCTGCCAATCCCGAATAAATCCGGCAGAGTTTCCTCAAAAAAGCTGAAAATATCCCAATTTTTTACCAAGATTATTTAACGCTAAACCGATGTAAATCTCACCTAGGTTTTACTGGCCCTACCCCAAAAAATTACCCCCACTAACCCCATTCTGAGAAATAACGGGGGTGGCAGAGGGGGTGAAATTTTTAGGGTGGTAGCGCCTACTTTTTGTTATTGTCGTCGGTCGATAGGGCCGCCACGAAAGCCTCTTGGGGCACCGACACCGACCCCAGCGATTTCATGCGCTTCTTGCCTTCCTTCTGTTTTTCCAAAAGTTTCCGCTTTCGGGAAATGTCACCACCATAGCACTTGGCCAGCACATCTTTGCGCACCGCCCGAATATTCTCCCGGGCGATAATCTTCGAGCCAATGGCGGCCTGAATTGGCACCTCAAACTGTTGACGCGGGATCAACTCCTTGAGTTTCTTGGTCATCTTATTGCCATACCATTGGGCCGAATCCCGGTGCACGATCGCCGAAAACGCATCCACCGGGTCGCCGTTGAGCAGGATATCCACCTTAACCAGGTTCGACTCCTGCTCCCCCGCCTCCTCATAGTTGAGGGATGCATAGCCTTTGGTGCGAGACTTGAGCGCATCAAAGAAATCGAAAATGATTTCGCCTAACGGCATGGTGTAGCGCAGTTCGACCCGATCCTCGGAAAGATAATCCATGCCCCCCATCTGGCCACGTTTCGACTGACACAGCTCCATGGTGCTGCCCACGAACTCGCTTGGCACAATGATCGTGGTCTTGACGATGGGCTCCCACACCTCTCGAAGCTTGCCGCCCGGCCAATCAGAAGGGTTATGGACGTGCGTGTGCGAACCATCCTCGGCAACCACCCGGTAGGACACCGACGGCGCGGTCGAAATCAGGTCCAAACCGAACTCTCGTTCGAGTCGGTCGCGGGTGATTTCCATGTGGAGCAGCCCCAAAAAACCACAGCGGAACCCGAAGCCCAATGCCACCGAGGTTTCCGGCTCATAGGTGAGGGAGGCATCGTTGAGTTGCAGCTTCTCTAGGGCATCCCGCAGGTCCGGGAAGTCGGCCTGGGAGATGGGAAACAGCCCGGAGTACACCATGGGCTTGGGGTCCTCATAGCCCTGAAGCGGCTCGGTCGCGCCCTTGCTGGCCCAGGTCACGGTGTCGCCCACCTTGGATTGCCGCACGTCTTTCACGCCAGTGATGAGGTATCCCACCTCGCCGGGACCCAGCCCCTCGCACTTCTTGGGAGTGGGCGATACAATGCCGATCTCTAGCAGCTCGTGAACGGCGCCGGTGGACATCATCTTGATTTTTTGGCGCGGGGTGAGCTTGCCATCAATCATGCGGATATAGGTGACCACGCCCCGATAGGTATCGTAGACCGAGTCAAAAATCATGGCGCGGGCGGGCGCATCCATGGGGTAGTCGGTGGTGGGCGGGGGCACGAGCTCAACTACCTTATCTAAGAGCGCCTCGACCCCCTCGCCGGTTTTACCGGAAACCCGCAGCACATCCTCGGGTTCGCAACCAATAATATGGGCGATTTCGAGGGAGTATTTTTCGGGGTCGGCGGCGGGCAGGTCGATCTTATTGAGGACGGGAATGATTTCGAGGTCATTTTCCATGGCCAGATAGAGGTTAGCCAGGGTTTGCGCTTCAATCCCCTGGGCGGCGTCGACAAGCAAAATTGCCCCCTCGCAGGCTTCAAGCGCGCGGGAAACCTCGTAGGTAAAGTCCACGTGGCCGGGGGTGTCGATCATCTGCATGACAATCTCTTGCCCCTGATACGGGCCGGTGCGGGGTACCCAAGGCAACCGCACATTTTGGGCCTTAATAGTAATGCCTCGCTCCCGCTCAATATCCATATTATCGAGGTATTGGTCGCGCATATCCCGCGCATCCACCACATTGGAATATTGTAAAATACGGTCCGCTAAGGTGGATTTCCCATGGTCAATGTGGGCAATGATACAGAAATTTCGAATATGTTCCAGGTCGGTAAACGTTGTTTCTGCGAAATTTTTGGCCATAATCCCTCTTTCTCCTTAAAATCCCCCTCACATTACCGCATGAGTAGACGGTTTCCAGAACGCCTTTTCGCGTCGTACCGCACCATGATTCGCCCCCGCGGGTTCACCAATGTGGTAGCAATCATAAAAATTATAAATCTCACCCCATGAATGTTAATCATATCACTTATTAACATGGGTGTGACCCAATGTTTCACGAGCGACAACCATGCCATTTCCACTGCTCCATACCGCCACAACCACCTTTAACGAACGCTGAGACTCCCCTAAATATTGAAAGCAAAATTGCAGTCCCCCTTGGATAAACCCCTATGGGCCAATGTATAATTAAAGTGTAAATCTAATAACAAACCACGCATTAAGGCGCGAATCCTAATAACTACAGTGGGAAGTGACTAGAGTGTTGACCATGAAGCTACGGCGTCAAGAAAGCGGGCACCGGCATATTCTTCATCAGCCGAAACCCGCTGACCAGAAAAAGCCCAAACGCTGGTTGGACAAAATATTAGAGTTATTCCGCCGCGATCATACGGGTGCACTCGACGAAGGTCTCGACATGCTGTACTCCAGGTTGGGTTTGCAAGGCATCGAACCCACCAAAGCAGATAGGCCTTTTACCTGCGATTTTACCGTATGCACCAGCGATTCCTTTCCCCGCAATATCTTCTATGCCCCCAATATGGACGGCCAAGTTGATCCCGGTGAGGTTGTATGGTTCTGGGTGCCTAACCGCGATGCGGACCCCAATGACGAGACGACAACCACCACCGATGACACCATCCCGAAGTTTACGGAGCGTGCCCTGGTGGTCATCGGCCGCACCGGCGACCACGTGCTAGGGCTCATCACCTCGCCCAATCCGGAACATGCCAATGACGAGAAATGGTTAGACATCGGGTCGGGCCCCTGGGATGAGCAGGGCCGTCGCTCTTGGCTGCGGCTCGATAAGGTCATCAAGGTGGCGGAAACTGCCATTCGCCGCCAAGGAGCCGTTATTCCCCTGGGTCGATTCAATCGGATCGCCAGCCGGCTACGCAACGAATATGGTTGGAATTAGCTAGGGAGTCCTGCTAGGCTAATTCCTCGTTGCCCAATGCAACACACACCTAGGCAGAATCAACCAGGACCTTGGGGTTGAGGTATTGTATGCCCAGGTGGTCTTCCATCAAGACCCAAGAGGTAGATTATTATGGCAAATATTAAGTCCCAGAAGAAGCGGGTGCTCACCAACGAAAAGCGCCGTCAGCGCAACCAATCCATCCGCTCTGCTGTGCGCACCGAGATTCGTAAGTTCCGTGAGGCTGTGGCCAGCGGCGATAAGGCTGCCGCCGAAGCTCAGCTGCGTGTTGCCTCCCGCGCCATGGACAAGGCTGTTACTAAGGGCGTGTTCCACCGCAATAATGGCGCCAACAAGAAGTCCAAGATGGCAAACGCCTTCAACAAAATGTCCTAAAACGCAACAAGACTTGACATAGCAAAAAACTCGCCCGACACGTATACGCTGCGGGCGAGTTTTTGCTCCCTGGGTGCTTTACGACGGCACAAGCACCCCAGCGGGTAACAGGGACTATACCGCTATGCCAATGTTGATTGCGGCCAGCACCTTTGTGCCGTCGTATTCGGCCTTCACTAGTCCTTCCTTGGTGAAAATCTTGTCGGTGTCGTTATAGGTGTCGCGGTTTTTGTGCTTGTTATAGGGGCTCACATCCGCATTGATGGTGTCGCTTAAGGTGTCATCGAAGAACAGTTGGGTGGTGAGCACCGTCTTGCGGTCAATATGCACCTTGACGTGAATGTGCACGGTTCGAGACACATACCAGCCGGGGTAAATGGAGGTAAACCGCACAATCCCCTCGGAGTCGGTCATTTGAGCACCCCGCAAATAGGTGCCATCGTCCGAGGTTGTGGCCTCCTTATCACCCGCGGCATAGCTGCCATCGGACACGGAACCGCTGGTGGATTGGCCGCCGTCACCCTGCGGCCCGCCACCGGGGCCGCCCTCACCACCACCTTGGGGCGGGTTGTCGGATGGCGGATTGCCCTGAGGTGGATCGCCGACCGGCGGGTTGCCCGATGGCGCCGCTCCCCCACCGTCAGCACCACCGGCGCCGCCGGCACCGCCATTATTGGCCGCCTGGGAGGACACTTCAAAACCGGAGTACACACCACCGGCATCGCAATGCCAGATTTCCACTGCAGCATTGGCTACCGGATTATCGCTCGACCCCACCACACAGCCCTCCACGTTCTGCACCCGGATCATGAGCTCCAGCGGCAGGCCGGGGCGGTCCTCGGTGATATTGCTGCGGATAGAATCCACATCAAAATAGTAGGGCCCCTGGGTTTCCTCGGGTGTCGTCACGCAACCGGGGGCCGCATTGAGCAATTCCCGAAGCTTCTGCTCGTTGGCAGCAGCGGCAGCCACCGACGTCGTCGAGGTGGCAAAAGCACTGGTGCTGGTACTGGCTGCGGTGTTGGTGGTTTTCGTGCCGGGGGCGCAGGCAGCGATGAAACCGGCGAGGCTGACAGTGCCGCCAACCCCTAACGCACGGCGGCGCGAAATGGTCCGCCGTGATTCTATGATGTCATCATTGGGAGTAAACATACCGGCAACGATAAAAACGGCGCCTGGCAAACCTCTGTCAACCAGGTTTTATTTACCCATTAACAAGGTAGCAATTCCATTAATAGCAAGTGACGCACCGGCGATGACGAAAAATATCCCAGAACCCATGTCGATGTATGGGCCCGCCGAGACAAATCTTTTCCGCATGGCCTTGGTGGAAAGGAAAAACGCGAGCGTCGAAAAGCCAAGAAACGTGCTGGCCACAATGGATAGCACAATCAGTATCGCATCCCCCATGGTGGGATGCGCCGGCATGAGCGGGGCAATGATCGCCGCGAAATACAACACCACTTTGGGGTTGGAAAGATTCGTGAAAAGCCCCTGCTGGTAGCTCTTCCACGGTGTGCCAAAGATCGTGTTCACATCAATATCAGCATTCATGCGATCCCGAAACTGGGCGCGGGCGGCAAGAATCATGCCCCGCCCCATCCACACCAGCCACACCCCGCCCACAAGCTTAATCACGCTTTCCAACACAGGATAGGCGATCAACAGCGCGGCCGCCCCAAACACCGTGAGCGAAACCCACAACACCAACCCGGTGCTAATCCCAGTCACGCTGGCCAAAGCGTGCCGCCGGGATCTCGTGGCCATACGGGTAAGAAGCAACAGGTCAGGGCCGGGAGTGGCCATACCTGCCACATTCAGTAATACTAGGGTTCCAAGTTGCGCTAATGGCATAAGTCATTAGTTAAGCATCAGGTTTAACCTATCTGCAAGCTCGGTTTGGCCGAACATGGTGGCGCATTCGATGGCGGTCGGATGCCCGGCCAGCGGGTCGGCCCCAGCTGCCAATAGTGCCTCGATCACGGCGGGTTCCTGCTTGAAAATCGCACCGGCGAGCGGCGACTGGCCCCGATCATTAAGCCGGTCAACATCGGCACCGTGCTGGGCGAGCGCCGTCACGATATCGGCGTGACCGTTATAGGCGGCAAGCATGAGCAGCGTATTGCCCTCATGATTGGTGAGGTTCGGGCTAAGGCCGGCGGCCACATAGCCGGCAAGCTGTTCGGCAGCGGAAGGCTCACCAGGCGGAACCGTGCCGGTGCGAGCAAGTTCGAACAGTTTGTCAACAAAATCCTGCAGTTCGGGCGGCAAATCCTGGGCGTCCTCGTCGGTGAGGGCGTTACTGACGCTGGCGTCGGCGTATCTTTGTTCCAGCTCTTCAGCGCTGACAGATTTTTCGGTCATGCTTTCTATTATGACGGATGCTACCTGGCAAGTTGGGATATGCGCCGCACGGCGTTTTCCAGGGCGAAATGGGGGTCGCCCCCCTGGCCCTTCACTGTGGCATCCAGGTCGGCGACAATAATGACGGCATCGCTGACCGCATCGCCGGACCAGCGACGGGCAATCTGGGCGGTCTTCTCTAACACAAACGGGTGCATGCCCAGGCTGCCGGCAAGTGACCTTTCCACCCTGCCGCGCAGGCTATAAAGCCGGGCGATACCGGACACCTTCATGGCCAGCGCCGCCGCCAACGCCGCAGGTTCCAGCCCTAACTGCAACGCCCGACGCATACTGACCAGGGCCCGCTGTTCCTGACCGCTGCACGCATAATCGGCGATATCAAAACCGGACACCTCGGCAACACCCGCATAATAATCGTGAACGGCCTGGGCCGTCACCACCCCACCGGTGTCGGCAACAAGCTGGCTGACAGCACTGGCGAGTTCCCGCAAATCTGAGCCCACACCGGCGAGCACCGCCTGAACCACGTCGGGGGTGGGCCGCACATTATGGCGCCGAAACTCATTAGTCACCCATCCCATCCGCTCCTGGGGCTTCAGCTTCTCGGCCTGGTGGACGGTGGCAATCTTCTTGAGCTTGGGCACCAACGCCTTGGTGCGACCGCCGCCGTTATGCATAAGAATGATGGCAACGCCGGGGGCGGGATTCACTGCAAACTTGAGGATAAGATCGGCGGGTTCCTTCCCCGCATCCTCCAGCTTGGTGAGCACCACAATGCGGTCTTCCCCAAAAAGCGAGGGGCTGCATAACTCGATGAGCTCCGACTCGGTCACATCCCCGGCCCGCAGGGTGGTGACCATGAGGTTCTCCCCCTCCGAGGATTGCTGTTTGAGCTGGGCCACAATGTCGAGGCGAGCACGTTCGGCCAGAAACTCTTCGGCACCGACGATGAGGTGCACCTGCGGATTGGGCGTGATGGGGGTGGGCATGGTTTTACTTTATACGGTCAGAAGCTGCCGTCCGCAGCATGCTGGGTGCCGTCCTCGTAAAGATCCACGTCAACACCCGTAACCACAACAGGTATGCCGGCACGGGTCACGGTGGGTCTGGCACGGTGAGCTTGTCGACGCCCCGACGGTGGCGGCCGCTCGATCATGATGAGCTGGGCATCGGGCGGGATGCCGCCAGTTTTATCGAGGGTGATGAGGTGGTCTTTGGTGGGGACGGTGTAGGTGATGAGGGTGTGCGGGTCAATGCGGCGGGCCCCGGTGAGCATGGGGATGCCTGGGGCGAACAGCAGAATAAGCACCACACCCACGAGTATTCGAAAGTGTTGTCGATAGATGAGCCATATGGTCCAGGCGGCGGCCAGCGCCGCCCAGGCCGGAGCCAAGGCATCGGGGAGGGCGATGGTGGCCCCGGGGAGCGCGGCGCCGCCGGTGGCAACGAGACCGATCCAGTGGGCGAGCGGCCCGATGATGGCAAGGGGAATGGTTTCCAACCCGCCGGGAAGCAGGCTGAGGATGGCTGCGACGAGCCCCAATATGGTGATGGGGGCCACAGCTGGTGCGGCAAGCAGGTTAGCGGCAACGGCGATGACCGAAACACGGTTACTCATGAGCGCCACGATGGGCATGGTGACCAGGTGGGCGGCGAGCGCCACGGCCAGGGCGCGCACGATAATGTCAGGAAGCCCGGTGCGGCCGATCAGGGTATGGAGGGGTGGGACTGCCACAATGATGCCGCCGGTCGCGGCGACGGAAAGGGCGAAACCATAGTGGGCGGCCAGGCTGGAGTCGTAGAGGATGAGACCGATGACCACGAGGGCGAGGGTATGGCTGGGCGCCTTGGTGGTGGCGCTGAGCATGACGATGAGCCCGACGATGCCGGTGACTGCCGCCCGGAGCACCGAGGCGTCGGGCCCGACGATGACGACGTAGCCGAGCAGGGCGAGCGCGGCAACCATAGCGCGGGTGCGGGGGCTGCGGTGGGCGACGAGGAGCACAGCCGCAGTGGTGACCAATGCCACGTTGGACCCGGAGACCGCGCTGAGGTGAGTGAGCCCGGTGGCGACGAACCGCTGTGTGAATTCGGGGGTTTGGCCGGTAGTGTCGCCGAGCACCATTGCGGGGATGAGGGCGGCGGCGTCGCCACTGGTGTGGGCGACCACAGCATGGGAAAAGGTTTCTCGAACCCATGTTCCCCATTGGTGGAGAAGATCGGGGCGACCGATGGGGTGGGCGGTGGTGGCGAGAAACAGGGTGTTCCCGAGACCAAAATTGGTGGTGGCGATGGGGTTGCCGTGAAGTTCGGTGAGCATGCCGATGGGAATGTCGGGGCGCTGGTGGGTGATGACCGGCAGGGTGACGGGGTAGTCGTCGATGCGAAACTGCTGGATCCACCCGGTGTTTGTGCGGTGGGCGTAGGACGCGGCCGTGGCGGTGACCACAGGGTGGATGGTGGTGGTGTCGACAATTATGGCCCGGATGCTGGTGATCAAAACCCCGAGAGCCCCGATGACGGTGGTGGTGAGGGCGAGACCCACATCCCAGAACGCTACCCCCACCCCCACGACGAACACCAGTGCTAATGCCCACCACGGGGTGCGGGTGCCAATGATGATGAGGGTGACCACCCAGAGGAGTGCCGCGGGCGGAATGAGGCGAAGCTCGGCCATGATCACAGGGTGACTTCGGGGCTGATGGTGGCGAATTTTGCCGGCCCAATCCCCTTGACTTGTTGCAGCTCATCAATGCTGGTGAATCCGCCGTGGGCGTCACGGTAGGCAATGATGGCCTGGGCGGTCTTCTCCCCCACCCCGGTCAATGTGGTGAGCTCCTGGACGGTGGCGGTATTGAGCGATATTTTGCCGGCGGCCTGGGTGCCGCTTTGCGACGGCGCCCCGCCGGAAACACCTGATGGCGGGGGTGGAACCGGCCCGGCATCGATGTTGGGGACGACAATCTGTTGGCCGTCGGCAATCTTTTGGGCGAGGTTCAGGCCCAGGGTTTGAGCCTGGGGTTTGGGTTGGGCCGCGGCCAGGGCGTCGGCGACCCGGGCGGTGGGGGCGAAGGTGTGTAGGCCGGGCCGGTCGACTTCGCCAACGACCGCGACGATCACGGACATGGGGGTGCTCGCGGTGGTGGCGGCCACCGACGCTGGGACCAGGGGCGTGGTCGTATGTGGTGAAGAAAGCCGCGCGCCGGCCGCGGGGTTGGCGGGTGGTGCACAGAAATGCCACGCGATAAACCCCGCCCCCACCAGGGTGCAGAGTATTGCCACCCCGATTGCGGCGGGTGGGGTGATGGCTAACCGGAAGGGTCGGTCGTTGGGAAAATCGACGCTCAGGGTGTCTTCGACACCGGTAGGGTGGGTGAGGTCGTGGAGGCGGGCTTTGACGGTGGTGGCGTTCATAAGCTCCACACTATGGCGCGGATTAGCGCCACCACCAGGGGTAATACGGTATTGTGGATAACCCGGTGGTTAATGAAAAACTCGTGTTCATTAACCTGTGGATAACTTTTCCCTCCCGTCACAGTAGGGAACTAGCACCCCAACCGCCTACTTTTGGGCTACCTCATTCGTGGGAACCTGCGATGGGGCGGGCAGCGCCATTGCCGCCGAATCATCGACGGTTTCGCCCTCCGGGCCGGGGTCGGGTGCCGCATCCTCGACGTCGTCCGCCAGCGCGGCGTTCACCTCGGACTCCGCCTGGGAGAACACCACGGACACACCCAACGCCCCCGGGCCGCAGTGCACCGACAGCACCGACTCCATGGGCATCATCATGATGGATGAGTCAACCGGCAAGCTGGCCTTCAATTGGTCCTCCAGCACCCGAGCCGCCTCCTTGGCTTCACAGTGTTGGATCGCCACGAATGCGGGCAGTCCCCCAGCACGCGCCGTAATCAACTCGGTGAGTTTCGAAAACGCTTTCGCCTGGGTGCGGGTTTTGATTGCTAATTCGATTCGGCCGTTATGAATCTGCATGATCGGTTTCGTCGCCAGCGCCACCGACACCATGGCGGTCGCCGCCGAAATCCTCCCGGACTTGCGAATCTCATCAATCCGGTGCAAATAAATCCAGGTCTCTGACCGGGAAAGCGTGTCCTCCGCCAATTCGGCGCACTCGGCGAGCGACGCCCCATCCATCGCAATGCGAGCCGCAGCCATGGCCGCCGCCCCCACGTTCATTCCCACGCTTTTAGTGTCAATCACCGCCACGGAGCCGTCGAAAACCGCCGAGGCAGCCACGGCGGCCGACCAGGTGGCGGATAGATCTTTGGAAAGATGCAACGCCACCACCCCGGCGTCACCACCACGCTCTAATTGGCGGGCATAGGCCGCCGCCAGTTCCAAAGAAGACAGGCCGGAGGTGGATTTATCATCCCCATCCCCCAACATATGCAGGTCTAACACCGTAATCCCCAAATCCCGAGCCACATGTTCCGGCAGCCCCGCTGAGGTATCAGTCACCACTCGAACTGGCATAAAATCACTCACCTACTTAACAGATCTACTATCCCTGTTTACCAGGTTCACCCACCTTGGCGCGTCGAAAAGCGTGATACGCCGAAACCCGCAGGCTATGCCGGTACCCCAATGTTCCACCCATCCAAATACCATTGGGCGTCAGCCACGGTGGCAGGACTGAACTCCGGTGGCGTCGACTGTTCCCGATCCTCGGCTGTCGACCAGCGCGGACGGGCGGTAAGCTGCGACCCGCATGCATTCCCTAACCCGGAAAATAGCGGATACTGCTGCACCTGAAGCTCCAATAAATTCGAGGTCAGAGCGCTAATTATCCCGCCGTGAGCGACAAGCAGCACCGTTGCGGAGTCCCAATCCGCCAGCGACTGCATGAGCTCTGTCACTACCGGCCGGGCCCGGCGCGCCACTTCGACTCTGGATTCGCCGCCGGGGGGTGCCCATGTTGCGTCGTGCCGCCATAATGCCCGCATGCCGGGGTAGAGTTGGTCCACTTCGTCGTGGGAGCGGGCCTGCCACAGGCCTAAATGTGTTTCCCGGAGCCGTTCATCTTTTTCTACGGGCAGGTTGAGGCGTTGGCCGATCACGGTGGCGGTGTCGAATGCTCGGTCGAGGTCGGAGGAAACGATTTTGATGATGTTTTTGTTGGTGAGGAAGTCTGCCGCCGCTGCTGCTTGTTCGAATCCGACCGGGCTGAGCTTGGTGTTGAGGTGGCCTTGCATCCGGCGGGTGGCGTTGTATTCGGTTTGGCCGTGGCGCAGCATGATGAGGCGGCGGGTCATGATGGGGTTATAGCTCCTCTTCGGGCTCGGGATCTGCCAGGGGGATGTCGTCCAGGGATTCTACCGTGCGTACATCTACTTCGCTGGACCAGTCGTCGGGCCGCACCATGGTTTCTAGTCCAGGCACGTCGATGAGTGGGCAGTCCCGGTAGAGCTGGTCGAGCCGATAGTATTCTCGCTCGGTGCCGCGTTGCACGTGGATGACGAGCATGCCGTAATCTAGCAGGACCCACCGGTTTTCACGGTTGCCTTCGCGTCGTTTGGGTTCGTGGCCGAGTTTGGCGAGTTCGTCTTCGACTTCATCGACGATGGCTCGGACTTGTCGTTCGTTGTCGGCGGAGGCCACGACGAATATTTCGCAGATGTCCATGACGCTGGATACGTCGATGAGTGCGATATCGGTGGCGAGTTTTTCGTGTGCGGCTCGGGCCGCGACGATTGCTAGTTCTTTAGTATCTTCGCTTGTAGTCACTCAAATCCCTACATCTTTTCGGCTGGTAAAAATATCTACCCTATATAGTTTTTCATGAATTAGGAAACTTTTGGAAACCCGCCCGGGTTTTTGTTGGTTGTGGTTGGGGTTGTTACTGGTATAGGCCTCGTTTGCTGATGTATTGGACGACGCCGTCTGGGACGAGGTACCAGACGGGTTTTCCGGCGTGGGCGCGGCGTCGGCAGTCGGTGGAGGATATGGCCATTGCTGGGATTTGCACTAGTTCTACTCGGTCTTGGTATTTTTCGGGCAGGTTGGTGTCGCGAAGGAGGTAGCCGGGGCGGGTGACGCCGACGAAGGTGGCGTAGTCGAATGCTTTTTCCCATTCTCGCCAGGTGAGGATTTTTTCGAGGGCATCGGCGCCGGTGATGAAGAAGAGTTCTGCGGTGGGGAAGATATTGTGCAGGTCGGAGAGGGTGTCGATGGTGTAGGTGGGGCCGGGTCGGTCGATGTCGACGCGGCTGACGCTGAATCTGGGGTTGCTGGCGGTGGCGATGACGGTCATGAGGTATCGGTCTTCGGCAGCGGATACTTTTCGTTCGCTTTTTTGCCAGGGTTGGCCGGTGGGCACGAAGATGACTTCATCGAGGTGGAAGAGGTTGGCAACCTCGGAGGCGGCAACGAGGTGCCCGTGGTGGATGGGGTCGAAGGTGCCGCCCATGATGCCGATGCGGAGTGGCGGGGAAGCCGGCGGAATGTGAGCCATGCTGATAACGCTACCTTGTTGGTGTGGTTATGGTCGGGTTTGTCCGGTGCCGTGGAGGATCCATTTGGTGCTGGTGAGTTCGGGCAGGGCCATGGGTCCGCGGGCGTGGAGTTTTTGGGTGGAGATGCCGATTTCGGCGCCCATACCGTATTGTTCGCCGTCGGTGAAGGCGGTGCTGGCGTTAATCATGACGGCGGCGGAGTCTACTTCGTCGGCGAATCGTTGTGCGGTGGTGATATTGGTGGTGCAGATTGCTTCGGTGTGGCCGCTGGAGTAGCGGCGGATGTGGTCGAGGGCCCCGTCGATGCCGTCGACGATGCGGGCGGCAATGTCCATGCTGAGGTATTCGTCGGTCCAGTCGGTGTTGGTGGCGGGCACGATGGCGGTGGCGCCGAAGGCTGCGAGTTCTTCGGGGTCGCCGTGGATGGTGACGCCGGCGTCCTGCAACGCGGTAATAATCGAAAGTTTGTTCTTATCGCTGAGGTGGGTATCGATGAGGACGGTTTCGGCGGCGTTGCAGACGCTACAGCGGCGGATTTTGCTGTTGAGCAATATGGTGATGGCCTGACGTAGGTCAGCGTCGCGGTCGATATAGACATGGCAGTTGCCGGTTCCGGTTTCGATTGTAGGCACGGTTGCCCCCATAACAACCACGTTGATGAGGCCGGCGCCGCCCCGGGGGATCACTACATCGACAAGCCCCCGGGCGGTGATGAGATCTTGGACGCTCTCGTGCGTGGCACAGGGCAATAATTGCACTATTTCCGCCGGTAGACCGTGTTGTTCGGCAACGGTTTGCAGGATTGCTACGAGTTGCATGTTGGTGTGGTTGGCGGATTTCGATCCGCGCAGCAGCGCTACGTTGCCGGATTTCAGTGCCAGCCCGAAGGCGTCGACGGTGACGTTCGGCCGCGCCTCGTACACCATGCCCATGACCCCCAGCGGCACCCGCACTTGCCGCATCTGAATCCCATTGGGCATCACCGACCCGCGCAGCACCTCCCCTACCGGATCCGTGAGGGCGGCTACCTGCCGAAGCCCGTCGGCGATACCGCAAATCCGTTCCTTGTCTAGCCGCAGCCTATCAATGAGCGATTCCGACATTCCCGCCGCTTTACCTGCATTAATGTCATCCTGGTTGGCTGCAAGAATATCATCCGCATGGGTTTCCAGCGCGTCAGCGGCGGCAAGCAGGACCGCGTTTTTCTCCCCGCTTTTCAGCTTTGCGACGATGGGCGCTACGCGTTTCGCCGCCTCAGCCTTGGCTAATACCTCGGAGCGTTCGGATTCCCGGGTCGTGTCATGTGTTGGTTTTTGTGGCGTGTCCATACGCCAACCTTATCGGTGAGGCAGGAAAATAGCTAGGTTTGGGGATCTTTTTATGCTATGCCCGGGAAGCGTATTGGGAAAGATAATCCGCATGTACCACCGGCCGCTGCATATCTGAGGGTAGAACATCAGTTCGTTTCCCAACGATTTCTGTCAACACTGACGAATCATAGGCAACCTCGCCCCGACCAATAATCGCCCCCTCGGGACCAATGATTTCCACAATCTCCCCCGCATGAAAATCCCCATACACCTCCATAATCCCCACCGGCAATAACGACGACCCACCGGTGGTCACCGCCGCCACCGCACCGGCATCAATCCGCAGCGTACCACCCGTATCCGCGGCATAGAGTGCCCAAAACTTCCAGGCAGATAACCGGTTTTCTTTCGGATGAAACACCGTTCCCACCTGCGCGTCGTCAAGCGCCGCAGCAATATTATCCGCGCTGGTTAACAGCACCGGCACTCCGCCCCGGGAGGCAATGCGGGCCGCGGTCACCTTCGACGCCATGCCGCCGGTGCCCACCTCGCCGCCGTCGCCCGCAACCACGGACTTCAAATCATTACCGTCCCGCACCTCCGGGACGAACCGCGCCGCCGGGTCGCTGGGATTGCGGTCATAAAGCCCATCCACGTCGCTCAACAACACCAGCGCATCCACGCAGCTCAAATGCGCCACCAGCGCCGCCAACCTATCGTTATCGCCAAACCGCATTTCCGTGTGCGCCACCGTGTCGTTCTCGTTCACGATAGGAACCACACCCAGGTGCAATAACCGATCAATTGTGCGCTGCGCATTCCGCGCCCGGTGCCGCACCCCCGCATCCGACGCCGTGAGCAACACCTGCCCCACATGCTTGCCATAACGGCGGAAACTGGTGGCCCATGTTTGCATGAGATGCTGCTGCCCCACCGCCGAAACCGCCTGCTTGGTGGCCAAATCCGTGGGCCTCGAATGTAGCCCCATCGGGCCCATCCCCGCCGCCAACGCCCCCGACGACACCACGATCACATCACTACCACGGGCACACCGGCCGGCGATGGCATCCACCAACCGATCAACCTTGCCCACATCCACCCGATGGTCGGAATTCGTGAGCGAGGACGATCCAATCTTCACAACGACCCGCTTCGCTGCGGCAATATTGGCACGCACATCCATGGTCTTCCGCCCCGATTAGCCTTCCCAGCGTTTCCGATCGGCCTCTTGGCCATCGCCGAAATCCAGCTCGTCGATAAGCCCGCGCCGCGCCTGCGATGCCCGCTTCCGCTCCGCGGCCGACGCCCGCTTCGTGTGCGACAATCGAATGTCTGTTCCCCGGCCGGTGAGGACCGGCGCGGTGCCCGCGGACGTCATCGGCTCCCACTCAAACGTGATGCCCCCAATGGTGACGGGGCAGCCCGCTTCCGCACCGGCCTTCAAGAGTGCGTCCTCCACGCCCAACCGGTTCAGCCGGTCCGCAAGATAGCCCACCGCCTCATCGTTCTCGAAGTCGGTTTGCATGATCCACCGCGCCGGCTTTTCCCCATGCACAATAAACCCACCCGCATTCTCCGGGTCCGGCTCGATCGTGAAATCACGGTGCTTGCCATTCTTGCCGCGCGCCGCATCAACCGCCTTGGGCCGCACCACCGTCCGGGCCACTGCCTTCTCCTTCGGTCGCTTCTTCCGCGCCTCCTGCACGATTTCCAGCAGCTTATACTTCAGCGGCTCCAACCCCTTCCGCGCCACCGCCGACACAATAAACACCGGCCAATCAAACTGCTGTTCGAGGTCCTCCTTGACGAATTCCGCCAATTCCGCCGCGTCGGGAATGTCCGCCTTATTAAGCACAATGATCCGGGGCCGATCCCGCAAATCCCCCAGACCAGCATCGCCCACCAGTATGGATTCATACGCTGCCAATTCCGCCTCCAGGGCCTCAATATCCGAAATCGGATCCCGGCCCGGCTCGATACTGGCGGTATCTACCACATGCACCAATACGGCCGTACGTTCGATATGCCGCAGGAAATCTAGGCCCAAGCCCTTGCCCTCGCTGGCGCCGGGAATCAGCCCCGGCACGTCCGCAATGGTGAATGTTTCGTGCCCCACATCGACGACGCCCAGGTTCGGCTGCAACGTGGTAAACGGGTAGTCGCCGATCTTTGGTTTCGCCGCCGACAGCACCGAAATGAGCGACGACTTCCCGGCGGACGGGAAACCAACCAGGCCCACATCCGCCACGGATTTCAGTTCCAGTACCACGTCGTGCTGCTCCCCCGGCTCGCCCCGAAGCGCAAACCCGGGTGCCTTGCGCACGCTGGACGCCAACGCCGCATTGCCCAGGCCGCCGAAGCCGCCGCGCGCCGCGATGAACCGCATGCCCACGGCGGTGAGATCGGCCAGCTGCTCCCCCGATTCGCTGAGCACCACGGTTCCCACCGGCACCGGCAGCACCAGGTCCGCCCCCCGCGCCCCGTTGCGGTGATCGCCGGCCCCGTTCGACCCGCGTTCCGCCTTCAGGTGCGGCCGATAGTGCAGGTCAAGCAGGGTATGCACCTGCGCCGACACCTCCAAAATAATGTCCCCGCCGTGCCCGCCATTGCCCCCGTCGGGACCGCCCAGTGGCTTGAATTTCTCCCGGTGAATGGAGGCACATCCATTGCCGCCATCCCCCGCAGTAAGATGCAGGGTTACTTGGTCAACAAAACGCGCCATGGGAGCCTTCCTCGAAAATACTGTGGTCTAAGATGTGTCGATCCTATCAAACCTCGTAGCTTTCTAGCTTTTCGACGCCCTACGCTGCCGGCACCACACCATCCGTCACGGTAATAATCCGCTGCGCCCGGGCCGCCACCGTGGCATCGTGGGTCACCATCACTATCGTCAGCCCATCCTCGTGTAATTTCGTCAACACGTCCAGCACCGCCGCCGCGTTCTCGGAGTCTAACGCCCCGGTGGGCTCGTCCGCGAAGCACACGTCGGGATTATTTATCAGGGCCCGAATAATGCCGGCGCGCTGCCGCTGCCCACCACTGGCGGCGGCCGCATCGGTGTGGGCTACATGGTCGATCCCTAGCTGGCGAAACCACCGATCGGCGTCAGCGGCCGCCGCCTGCTGGTGCGTTTTTGAATGCCACTGGGCGGGCAGGAGCGCGTTCTCCCGAAGCGTCACACCGTCGAGTAGTTGCGGCTGTTGGAAGATGAAACCAATGTGGTTCAATCGGAATTCCTCCAACTGTTTCACGCTCAGCTGGGCCAAATCCTGACCTGCGATGGTGACGGTGCCACTGGTGGGCAGGTCAATGCCGCTGAGGGCATAGAGCAGGGTGGATTTTCCGGAGCCGGAGGCACCCACGATAGCGACGAACTCGCCGGGGTAAATGTCAAGATCAATACCGTGAAGGATTTCGATGCTATCCGACCGGCCCAGGGGAAAGGATTTTCGAATACCCCGGGCGGTGATGATGGGCTCCCCGACAGGTTCCCTGGTGTCGGATTCGCCGGCGGCAGGTTCGCTGGCGGGGTTGGCCCCAGCGCGGTCTCGGTCTGCGGGGGCGGGGTCGTCGGCGCGGCCGTCGGGGTGGGGATTTTGGGTGGTCATGATGTGGTTTCCTTGTTGTTTGGGCGGAGCTGGCCGCTGGGTTGTACTAGATGTCTTGGCCGGCGATAACACGGGCGATGGTGGCCGGGGGCAGCCTGCGCACCCCGCATGCCACGATTCCGGCGGCCACGACGATGAGCAGCAGTGGCACAATGATTTGGGTCATGAGCGGGTTGTCAAAGAGCGGCAGGGGGCCAACGTTCAGGGCTTGGCCGGCCAGCCCCATGAGGCCCTTGCCGAGAATAATGGCGAGCTGCCCGCCGAGGAGTGCCCCTAGGATGGTGGGCAGCATGATGCGGAGCCCGTATTCGGCGCGGAGAAATCGTAGGGGTGAGCCCAGGGCTTGGCAAAGGGCCCGCCGGCTGATGCCGCGCACTAGGAAGAGTTGCAGGATGAGGGCTCCGAGGGCCGCGACGAGGGCTAGCGCCAGGACGCTGGCGATGCCGGATAGGAGGCCCATGGCGTGAATCGTGCCGCCGAAAATATCGGCGCGGGCGGCGGCCACATCGGACACGCGAGCCGGGGCGGCCAGGGGCACGTACCGGGTTACTACGTCGCTGGGGTTGATGCCGGGGCGCACGTTCATCAGTATTGTTGTCCACAATGGGGTGCCGGCGCCGGTGGGAAGGTGTGCTTTGGCAGTATGGCCGCCGTTGCTAATGTCCCGGAAGATTCCCACCACGGTGAGTTCTTGCACTCCCTGGTTGGTGCGGAGCTGGAGCGTGTCGCCCAGGTTTTTGCCCAGTTCGCTGCGGTTGAGTTCCGATATGGCGATCTCCCGAGGGTCATGCGGCGCGGTGCCGGACAGGTAGGTGAGTGGGAATGCTTCATGGTCGCCGGATTCGACGTTGATGCCAACCCATTTGCCGTTGGCGCCCTGGGCTGGGATACGTTCCGCTGTTAGCATGGTGTGTTTGGCGACGTCGGGGTCTGCACCAATTGTCGTGATTAAGGTTTCCACGCGGTGTGGGTCGCCGCCGGCCTGGGGGTTGTTGGTCCGAAGATTCATGTAGATGTCGCTGACTGCAATGCCGGTGGTTTGGATGAATTGTGGCGATTGGAGGGTGGCGCGTAACGATATTGGTAGGGCCGCGAGCACCACTGCGAGGAGCACGATGCCGGCCAACACCATGTGGTCGAGTGGGTTTCGGCGTAATTGGGTGAGCGAGAGCCGTAGCCAGGCGGGGCTGTTGGTACGGCTGGCTGCCTGGGGTCGGTGGTTCTGGGAATGGTTGGTGCCGCGGGGTTGTTGGAGGGTGCCACGGATCAGGTGGAGCGGCTGGGCTTTGAGTGCTGGCCGCAGGGCGGCGCGGGCAACGATGGCGCCGCCGAGGATGACGGGAATCATTGTGGCGGCGACCAGAACCCACAGACCGGGGCTGAGCTGCCCGCCGAGCCGCAGCCGAATTGTGGCCGTGACCGTGGGAATGAGGGCAGCGGCAATGAGGGTGCCCGCGATTGTTCCCAGGGTGAGGAGTTGGAGCTGCCGGCCGAGCACGATGCGCCGCAGTCGTTTCGCGGGTAATCCGATTGCCCGTAACACTCCGATGCGGGGTAGGTCGGCGGCGATGGCGGTGCGAATGGTGAGGCTTTCTACAAGGGCTGCGATGAGGGCGAGGAGGAGCGCGAAGACGAGAATAACGGTTATTTGGGTGCCATCGACAAGAGCATTAAGGAGTCGAAAGGCCTGGTAGTCGATGATGGGCCCATTGGCGGGCAGGTGTGCGGCGGTGTAGGCGTCGGTGATTGCGCTGGCGAGCGCGGGGTCAGTGAGACGAAACATGATGAGCCATTGGCTATTGCTGCCGTCGCCTCGAAGCGCATGGAAGTCGGCATCGTTGAGGAGGATGCGGCGGGAGCTGGCCAGGTCGGAGGACATGATGGAGTCCCGAATCAGTTGGGTGACGGTAAATTCGCGTCCCGCTATTGTGACGTGGTCCCCGGTGGCGATGTGCCGGTTGAGGGCGATGTCGATGGGGATGCCCACGGTGCCGGGTTCTACCTGGGCAATTGTCCCGTTGGTGGTGAGGAGGTGGTCGAAACTGCCGGCCTGGGTGGCGGCCAGGTATTCGATGGAGCTGCTGCCTTCGGTGCGGCCAGGCGTCAGTTCTAATTGTGCACCATCTATGCCGATGATTTCTTTGGTTTCGAAGGCGGTGATCTCTGGGTGCTGGGCCGCAAAGGCCGATATTTGATTGCGGTCAATGGGGCCTTCGTGCATTTGTAAGAGGTGCGGGGTGACGGCCTGGGTGAAGAGCGTGCCGCTGGATTGTACGACCTGGAAGCAGGCTGCGGCACCGATGGTGGTGAGCGCGGTTGCGAGTGCCACCGTGATGAGCATGAGGGTGGTGGCCACCGGGGCGCGGCGGAATTCTTGGATGATATTGGCGGTCATGGCATACTCGCTATGAAACTGTCCACGATGGGGGTAAAGGTCCCGGCAGGGGCGCCAATAACCCGTTCGGCAACGCCCCCGAAATCGCGGATGGTGGCAATGTCGCGGGTTTTTACCCAGCCTAAAAGATCCCGGTCGAGCAGTTGCGCGCTCAACACGAGAATGGCGGCGGCGGCAATATCCGGGTTGGGGCAGTCGATATCGCCGCTAACGGTGGCCCGCCCCAGCAGGTCGGCGAGCGGCGGGATGAGGGCGTTGATGGTGGCGTCGATGGCTCGCATATGCATAAGCTCATTGCCGTCTTGCTCTAGTTCGGTGCTGATTGCGGTGGTTTCGGGTCGCCGTGGGGCGAAGCCGCCGCCGAGAATCATGGTGAACTGGGCTAGTGGCGGCTGGGTGGATTCCGCCATATAGCTTTCCACCTGGGTTTTCAGCAACGTGATGTTCTTGTCGATGACCGCGTACATGACCGATTCTTTAGACTGAAAATAGTGGTAAAAGGTGCCCTTGGCGATGCCGGCGTCGCCGATAATTTCCGACACCGATGTTTGTAGGTAGCCCTGGCTAGCAAAGCGGCGTTCCGCAGCGTCGATAATTTCCGCGCGCCGGTTGGGATTTGTGGGTGTCATAGCGGGTTGTGCCTCCTCAAGGTATTCGACCGTCGGTCGGTCTCTTGAGGTCCAGCTTAACCGACCGTGGGTCGGAATGCAATGTTTTTTGCTTTTCGACGCCCCGAAGGCCCCCACTTTAGGCGTCGACAAGCAGTGGCAACCTAGTCCAGACCGTGGAAGATCTTCCGCATCGCCTCGTTATTCGTCGAAACGGACCCACGCACCATTTCCGGGGAGTCGCTGGGCGCAAACTGGAAAATAAAGCTCTTACTCTTATTTATGAGCTGACGCAGCACGTCCATATCCATTGGGTTCCGCAGCATGCCGATCATTTCATCCATGACCTTGGTGGAGAAGTCCGGGTCGCTGGTCGCCACGATGATCTCCCCTTCCCGGGTCACGCCGGCCATTGCCTGATGCAACACATTTGGATAGCAAGCAGTCTTGTCGAACAGAAACACCCCGGCGGTATCTGGCATGGCCGCCTCCTGCTCCTCGGCGGGAAACTGCCTACACCACCTGAGGGTAAGGCCCGAGGTTTCCCGCAACGTCGTGGTCGCCGCAAGTGGATGATTGATAACACCCAAATACATGTTCAGGCTCGGGCTGGCACACACATGCTCTGCCAACTGTGACCAGCAGCGATAAAACACCTCGACGGGTTCTTCGAACTTCTCTTCGGGCAAAAACCCGACATCACGGCTACTGATGTGACGCTCATAACCGGTTGTCGAGGTCCAACTGCTCTCCCCCAGGGATTGAATGAGGTCCGCGTGGTCAGATTGGGCCGCATCATTGACGTAAACCACCTCGTCAAGGATCGCTTCCGTATCAGGTAAGTCCAAGGCATACACCAGCAACGTCCCAGCATCCATGAGCTTTTCGACGAACTCCCGTGGGTCATCCCCCTTGGCAGACGTAGTGTACTCGTCCACGATGATGGGCCGGATTGCTTCGGCACACCCCGACCCGTGGGCAATGACCGCCAACCCTTGCAGCGCGGCATCGGAGGAGAAGAACGTGCCCGCCGGATCCGCGGCAGGATTCCGGCAATCAAACATGATGAGTCCCACATATTTGTCCCGCGGTGTGATCCGTGGGGAACGCCATGTAATGTCCTGAACCCACGCCACCTGCCCACCATGCGTTTGTGCAATTCTTTCGAACTCCGTGCGATCACCGAACGTGAAAATCAGGGAGAGCGTCGCATCATCGTGCCGTGCCACCCACGACGCTAACTGATTGAGTGTTTGGCCTTCTGCTTCGCGTCTCCGCTCAAATCCATAGCTGAAATACATGATAAAACCGTCTTATAGTTGGTACTTATTAAGTGTCAATGATACCAAGGCTTGGTTTCTTGCTGCGGTGACTGCTCGTGGCGCTGTGGCGACAGAAAAAGACCACCGGATGTGGTGGCCTTTTTATGGTTTTACCTGTGGTTTACTGGTGTGCCGGAACGATGCCAAGATTGGCTAGCCCAAGCCAGGTGAGGATACCAACAATACCCACAGCGAAAATCCCCGATAGGATTTGCCACAAGGACTTCCCCTTGTAGGAAGGCTGATGTGGATCGCCGGGCTCCTGGGGAGTGCTCGGTTCGGTGGTTTCGGTGGTGGTCTCCGTCGATTCCGTCGGCTCGGTTGACTTCGTCGTGGTGGTCGGTTCCGTCGTTGGTTCTGTCGTGGGCTCCGACTCCGACGTCGTGGGTTCGGCCGTGGTCGTGGTCGGCTCGGTGGTCGGTTCTGTCGTCGGTTCCGTCGTGGGTTCCGTCGTGGGTTCCGTCGTGGGTTCCGACTCCGACGTCGTAGGCTCGGTTGTGGTGGGCTCCGGCTTCGGATTCACCTGGTAGGTGAGCACCGCGTCCTGGTCGCCGGCCACAGCGGTCACCTGCGCCGCACCAGGGGCGGTTGGGGTGAAGCTGCGGGTGGCCACACCATTGCTGTCGGTCGTCAGGGTTTCGGTTTCGTCACCAATCGTGGTCTTCACCTGGGTGTTTGCCAAGGGCTTCCCGTCGGTTCCCTCCACCGCGAAGGTGAACGTTGATGGCTGCCCAACCTGGCCGACTTCCGGTGTGCCGGCGATCGTCACCAGGGCGGGCTGGGGTTTCGGCGCCTCAACGGCCCGCACCTTGGGGAACCCATTGCTCTTATCAATAGTGCACCGGGTGAGGGCGGTCACATCGTAGCTCCCGAACCATCCGGCGTTCGCATTGGCCCGCGCCACTAGCGACAACAGCGACTGATCCGCGGGATAGTGGTGCGTGTCCGGGCTACTGACTTTGGGGAAGGCCGGCTGGATCACACCGGCCTTGGTGGCGCGAGCAGTCACGGTGATGGTGGGCAGGTCAAAGCCCACTTTTTCGTCCTTTTCCACCCCCTGCATGCCCTTGTCGCCCGTAGCCAGTTTAATGGTATTGGGGTCACGGGAATTCATGCGGTCGGAGTCGACGTTTCCGCCCACCCGCAGCCGGTTCTTCCCCGCCAGCTTCTCCACTTTGACGCCCCGCTGCCCGCCCGCGGCAGCGATGTTCGTCACCTCAATATTGTCGGGCAAATCCACAAACAGTCGGGCCTGCTCCACAGTCTTAATGTTCACCGTGGCAACGCCAGCAACGGGGAAGCTCTTAGGCAGCCCCACGAATCCGCCCCTAATGGTGTAGTCGAATTCCTCCCCCACGGTGACCTGCTCTGGGGCGTCAACCGTGAAATTGAACTTGAATTTGTCGTTGCTTTGCGGCCCATCGGCCTGCTTAGCCATGAAGCTACTCAGGCCTTTTGTCGTAATGTCACACTTGAACTGAGCATCCATGTGTGATTCTTTGGCGTAGGCGGTGGGTGCAACGCATAGTGCGGCTCCCAGGATGGGGGCCAGTATGGCCGCCATGAAAGTCCGTTTTCGAGACATGTTCCCTCCGTGAAATGGTCGTCGACAGGCAAGCTACGGCGTCAGGCGCAGGTAGCGGGCGATGGCGTAGATGAGGCTACCGATGAACGTTGCGCCCAAAACCGCGGCAATAATCTTCCAGGTGCGTTCGCTACCGGGGCCGCTGCCGTTCGTGGAATCATCAGGGTCGCTGCTTTGCGAGCTTCCCTGCGACTCGGATGGTTCGGTCGGCTTCGTCGTGGGCGTCGTGGTCTCGGGGTCTTCGGAAGGACTTGGCTCTTCACTCGTGGAGCTGCCAGCCGGAACGATCGTACGTTCAACCGATTCCTTGCCGCCGGCGACCGCTTTCACCTTGACTTCCTGTTTGGGCCGCTGGATGGTGTGTTGGAACCGGCCGTGTTCGTCGGTCTTCCCCGAGATCTGCTGGTCGCCCACATGCACTACCACATCGGTATCCGCAAGTTTATGCCCCTTTGTGCCGATCACATTGACCGTAATGATGCTGGAATCGTTCGTGTTTTCGATAGCAAGCGTCACCCGGTCGACGGTTTCCGCAGCCTCGGCAATGATCGTGGCCGACGCCTGCTTATCGCCCAGCTTTGCGACGACTTCCGTCTGCCCGGCTGCTTCAGGGGTTATCGTAAAGGTGTACGAACCTGCTGGTTTTTCCACCGCTGGTACGGACTTGTCGCCTACCGTGAATGTCACCGGCTGGCCGGTCATTTCGGAGTTGTCTTTGGCAATCACCTTGGCAGTCACCGTGGCCTGCTCCCCCACCGTCACGGTCTGGGTTTCGGGGAGGACCCGCAGCTCGTTGACGACTTCGGAATCCTTCGGCGACACCGCGATCATGCCCGATGCGGTGAGCGTGCCGGCCGTGGCCTTCACCGCCAGATTCCCCACGGTCTCCGGCTTGAACGTGTATTCAAACGTGCCGGTCTGGGTCTTTGTCATGGCGACCGGTGCCGCATCCCCCAGGGTCAAATCCACGGCATCCTGGTCGAATGGCTGATCCTCGTCATCGAGCACCTGGGCGGTGACGGTCACGTCGTCGCCCACCTTGGCGGTTTCCGGTACGGTCAGCGTGATCTTTTTCGCCACCGGCGCCGGTTTTTGCACGGTCACTGTCACCGGATCAGAGGTCACATCGCTCACGGCTGCGGTGGCAGCCAACTGTCCCGGCTGCTCCGTGGTGAATTCTTGGGTGAATACGCCCTGATCGTTGGTGACACCGTTGAAGGCTTTCCCACCGATGGTGATGGTGGCGTTTGCCCCGGCAACCGGCTTGCCGTCCGTGTCATGGGCTGTGGCGGTGTAGGTGACTTTCTCTCCCGCCACGACCGTGCTCGGCTGGGCATCCAGGGTGACGCTGTCCACCTGGACGACATGCACCTTGGGCAGCTGCACTGGCTCGCGTGGGGTGCAGCGGAACAGGTAGTTGCCTTCTTCCTTGTTGTTGTATTTCATGTGGGCGAAGGCGGTAAACATGGCTTGGGATGCGGCAACACCGCTCTTCCCATCACTGGGCAGGGTGGTGTGGGGCAGGACTGGTTGCAGGTCACCGGCCTGGGTGGGGGTGAAGGTGAGGTTGAAGCCCGAGAAGTCCATGGTGTAGTTTTTGGACCCGGCCCGGCCTGCCAAGCCACCGGATTGCAGCTGGCCAATCTGGTTGGGGGCGTCGGAGCCCGCGGATATGTGGTCGGTATCGGTGTCGCCGCCAACCCGCACCACGTTCCCGTTCAGCTTCGCATTATCGCCGGTGACGCTCACGTTCGTGGCGCCTTCCGGGGCGTTGATGAGGAGTCGACCCTGGGACAGGTCTTGGAATGATAGTGACCTCATCGACCACCATGACCGCCACTTTATGGGGTTGCTGAGTGTGACCTGGCTGGATTTGATCGAATACGTCACCGGTTGTCCCACCACAGCGGTTGCTGGCGCGTCGGCGGTGAGCGACATGGAAAAGTCGTATTCCGCCAATTGCCATACCCACGCTTGTGAATACGCCCCATTGACGTCACCACTGTAGGATTTCGTTGGCCCATGCTTGATAAAGCAGTTCATCTTCAAATCCGTGGTTTCTTCCGCCGCCGCGGCAACACCTGGGGCGGCAAGGACTGTGCATCCCAGCACCGGCGCCATGATGATCGCCGTCAATCTTTTCAGGCGCGACATAGCATCCCTCCTTACACATAGATAATTCTTTATCTTAAACATAGAGGAATTTTATGTTTGTGTTATTTCAATCTAAGTTAAGTTTGCGAATTCCCCCCGTAGCACATGAATAGCATTCCCGCAATCAGCCCAAACGGTACTCTTTTGGAAAAATTATTACTTTCTTAGTTACCCCCGCTGGAGTGTTCTTCCTCGGCTTTTTGCTTTACGACGCTCCCCCGCTACCGCTCCCCCGTGTGCTAGCATGCGCACATACCTCATGCACCCAACCTCATGGTGGTCGCCCATGCCTTTCCACACAGACACCAACATCATCCCCGGCGAATCCCTGGGCGGCATCACACTAGGGGATCCCCTCACCCACTACTGGGACGACATCACCCACTACCAGGAAACATCAGGAAACCTGCACTATTGGATGGCTAGCCACAACAGCATCGTGTACGAGTTGGTGGACTACTTCATCGAGTTTCGGGTGCACATGCCCACCTGCCGCATCGACAGAATAGCCGCCCTCCCCGGCTATCAGGGTACGTTCCAAAACATCATCCGCATTGGGATGCCCACAACCCAGGTTGAAAACCTAGGATTGGGGTTCTATTACAACGAACTAGGCGAATGTTTCGTCTCCCCGCAATACCCCGGACTCGTATTAGAACCCGACCTCGACGACCCCCTGCCATACGAATTCCCCTTCCTCGAAGTCGGATATATCACGGTAGTTCCCACCCCGGATCACGTGCTCTGGCCCCAAAACTTCGACGAAGCATAGGAAGAGGCCACAAAAGTCACGTACCCCGTGGCCAAAGAAACCTTTACAAGAAAGTCTTGCTCAATGTATTCCACATACAAATTCTGGCGAAAAAAGCCCGACGAAAAACACATGCTCACAGCCCTGCGCCACCAGGTAGCGCAAGATGCCAACCTGCACTTCTATATCTTCTTCAAATTCAAGACGCTGCAAAAACTTTCCGACATGGCACATCAGTACGGTGGCACACTGCTCTGGCATAAAGATTTTACAGACACACCACTCGGGTTTCTATTTCGAAAGCCCATTATCGGGTTGGTGGAATTTGACTGCTCTGATCCCAAAAGTGATCCCGCAGGCGCATTCTTTCACTCCCTCAATACCGCTCTTGAAAGTAGGGCAATGGTAAGTGATGATACGACATTCCCAGAAACAGCGAAACCCCTTCTAACCTACAACCATTCCCCAGCAACGTTCATAGGAACCAACGAAGAGCGACCCGGACCGTTTAACATCACTGACGAACTCATCAACGCCGGTGCGCTATTCACTTATAGGGTAGAGATTTACGATCAACCGGTTGGCAAAGCAAGCTATTGGATGGAATTCCTATGCGTCAACGACTCACGCGACGAGCTCTACTGACCTCAAAGGCAGACAGTGATTCGCCGACCGATAAGGATGAACTGATGCTATTTTCTGATGATGAATTCGAAGAACCTATTGGCGTGTTTTACCAGCGCTTGTCCAAGCTCGCAGATCACATGCTTGCCGCCCCAGACCTGAACATGTATCTATGTGTCATCCAATACCCATTCGTAAAAGGTACAAGGCTTAAAGAAGCACCAGACCTTATCCCCAAATGGTGTGGGTATTTCCCCACCGAGAAACAAGAAATGTTCATGCGATTTGGTCGATACGGAGACACCGGAGTATTCATGTTCAACAAAACCGCCCAATACCCAAATGCCCTCTACCGAACCATGAGCGGCCTCATGTGGGTAGGAGAATCCATCGTGGTCACGAATGACCCAGATTTCCCCACCAACGTAATGGACGAAATGATTCATCTATCCCAATGCATACGGGACGAGCCCAAGGGTGAATGGTCGTTTATGTTGGGCAGCAAGAGCTTTGTTCTTTCTTTAGATTACGATGATCACCCAGAAATGGTATACGGGCATATCAAGACGAATAATGAAACAATGTGGAACATCTTCCAAGGAATAGAATAAACTCATGG
>CAUVMZ010000005.1:0-35340 GCA_963552855.1 uncultured Corynebacterium sp. | reverse complement strand
GCGGCAGCGGCCGGGGCAGGCTCCGGTTCAGCAGGTGCGGCTGGGGCTGCCGGCGTGGTGGCTGGGGCCTCACCAGCGTCACCGATGATCGCAATCACATCACCGACCTCAATGGTGTCGTCTTCCTCGGCACGGATCTCCAGCAAAACACCGGCGACCGGGGACGGCACCTCCGTATCCACCTTGTCGGTAGAAACTTCAAGCAACGGTTCATCAACCGAAACCGTGTCCCCTACCGCCTTCAACCACTGTGTGATCGTGCCTTCAGTAACTGATTCGCCCAGCTCGGGCATCACAACGGAGTGTGCCATTGTTGTTATGACTCCTAGAAAATCTTGTTGTATAGACTCTTAATACCCTATGAGAGTACCTTTTTTACACGCGTCATGTGACTTTTACCGTCAGCCACTAAAAAATAATTCCCCCTACAATTGTCTATCGTGTTCAATCTCTTTCGCAGAAAACGTACCAACTCCAGCATCAAACCAGCTCGTGGCCCCGGTGAAACTATCCGCAAGGCCGATTTGGAATATCTCAAACAATGGGCCAACGACCGGGCCATGATCGAAGCCTTTGTGGAACCGGAAACCCTAGTGAACGAAATGTCCGTCGTGCTTGTCGACGTCACCGGGGATTTTACCCGCCGCAACATTGGCGGGCCCAAGGGCATCGATGTCATAGCGAAAGAGTTAGGCGTGCCCATCTATGACGTAGAGGAAACCGGCTACCCACCCCGAATGCGGCAAAAAATTGAACGTGATCGACTTCTAAAAAAGCGAGAAGAACAGCGGAAACGCCGCGAAAAATTCGAACGCGGCGAAACCTAACGTCGAAAAGCGCCTAGATGCTGGACAAGAATTCAATAAGCGTGCGAACCGGAACCCCAGTCCCCCGTGCGGGGGTAAAACCATGGGGGGTGGATGTGTTAAACGCCGGCCCGGCAATGTCCACATGCGCCCACTGGATGGGGGACTTTACGAACTCCCGCAAGAAACACGCAGCCGATAACATGCCGCCGTGTCGCTTCGGTGTCGCATTCCGCAAATCCGCCACCGGCGACTTCACTGCCTCCGCTAACTCCTCCGGCAGCGGCATCGCCCACGCCGGCTCATCAACCTCACGGCCAATATGCGCCAACTGCTCCGCTAACTCCGCATCACCCATCACCCCGGACGTCCGATCCCCCAACGCCACAATTTGTGCACCCGTCAATGTCGCCACATCAATCAACACATCCGGCTGTTCCTCGCCCGCAAACGCCAACGCATCCGCCAGCACCAGCCGTCCCTCCGCATCAGTATTGAGAATCTCCGTGGTTTTCTCGCCATAATGGGTGATGACATCCCCCGGCCGGTAAGCCTCACTACCTGGCATATTCTCCGCTAACGCCACCGTCGCCGTCACCGCGACCGGCAACCGCAACCGTGCCGCAGCTATCACCGTCGCTACCACCGCAGCAGACCCGCCCATATCCGAAATCATGTTCTCCATACTGGCCGCTGGCTTCAGCGAAATCCCGCCCGTATCGAACGTGATCCCCTTGCCGACAAGCGACACATGCTGCTTCGCATCCGCCGGCCGATACCGCAACTGCACCAACCGTGGCTTCCGTGCCGAACCCGATCCCACAGCCAGAATCCCCCCAAACCCCTGCTCCTTCAACTTCGTCTCATCCCAGCACTGAAAGCCCAAATCATAGTCCTGGGCAATAGTGCCCAACGCCGTAGCATATGTTTCGGGATACAAATGCGATGATGGCGTATTCACCAAATCCCGAGCAAAATTCACCGACTCGGCCACCACCAGTGCCCGCTGGCATGCTGCCTTATCCTCCTCCCGGCAAAGCACCTCGATGCATTTCACCGGTTGAGTCGCCGCCGGCACATCATGCTTGAACCCAAAATACTTATACGACCCCAACAACGCCCCCGCCACCGCGGCGGTCGGATGAAGCGCCTCAAAATCCACCATGAATGCCGTATCCACCCCAGTGAGCGACCGGGCCATCAAACCACAAGCCCGACGCACCGTTTCCGCAGTGCAATCATGAAAACTCCCCAACCCCACCGCAACCGCGAAATACGAATCATCCCCCTCCACAATCGGTATCCGCACCACCTCGCCATACCGACCAGTAACCCCCGTAGCCAGAAACATCGGCCGCAGCCTATCCGCATGAGGCATCTGCTTCGCCCATTCCTCACCATAATCCGTGAAAAACGGCACCACCAGCGCCTCATAGTGTTTCGAGAACTTTGAGGTAACCGCCACCTTGGTGTGCGCCCCCGACACCGGCAACACCCGACAACTAAGCACAGACGGATCAGCCATAAAAACCTCCAAACCAAAACTACTTACGCAAAACTGACACCCACCCTACCCGCATCCCACCACAACCATTGCCCAAAACCCTGACACAATCACTTGCATGCCCAGCCAACAGGAGTAAGTTTTTCTACCATGATTACTTTCACGCGCACCCCCAACCCCAATCCCGTCCCAAATGAGCAAGTCGCCGAACACCTCGCCAACCCCGGGTTCGGCAAATATTTCACCGACCACATGGTCACCATCGACTGGGACCAGGAACACGGCTGGCACAACGCCCAAATTACCGCCCACCACAACCTGGAGCTTCCACCCGCCACCAGTGTTCTCCACTACGGGCAGGCCATCTTCGAAGGCATCAAAGCCTACCGTCAACCCGACGGCAGCATCAAAACCTTCCGGCCCGAAGAAAACGCCGCCCGCTTCCAACGCTCCGCCAACCGGCTCGCCATGCCGGAACTCCCCGCCGACCTCTTTATCGAATCCCTCCGCCAAATCGTCGATATCGACCAACGCTGGGTACCGGCTGCCGGCGGGGAAGCAGCCCTCTACCTGCGTCCCTTTATGATTGCCACCCAACCCACCCTAGGGGTCAGCCCCTCCACCACCTACACCTACGCCGTTATCGCCGCCCCCGCCGGCGCCTACTTCACCGGTGGCGTCAAACCCGTCTCCGTGTGGCTGTGCGAAGACTACGTCCGGGCCGCCCCCGGTGGCACCGGCGCCGCTAAATTCGCCGGCAACTACGCGGCATCCCTCGCCGCCCAAGCCCAAGCCGCCGAAAAAGGCTGCGACCAGGTTGTCTGGCTCGACGCCCACGAACACAAATACATTGAAGAAATGGGCGGCATGAACCTCATGTTCGTCTACGCCGGCGCCAATGGGGCCGCCCCCACCATCGTCACCCCCAAACTCTCGGGATCCCTCCTATCCGGCATAACCCGTAAATCCCTCCTCCAAGTCGCCACCGACCTGGGCTACAACTCCGAAGAACGCACCATATCCACCGATGACTGGCGCACCGGGGTCGAAACCGGCGACATCATCGAAAGCTTCGCCTGCGGTACCGCCGCCGTCATCACCCCAGTCGGCGAAGTGAAATCCGCCCACGGTGATTTCACCATCAACAACAACGAGGCCGGAGCAATCACCATGCAACTACGCGAACACCTCACCGGCATCCAACACGGCACCACCCCAGACACCCACAACTGGATGCACACCCTAGTCCCAGCCTCATAACCACCACAATTCACGACGCCGCAGGAAGGCAGCAAACCCCCACATGTTGTCTCCCCACGGCGCTTTTCTGCCCCGGCGCGTGACGACGCCCTACAACGCCATCCAACACGCAAACACCGTGGCCGTAATCTCTATCACAAAACCACACGTATCCCCATTCAGGCCGGCAAACCGGCGATGACAATGCCGAGCCAACACCACAGCCACCACAACCGCTACTAACAGCCCTGATACCGACCGCCACCATGGGACGTCGACAAGCAGCATCAATGGCACAACCACCACGCACCACGCCATAACCCACCACGCCGGCGCCGTCCCAATAATCATTGCGCCAAACCCATTTGGTTGCATCGGCTGAAACCCCCGCCACGCCACCACAATCCCACATATCCGACCTACCGCCGGCACAAAAAACACCAACTGCCACGGCAGATTCGCTATTGCCGCCGCCTGCGCCAACAATGCCAATAACGCCGACCCCATCCCTATCAACCCCGCATGCGGATCCGCTAAAATCTCCCGGGCCTTCTCTGGTGCAGCATACGACCCCAACGCATCCGCCACATCAGCCAACCCATCCATATGCATAAACCGGGTCATCAACTGGCAGGCGATAACCACCAACACCCCAACGAGCATGCCACTCGTCCCCAAAACATCCAACCCCCACCGTACCCCAGCGGCAACACCCCCCACCACTAACCCCACCACCGGCAAATTCGCTATAACCCGCGCCCCCGTTACCCGATCAAACGCCCGAGCGCCCCCACGAACCGGAAGCACCGTCAACCACGACAATGCGGTCGCCGGCCCCTCAATCACCGCCGGACCATGGGCACCAGCTCGCAACTTGGCCTTACCACTCACCGGCCACTCATTCCTTATTCGACACCTGCGCCGACTCAAACGTAGCCATATTATTCATGATATTTGTGGCCATGCGTACCAGCGGAAACGCCGCCGCAGCCCCCGAGCCCTCACCCAGGCGCAATCCCAAATCCAACAGCGGCTCCAACTTGAGCGACTCCAACGCAAACGTATGAGCCGGCTCTGCTGACCGATGCCCCGCCTGCATCCACGCCCGCGCGCCGGGAGCTAACCGCTCCGCCAGCAGGGCCGCCGCTGTCACCACCACACCGTCCAACACCATGGGGGTGCGGCGTACCGCCGCCTGTGCCAGGAACGCAGCCATGGCAGCCAGCTCTGGGGAGGACACCTTACGCATGAGCGTGAGCACATTGCCCTTATCCCTCCGGGCCCGAAACATGGCGTCCCGCACCACCGCCACCTTGCGTTTCCATCCCTCATCGTTCACACCCGAACCCCGGCCGGTTACTACCACCGGCTCTTGCCCGGTCAACAGTCCAATAATCACCGCCGAGGGGGAGGTGTTCCCGATCCCCAGGTCACCGGCCATGAGCAGGTCCGCACCATTGTCGACCTCTTCGTCGGCGATTCGCTTTCCGACGTTGATGGCCGCCACCAATTCCGCCTCGGTCATGGCATCCTCGACATCAATGCTGCCGCAGGAACGACGTACCCGTTCCTGAAGCCCAACTACATCCACATCCTCATCATGGTCGAGGGAAATATCCACCACCCGAATCCCAATGCCGGACTCATTGGCAATGGCATTAATGCCGGCGCCACCAGCCTGAATGTTGGCTGCCATTTGGATCGATACCTCTTTCGGGTAGGGGGATACCTTTTTCGTGGCGACCCCATGGTCACCGGCAAATACCACCATGCGCGGCTGGGTGAGGTTTTTCGGCGGTACCTGGTCTTGGCAGGAAGCAAGCCACACGCCTAAATCCTCTAGACGCGCCAATGATCCCGTGGGTTTGGTGAGGGTGAGCTGAAATTCCCGGGCGGCGTCGGCGGCCTTGAGGCTTGGCGGGGTGACCTTGGGGAAGAACTCGGCTGGTTGCATGAGAGACGACCTTTCTTTTATCGGTAACAACTGTTGATGCAGTGGAGGTATGGGAATTATTGATAGTTGAGGGATTGGGGTAGGGGACCCAGAAGCAGCGGCTATAACCAGCGGTTCGGGGCCGAACAACCTGGCCCATCAACCGGCTGCTTACCATTGGCCTACCGGCCGGGCTTTAGTTGGAGCGGCAGCCCAGCCACAACGAAAAATACCTGGTCGCATGCCTGGGCGACCTGGGTGTTGAGGAACCCTAGCTCGTCCCGGAAGAGTCGACCTGCCCGGTGTTCAGGAATGATTCCCATGCCCACCTCTGGGCTAACAATAATCAAATCTTGGTGTGGGGGGAATGCCACAATGCCTTCGACAAGGTTGGTGTAGTGGGCCGCCATGGTGCCGCGGGGGCAGTCCCAGGCGTGATGGGCGTCGATCGTGTGCGTGACCCAGGTGCCCAAATCGTCAACCAGAATGGTTGGTTCGGGGGTAGTAGCATGTAGCACTTCGATTACATCTTTTTGGTCTTCGGTGCGCCATGTGGGTGGGCGGCGGTTTTGATGTTGGTGGATTCGTTCGGCGAAGTCCGTATCATCCGGCCAGGGGCGGGCGGTAGCCACATACAGACAATCAGTGGTTATAACCAGTTGTTCAGCGAAGGCGGATTTACCCGATCGGGCACCGCCTAGCACAAGAGTGCGCATCCCTATGCCACCTGATCGCCAACCTTCACCCGGGGCTTCGGGGTACGCCACCGCCGGGGTTGGGAGGCGCGGCCGAAGGCATAAAACCCAATGCTTGTGCCACGTTCTGTGGTGTTGGGGAACCTCTCTTTGACCAGTCGGTGAGCCTTGCGACCCAAGATGACGGCCTCGACAAAAAATATGAGCATTATCACCATGGAGGTGAGCGAGAGGATAGCTGACACCGTTGGGTATCGGGTGGCGATTGTCAAAAGAACCAAGAGGATGAGCGCAAACGGCATGACCATGGTGTTCAGGTACCTGCCCGAGTCCACTAAATCGCGCACAAAAGCCCGCTCTGGGCCCTTGTCGCGCTCTAATAGGTAGCGGGGGTCACCCTCATCCATGCCCCGCTGGGCAGCCTGTCGGCGCGCCTTTCGGGCGGCTTTTGCTTCGGCTTTATACTGTTTCCATTCCTCGTTGGACATGGAGGCCTTGAGCTCTTTGCGTTTCTTCCGTACCTCGGAATACGACTCTGCCGGCGTGAACCGAGCCTCAAAGCTTCCCTCTTTGCGCTGGGCGACGTTGCGTTTGGGGGTGGCATGTCCTTTTTTGGGGGTATATGCCTTGGATGGTTGAGAAGAATTCACCAACATAGCGTACCCAGAAATGGGGTATGAACGACAATGATGGCGAGAAGAGAGAATTTTCACATTCTAAAAATGTGAATAAAACGACAGTGTGATTCTAGCAATCACATCACAACTTACGAAATCGTGCAAGGTGGTCATTACCAGTGAATATGACCCCATTTTTAATGGCAATATTTCCGAGAAAATTAGTTACGGGGGTAAAAAAGAGGGGAGCGAGAGGGGAAATCTGGTCATGGTCCTCTGGACTTTTTCCAGAAAGGGGGCATAATGGGGCGCAAGAAACTTTTTGCTTTAATTATGAGGAGTAACCATGACAGCACCTACATCAAATACCGGTGTTATCTTAACCGAAGCCGCTGCCGCCAAGGCCAAGGCTTTGCTGGAGCAAGAAGGACGAAATGACCTAGCTTTGCGCATTGCCGTTCAACCCGGGGGCTGCGCCGGCCTTCGCTACCAGCTGTTTTTCGATGATCGGGAACTGGACGGGGACAAAATCGACTTGATTGGCGGTGTTTCCCTGGTGGTCGATAAGATGAGCATTCCTTATCTGAATGGGGCTCGCATCGATTTCGCTGACACCATTGAATCCCAAGGCTTTACCATTGAGAACCCCAATGCTGGTGGTTCGTGCTCTTGCGGGGATTCCTTTAACTAAGGCAAAAAGGAATCCGGTGCCACAATGGGACACCGGATTTTTTCTGCAAAAAATGTAGCAGACTTGATGTGGTTACGGCGGGTTTGTCCGTGGGTGGGCGTCGACAAGCCGCGTCGACAAGCTTGATCGCACCCATTTTTATGCGTTAGCCCGGAAACCTAGAGGTAGACCGGGTATTCTTTTTCTTCAATGCCGGGGTCGATCCGCTTTTCCACGAAAATGCCGTACCAGATCATAAACGCCAACACCGTCCATAGGCGGCGGGAATGGTCGATCACCTCGTTGCGATGCTCCTGCATCATCTCCACGAGCGCCTTCTTATTGAAGATATCGTCGGTCTGGGAATCGTTGATGGTATCTAACGCCCAGCCGAAGAGCTCATCGCCGGCCAACCAATGCCGCATCGGCACCGGGAAGCCCAGCTTGCGGCGGTTGAGCACGTGAGCCGGTACAATCTGTTCCATGGCCTTCCGCAACGCATATTTGGTGGTGCCGTGGGAAACCTTCAGATCATAGGGGATGGTTTCCGCAACCTCAAAGACCACCTTATCGAGGAACGGCACGCGCAGCTCCAACGAGTGGGCCATATTGATCTTGTCGGCCTTGACCAAAATATCGCCCCGCATCCACGTAAACAGGTCCAGATGCTGCATGCGAGCAACCGGATCCATGTGGGTGGATTGGGCATAGATCGGGGCGGTGACCTCGCGGTGATCCCATTCGCGGGTGGCCCACGGAATGACCCGCTGCATTTGCTCGAAATTGAACGAGCGGGCATTGCCGTAATAGCGTTCCTCCATGGTCATGGATCCGCGTTCCAGCAGCGACTTTCCCTTCACGCCGTGCGGCAGCATTTCGGACAGGTAATGCATGCCCTTCCGCAGCGGGGAAGGCATATATTCGAACGGCTTGAGCGACAATGGTTCCTTGTAGATCGTGTAGCCGCCAAATAGCTCATCCGCGCCCTCGCCGGAGAGCACCACCTTGACGTGCTTGCGGGCCTCCTGGGCCACGAAATAGAGGGGCACGAGCGACGGATCCGCCACGGGATCGTCAAGGTACCACATGATCTTCGGAATCGCATTAACGTATTCCTCCGGCGACACGATCTTCACGATGTGTTCCACGCCGATTGCCTTGGCCGACTCGGCGGCAACATCTACCTCGGAATAGCCTTCGCGTTCGAAACCGGTGGTAAAGGTGAGCAGGTTCGGGTTATGACGCTTCGCCAGCGCAGCGATGGCGGTCGAGTCGATGCCGCCAGAGAGGAACGATCCAACGGTCACATCGGCCCGCATATGCTTTTCGACGCTGTCTTCCAGGGCTCGGGCAATGCGGTCGAATAAATCCTGTTCTTTGGATTTCGGTACGAACTGGGCCGGGAATTGCGGCCGGAAATAGCGTGTTTGTTTCAATTCGCCACCCGGCTGGACGATCGCGGTGCAACCGGATTCCAGGCGACGAATGCCCTTATGCAGACTCTTTGGCTCGGGCACATATTGCAGGTCGATATAATGTTCGACGGCGTGCTTGTCGAGCTCCAGCAGGAGGCCAATATTGTCGGCCATCTCCAGAATGCATTTCTTCTCTGAGGCGAAAACCGTGCCTTTGTCCGTGGTGGCGTAGTACAGGGGCTTGATGCCAAAGGGGTCACGTGCGAGGAAGAGCTGCCTTTCTACGCTGTCCCAAATAGCAATGCCGAACATGCCACGCAGGTGCCGTACTACGTCGGCACCCCAGTGATGGTAGCCCACGACTATGGGCTCTCCATCGCCCTCAGTATTGAAGGTATAGCCGAGTTCGGTGAGCTCTTTGCGCAGCTCAATGTAGTTATAAATCTCGCCATTAAAGGTCATGGCGTAGCGATCGGGTTGGTCCGCTGGTCCCCATTGAAGCGGCTGGTGGGAATGTTCTAGGTCGATGATGGAAAGGCGGTTAAAACCAAACACCGCGTCGTCATCATGCCAGGTGCCTGCTTCATCCGGTCCGCGGTGGCGCATGCATGGCAAGGCCGTTTCGATTGCATCCACAAACTGGGCGGCATTACTGTTTGCGGTAAGCATGCCAAGAAGTCCACACATAAAAAGCGGAATCCTCCTTCTATAGGTAATGAGGGTTATTAAGGTATCCGCATAAGGGTACTCCTATATTGCGACCAATATGGTTGACGGGGGCACTTGTTCGGGTAGTTTTATAAAAGCAGTTTTGCTATGCTAATGGGGAATCTCGCTCTAATTTTGCTGCTAGCAACTTTGCGACGGGGGTAATATCCAGGCAGGATTGTGGGCATACGAAAGGTTGATGAAACAGAAATTGTCTGTGATTTGAATTACAATTGGGTGGGTGTCGGGTGGGGGAGAAGGGGGAAACCTATTCAAAACACCTAGAAAACGCATCATGTGGCTATAGTTACCCCTTTTAGATGTCTTGCCAATAAATTCAAAGTTCCTGAAAACCCGTGCCAATGCAGTATTCTGCGATAAGAGACGTGGTTAAAGACTGACTATAGGAAGGCAGACGCGCGTGGAACAGCAGCACAAGCGTAAGGCGGTGCTCGGTGGCTTACTCGGGCTTGGTGGCCTGATGTTGGCCGGTTGTGATGTTGATGCCCCGGGTGGGGCATTGGGGTGGTTCCTAGGAATGGGTTGGCCCAAAGGCATTACCCCCGAAGCAACAGCCATGTACAACTTTTGGGAATGGGTGTGGGTGGTCGCCTGGATCATCGGCTTTATCATGTGGGGCCTGTTTATCTACGGCATGTTTGCCTGGTCTGCCAAGCGAGCCAAGAAGGCCGGCAAAGACGAATTCCCCCGCCAAACCCAATATAACATTCCCTTAGAACTGGTGCTGACCATCTTTCCGATCATCATCGTGATGGGCCTGTTCTTCTTCACCGTCCAAACCCAGGAGAAAGTCACTGCCCTGGACAAAGATCCCAAGGTGACTGTGGATGTGACCGCCTACCAGTGGAACTGGAAGTTCGGCTACCAGAAGGTTGCTTCGGAGCTTACCGCCGATGGCCAGGAATATGTGGGCACCGACGAGGAACGCCAGAAACTGGCCGAGGAAAGCAAGATTGACCCCAATGGCAAGAACCCCATTAATGGCCGGTCCAAGTCTGATGTTTCCTACCTGCACTTCAATAAGATCGAAACCCTGGGCACCACCCAGGAAGTGCCGGTGTTGGTGCTTCCCTCTAATACACCCATCGAATTCCAGTTGGCCTCTGCCGATGTGAGCCACTCCTTCTGGGTGCCGGAGTTTTTGTTCAAGCGAGACACCTATAACCACCCCGAAGAAAATAAGCAGGAACGTCGCTTCCAGGTGGAAAAGATCGAAAAGGAAGGCGCCTTTGTGGGGCGATGCGCTGAAATGTGCGGCACCTATCACGCCATGATGAACTTCGAGCTGCGGGTTGTCTCCCCGGAGAAGTTCACCCAATACCTGGAGTACCGCAAGCAAAACCCCAACGCTTCCAATGCGGATGCCCTGGAGTCCATTGGCGAGCCCGGCTATGCCACAAGCACCGAGCCGTTTAACTCTAACCGCGATACCCGCAACGGTGATAACTTCGTCGAGAATACCGCTAGCTAAGGAGAATTAATTATGCGTGGTGGCGCAAAGATCATGTATTCAATGGCGGTCTTCTTAGTGATCGTCTCCGTGCTCTACTTCTTGGGCACGATGTACATTAACGACTCCGGTAACCTGTATCGGGCCGGTGGTGGCAGCTACAACTACGAATGGGCCGGTGGCGTCTCTATCGTTCTGGCCGGTGCCCTGGCATTGATGTTGGGTGGGTACCTGCACTTTACGGAAAAGCGTATCGACGTGCTCCCCGAAGACTGGGAGGAGGCCGAAATCGCTGACGGTTCCGGCACCCTGGGCTTCTTCTCGCCGCACTCCATTTGGCCATTCGCCATGTCGATGGCCGTGGCGGTCCTGGGTTTCGGCATTGTCTTTATGCACTATTGGCTCATCGCCTTGGGCGCGATATTTTTGATCTACACCACTGTCATGCTCAACCTGCAATACGGATTGCCTAAGGAAAAGCACTAACTCACGTCTCTTACCGTAACTGCCTCACAACCGCCTGACTAGCAAAAATGCTACAGGCGGTTGTGGCATATTCGCTGACTTGGTTTGGATGAGGTTGCGTCGGATGGGGGGATGAAAAAGTTCCCGTTACACTTTTGGTCAGATTTTGGGGGGATTTTAGGGGGGAGAGAAATGCAAAAACCCGAGGTAGAAAAGGGGCAAACAAAAGTTTGATTCTTGGGATTTTGCCCCTCACCCGTATGTGAGATAAAACACATTAATTTTGGGTCGAATGTCTAGAAAAATCCCCGGAACTATGATTGTCCCTACCGGTTAACGCGCATATGCTACCGTTATGACCTGCAAAAACTTTACGTCGTATCAAATGATGAAAAAGTTCCCGCCAATTTTGAAACAACAAAACGGGGGGAGAGCCAAATAATCCGATTAATGAATACAAAAATTCGATTGAAATAGGCGGGGGCAAAAAATGACTCTGGGAGTGTAACCAGACATACTAGAGAGCGTGACGAGCGCAATTGGAAACCCAGAGGGGGCAGCTGCACCCCGTGTCGCGGCACTGAATCGACCGAATATCGTCAGTGTCGGCACGATCGTGTTCCTGTCCCAGGAATTAATGTTCTTTGCCGGTCTATTTGCGATGTACTTCACCTCGCGGGCCAATGGCATAGGGAATGGATCGTGGAAAGAAGGGGCGGCACACCTGAATGTACCCTACGCAATGGTGATCACCGCCGTCCTGATTTCTTCCTCCGTGACCGCGCAGTTTGGCGTCTTTGCAGCAGAACGTGGCGATGTTTTTGGTCTTCGCCGTTGGTATCTTTTGACCATTGTGTTAGGCACCGCCTTCCTGGTGGGGCAAGGATATGAGTATTACCACCTCATTGAACATGGTCTCACCATTCCCAGCAGCGTGTATGGCTCTGCTTTCTACATCACTACCGGCTTCCACGCGGCACACGTGCTGGCTGGTGTGCTGGGCTTCGTGGTGGTGATGCTGCGGATCGCAAAGGCGAAATTCACTCCGGCGCAGGCAACGGCAGCCATGGTGGTGTCCTACTACTGGCACTTCGTGGACGTCGTGTGGATCGGCTTGTTTATCACCATTTACTTCATTCAGTAGGCCGTGTCGGCCACAACGAAAAGTAATTTTCGGATCATGGCCTATCAGCCCTTCACTTTCCATGATCGAGACATAAGGAAAATGATGGATACCAACCCCCAGACCGCTAAGAAGGCAAAGAAGGCGAAGTCGCGTCGGAAACTGCGCCGCATTCTTGCCAGCGCCTTGGCACTTGCCATAGGTCTGACTGCCACTGGCGTTTTAGTTCATGCTTTAACTCCCACCGCACAGGTCGCTACCGCGCAGCCTGACGAGCAAGCACTGATTCAACAGGGCAAAGACCTGTACGATGTTGCTTGCGTCACCTGCCATGGCACCAATCTTCAAGGTATTGAGGGCCGCGGTCCCTCACTCATCGGCGTGGGTTCCGGTGCCGTGTACTTCCAGGTGCACTCCGGCCGCATGCCTATGCTGCGCAATGAAGCGCAGGCCGCTCGTAAAACCCCTCGCTACACCGAAGCCCAGACTCTTGCCATTGCCGCCTATGTGGCAGCCAATGGTGGTGGCCCGGAAATCGTGTATAACGAGGACGGCACCGTAGCCCAAGAATCGCTACGTGGTGCAAATTATGATGGCAAGATCAACCCCGCGGATGTGGCCCGCGGATCCGATCTATTCCGCCTGAACTGCGCTTCGTGTCACAACTTCACTGGTCGGGGTGGCGCATTATCCTCCGGTAAATACGCCCCCTACCTGGATCCGGCCAATGAACAGGAAATTTACCAGGCCATGTTGAGTGGCCCCCAGAACATGCCGAAGTTCTCGGACCGGCAGCTGTCCGCCGACGAAAAGAAGGACATTATCGCCTTCATTAAGTATTCGAAGGAAAATCCCTCCCCGAGCGGCTGGGATCTTGGCGGCATTGGCCCGGTGGCTGAAGGCATGTTTATGTGGCTTGTCGGAATCGTGGTCCTCGTGGCCGCCGCTCTGTGGATTGGATCGCGCTCATGAGTAAGAATGAAAAAAACTATAGCGACAAAGACCTCAATGGCATGTCAAATGGTGAGCTGGCGCGCCTGGGCACCGAGCTTGACGACGTGACCGTTGCCTATCGGAAAGAACGCTTCCCGATTGATAATGATCCGGCGGAGAAGCGGGCGTCTCGGGCGGTGGCCCTCTGGTTGGGCATTGGCGTGCTGTCCGCCATCGCGTTCCTGGGCGTCTATATCGCCTGGCCATGGCAATATAAGGGCTTGGGCGATGAGGGGTTGACCCTCTACACTTTCTACACCCCGCTGTTGGGCATTACCGCTGGTCTTGCCATATTATCCCTGGGGTTTGCGGTGGTCTTGTATGTGAAGACCATTATCCCAGAGGAGATAGCGGTACAGCGGCGGCACGATGGTCCTTCGTCTGAGGTGGACCGTCGTACCATTGTGGCTCTGCTCAATGATTCGTGGGAAACCTCCACCTTGGGGCGTCGTAAAGTGCTCCAGGGACTGTTGGGTATGTCGGCGGTGCTGGTGGGCCTGGTTATTGCCGCGCCGCTTGGTGGCATGATTAAAAACCCGTGGAAGGCCGGTAAACTAGGCATTCAGGGGGATGGTACATTGTGGACCTCCGGTTGGACCCTGACGGAAAAGGGCGTCAAACTGTACCTGGGTCGGGACACCGGCGCGCTGGCCGTCAAGCATGAAACGGATGCCGGTGAGCACTACAGCACCCAGGGTATTACCCGCCTGGTGCGGATGCGACCGGAGGACCTGGCCGCCGCCGCTATGGAAACCGTGTTCCCCCTGCCGGAAGAGGACGTGAACGATGGGGATCTCTACGATCCCACCCGCGATGTGTACGAAACGCACATGCATTCTATTCATGGCCCTCGTAATGCCGTCATGTTGATTCGTCTTCGTTCCGCGGACGCCGCTAAGGTGATTGAACGTATGGGGCAGGAAGATTTCCACTTCGGTGATTACTACGCCTATTCGAAGATTTGTACGCACATCGGCTGCCCCACCTCGCTCTATGAGGCGCAAACCAACCGGATCTTGTGTCCTTGCCACCAGTCGCAGTTCGACGCATTGCATTACGGCAAGCCGGTGTTCGGCCCCGCCGCCCGAGCCCTACCACAGCTGCCGATTACCGTTGATGAAGACGGTTACCTCGTCGCCGCGGGTAATTTTGTGGAACCCGTTGGCCCCGCATTCTGGGAGCGTAAGTCATAATGAGCACCAAATTAGCCGAAATCGGCAATAATATTGATTCGCGGTACACCGCTGCTGCGGGTATTCGCCGCCAGATTAACAAGGTATTTCCCACCCACTGGTCGTTTATGCTCGGTGAGATTGCGCTCTATAGCTTTCTCATCCTGTTGCTGACCGGTGTTTACCTCACACTATTCTTCGACCCGTCTATCACCAAGGTCATCTACGACGGTGCGTATCTTCCGCTGAATGGCGTGGAGATGTCCCGGGCGTATGAGACAGCCTTGAACCTGTCCTTCGAGGTGCGCGGCGGGCTTTTTATCCGCCAAATGCACCACTGGGCTGCGCTCATGTTCATGGTGTCCATGACTGTGCACATGCTGCGCATCTTCTTCACCGGGGCGTTCCGGCGCCCGCGTGAGGCCAACTGGATTATCGGCTGCGTGCTATTGCTGCTGGGCATGGCCGAGGGCTTCATGGGCTATTCGCTGCCGGACGACCTGCTGTCCGGTGTGGGCCTGCGCATCATGTCCGCCATTATCGTGGGCCTGCCGATCATCGGCACCTGGATGCACTGGCTCATCTTCGGCGGGGATTTCCCCTCCGAATTGATGCTGGACCGCTTCTATATCGCCCATGTGCTGATTATCCCGGGCATTATCTTAGGCCTGATTGCCGCCCACCTGGCGTTGGTGTGGTACCAGAAGCACACCCAGTTCCCTGGGCCGGGTCGCGCCGAAAATAATGTGGTGGGCGTGCGGATTCTGCCGCTGTTCGGCATTAAGGCCGCTGCATTCGGGTTGATTACCGCCGGCGTGTTGGCGCTCATGGCCGGGTTGACCACGATCAACGCGATTTGGTTGCTGGGACCCTATAATCCAGCGCAGGTGTCTGCCGGGTCGCAGCCTGACATTTACATGCTGTGGACGGACGGTTTGGCCCGGGTCATGCCAGCGTGGGAGTTGTATTTGGGTCATTACACCGTGCCTGGGGCGTTCTGGGTGGCAATGCTGGCCGGTCTCATGGTGGTGTTGCTTATCACCTATCCGTTCATTGAGGCAAAGATTACCGGGGATACGGCCCACCATAACCTATTGCAGCGGCCGCGGGATGTGCCGGTGCGGACCTCGCTGGGCATGATGGGGATTGCCTTCTACTTCCTGGTGACCCTCTCGGGCGGCAATGACCTGTTTGCCTACCATTTTGGGGTGTCGCTGAACGCCATGACCTGGGTGGGTCGTATTGGGCTCATTGTGTTGCCGCCGTTGGTCTACTTTGTGACCTACCGGATCTGCATTGGGTTGCAGCGCTCCGACCGTGAGGTGCTGGAGCATGGCATTGAGACCGGTGTGATTAAGATGATGCCGAACGGTGCGTTCGTGGAGATCCACCAGCCGTTGGGTGAGGTGGATGAACATGGTCATCCGGTGCCGTTGCCGTACGCCGGTGCATCGGTGCCGAAGCAGATGAACCAATTGGGCTTCTCCGGCCATCCGGGTCGGGGTGCCTTGACGCCGGATCCTGAGGATGTGGCTCGGAAGGCCGCCGAGATCGAGCATGAGAATCATCAGGAGGAGTACGAGATGCTCCAGGCCTTAAATGAGGCTAATCGGGAGGCCGATGAGGAGAACAAGAAATCCTAAAATAGCCAATTAGCGCTTAAGAAAATAGCCACTGCCTTTGATGGTGGTGGCTATTTTGCTGCCCCGGTTTTGGGCCGTTTTAGCAGACCTAATAACTTAAGAATCCGCAAATAATGACTTTGATCGAGTGTCGTGATGGCCCGGATGCTAGCTTTTCGACGCCTAAAGCGGGAATTACCTGCGGGTTTTCGGTGAATTTGGTAAATATTCCAGGCCGGCGGGTGCCATTGCTTTGTCGTGGCCATGAGCCAGGTGCTGCGATGGGGGACCAGGGCTTAGAACCGCAGAATCTGTTTCTGGTGTTACTAAAGTTACTAAAGTGACTGGTGATAAAGAGTTTTCCGGGTAATCCCTTAGGGGTAGGGCGGGGGTATGGTGGGTAAAAATCGCCCCTATTTGGGTCAAAGAAAACCTCCTGTGACATAGATTACAGTAATTAAGTTTTGAGCCCCTGAGGTGACTATTTTCATACGGGGCAAACCCCTAGGGGTCAGACAACTTTTATTATTTGGGCAGGTTATTGCCTATTTTCATGTCATTTTCAGCAATGTATATTGGTGGCACTAATTGTTTAATAATCGTTAAGGTTTATATTAAAATACTTTAGTAACGACTTGATAACGGTCAAAACGGCCAAAATGAATGGACATGGGTTAAAAAAATTTCGTAACCTATTTGAGACAAATTCAGCCAGAGAAAAGCCGAACTGGTTAACAGGGTTCGTGTTAGACAAACTCTGGTTCCGGACCATAACCGGTACACCAAGAATCCCGGCATTGGTAGGCAACATAAACAGTATTGGAGATTCATCCGTGGCTAAGCACCGTCGTCAAGGCAAGAAGGTAGTACGTAACACCGCAGCGGTCACTGCAACCGCTGCTGTCGCTACGCTGACACCCATGGCTGCTCATGCAGCAGAGGTAGTGGTTCCTGGTACCGATTTCCGTATGGATGTCCAGGGGTTAGAAAACGTTCAGGGTCTTGCTAACGTCCCCGGGGTGGACAATTATGTTCCCTCCCTCAAGGGGCAAGGTGGCACGGACTTTGCGGCAGCAATTGCTAACCCTCAGGCACAGCCCTTCCAGACCCAGTCTGTAGGAGAGTCGATCTTGGCAGCAGCTCGTTCCAAGATAGGCTCCCCTTATGTTTGGGGCGCAACAGGGCCGAACGCATTCGACTGCTCGGGCCTGACCAGCTGGGCATATAACCAAGTGGGCAAGAAGATTCCTCGTACCTCGTATGGGCAAGCAGCTGAAGGTCAAAAGGTTTCGCGGGAAAATCTGCAGCCTGGTGACATTGTGGTCTTTTATTCCGGCGCCTCCCACGTCGGCATTTATGCCGGCAATGGCAAGGTCGTGCACGCGGTCACGCAGGGCACCCCCTTGCAGGAAGCACCGATGGACAACATGCCATTCCACTCCGCAGTGCGTTTCTAAATGCACTGAGTATGACGTAAAAGCTGCCCCCAACCATGAGCATCGGGAGGCAGCTTTTATCTATTCAATCACCCCACCAGCCACTCTCGTAACAATTCACCTGGGAAAACACTATAACCAGGTGTTTTACTATATACTACTTCAGATTTTATCCAGTGCTCATAATTGTCGAGGTTTCTTGTGCGTGCGTTTCTTGCTGCCTTAGGCACCATTATTACCCTTTCCATTCTTCCTATTGCGGCCCAGGCAGAAGACGTTGACCAGCTTATCCGCACCATGGATGAGCTTTCCCACCAAACCAACGACAAAAACGAAGCGGTAAAACACAAAGAAGACGAAGTAAAGGCCGCCGAAGATGAGGTGAACCGACTCACCGGTGTGGCCCAAGACACTGAGGCCGTCGCTAGAACCGCCGAGGATGCCGAAAAGGCCTTCCAAGCCGAAGTGAACCGCATTGCCGGCGCCAAATATCGAGGTGTGGCTATCGACCCCATGTCGAAGATTTTCGGGGCCCATAATCCGCAGATTGCGATTGACCAAACAGCCTATATGGCAACCATAACGGCCCAGACTGAGGAGGCCGTCGCAAAGCTTGTCGACGCCACCAAGGTAGCGAAAGACGCCCGCGATGCCGCCGCCAAGGCCGTCGAAGACGCCAAGCAGCACAAAGCCACCCTAGAGGGCGAACGCGACAACCTCACCCGGGAGCAGGAAGAGCTCAAAGGCAAAATGAAAGAGCTCATGGACAAGGTCAACGGCCTCAGCCCCGCCGACCGGGCCAAGTGGGTGGCGAAAAACGGCCCCATCAACTACAGCATTGCTGGCCTGGTGGGCTCCAATCCCATTGGCATGAAGGCCCTAGAGATCGGCATGACCAAGATCGGTGCCCCCTACGGTTGGGGTGCTGCCGGACCTGACGTGTTTGACTGCTCTGGCTTAGTGCTTTGGTCCTACGCCCAGCAGGGCATTACCGTGCCCCGCACCTCCCAGGCTCAAATGGCTGGCGGCACCCCCGTCAGCCGTGAAGAACTGCAGCCTGGTGACGTGGTCGGCTTCTATCCCGGTGCCACTCACGTCGGCATCTATGCCGGCGATAATAAGATTCTGCACGCCTCCGACTACGGTATTCCCGTGCAGGTGGTGAGCATGGATTCCATGCCCTACTACGGTGCCCGCCGCTACTAACCTGCAGTAGGTAACCCATGCGAGTCCTGCTGGTCACCAACGACTTCCCGCCCACCATCGGTGGCATTCAGTCGTATCTCCGCGATTTTATTAGTACCCTCCCACCGCAGGACGTTGTGGTGTTTGCCTCCACCCAGGACGCCGCCGTGGCTGCTAACTGGGACGACCAGGCGGCATACCGGGTATATCGGTGGCCGCGTCGCGTTATGCTGCCCACCCCGGCTACCACCCGCCGCATGCGGCAGATCATTCGTGCCGAAAACATTGATGTGGTGTGGTTCGGCGCCGCCGCCCCTCTTGCCCTCATGGCTCGGGCCGCCCGCATCGCCGGCGCCCGCCGCATTATCGCATCCACCCACGGGCATGAGGTGGGCTGGTCCATGCTACCTGGCGCCCGCCAAGTGCTGCGCGCCATCGGCCACCACTGCGACGTGATTACCTACATTTCCGACTACACCCTCAGCCGGTTCCGGGCTGCCTTTGGTGACCCCACATTCGAATGGTTGCCTTCCGGGGTGGACAGTCACCGATTTAGCCCGCTTTCTGCCGCCCAGCGTCAGACTGTGCGCTCCCAATTGGGTTGGCGGACTAGCGGGCACTATGTGGTGTGTATTTCCCGCCTGGTGCCCCGTAAAGGCCAGGATCAACTCGTGCGACTCTGGCCGGATGTGCTCACTCATTTCTCCGACGCCACCCTCGTCATCGTTGGTGGTGGCTCTCGCCGCTTCACTGCCCGGCTTCGGCGACTCGCCGGAGACCTTGCCGATAATCGCATCATTTTCACCGGCCGGGTGGGGGAGGAACGCATGTCCCACATGCTGCACGCCGCCGATGTATTTGCCATGCCCTGCCGCACCCGCGGCGGCGGCCTCGATGTTGAGGGCCTCGGCATCGTGTATCTCGAAGCCCAGGCCGCCGGCATTCCCGTGATCGCCGGCAACTCCGGTGGGGCGCCGGAAACCGTCACCCCGGAATCCGGTATTGTGGTTGATGGCCGCAGCCAGCAAGGCATCCTGACCGCCCTCATGGCTTTGTTATCCGACCCGAAGCGCCGCCATGATATGGGACGGCGGGGGCGCAGCTTTGTGGAACAATCCTGGACCTGGGAACGCATGGGAGCTCGACTTCGGCGCATTCTGGCCGGGCCGGAAACCTAGTGGGAGATCCAATAGGGAATGTGGTGGCGAATAGGAAGTTTGAGGCATTGATCGGTATAATCAGCCCTTGATTCCTCTATCTTATTAATCACAAGGTGGGTTTTATGTCTACTCCGGTCACAATTGGTTTTGATATCGGCGGAACCAACATGCGGGCTGGGGCAATTACCGAAGCCGGAAACATTATTGATTCCACCGCCACCGAGGCGCCCCACGACGCCGACGAGCTGCAAGAGGGCATTGTCCGCATTGTCAATAAGTTCCGTGCCGACCACCGCATCGGCGCCGTAGGGTTGGCCATTGCCGGCTTCTTAGACCCCGACTGTGAAATCGTTCGGTTCGCCCCGCACCTGCCGTGGCGTGACCGCCACGCCCGCGCCGAATTACAGGCCGCGTTGGGGGTTCCGGTGCGCCTTGAACATGACGCCAATGCCGCAGCCTGGGGCGAATATAAATTCGGTGGGGCTCAGGGACACGACAATTGGGTGCTTTTTGCTCTGGGAACTGGCATTGGTGCCACCCTCATGCAGGATGGGAATATATACCGTGGTGCCTTTGGTACCGCTCCGGAATTTGGCCACATACAAGTGGTTCCGCACGGTAGGCCCTGCGCCTGCGGGAAGCAGGGCTGTTTGGAGCGCTACTGTTCCGGCACGGCGTTGGAACAAACCGCCCGGGAGCTCTTAGCTGATAACCCCGTCACTACCTCCATACTGTCCGACCACCCGGAACTCACCGGGAAAACCGTCATGGATGCGGCCCGCCAATCCGACCCCATCGCTACCGCCGCAGTCACCAGCATTGCCGAATGGCTCGGGTTGGCACTCTCCATGGTGGTCGACATTCTCGACCCCAGCATGATCCTCATCGGCGGGGGTATGTCCGCCGACCATGATGTGTACTTGCCACAGGCCACCGAGATTATGGCGGCGAACATTGTTGGTTCGGGATACCGGCCTGTCCCCACGGTCTCTACCGCTAAACTTGGTGGTAATGCCGGTATGATTGGTGTTGCCGATCTAGCCCGACAACTATTCATAGACAAGAACCAACAAAAATGAGGGGATCACAGAGTGACAAATAACTGGTATTGGGCATTTAAAAATGTGTTATTAGGGCCATTTTTGCGGGTGTATAACCGTCCCACCATTGATGGGGGCTCCAATATTCCTACCATTGGGGCCGCTATCCTCGCATCCAACCATCAATCGGTCATGGATTCCTTTTATCTGCCGCTGCTGTGTCCTCGGCAAATCACCTTCCCGGCTAAGAGTGAATACTTCACCACCCCGGGTATCGTCGGCAGGCTGCAAAAATGGTTCTACACTTCGGTCGGTCAGGTTCCGCTCGACCGTAGTTCTGCCAAAGCTGGTGAGGTGCTGCTTACTGCCGCCCGGAAAATTTTGGACAGAGGGGAGCTTTTCGGCATTTACCCCGAAGGTACCCGCTCGCCCGACGGCCGGATTTATCGGGGTAAAACTGGGGCCGCCCGCGTGGCTATTGCCACCGATGTGCCGATTATTCCTATTGCTATGATTGGCAGCCGCAATGCCAACCCCATTGGTTCCTGGGTGCTTCGCCCCGCGAAGGTTCGAATTCGGGTCGGGGCGCCCATTTACCCCCGTGAATTCCTCCGCGAACGCGGCCTGGACGAATACGAGGGAGCCCGAGCGCTCACCGACCACATTATGACCACGCTAAGCGAACTCAGCGGCCAACCCTATGTCGACCTTTATGCTGCTGACGTGAAAAAATCCCTGGCCGCCGGCAACGGTTACCCGCCCGTCCCATAGTGCACTATTGCTGTGATCCTGTCGTAGTCTCGCAATGATTCCGCCGCGGCCTGCGTGCGGCTTCTCTGACGGTACCTACCACCCCCATCGGATAGCATCTATGTCATGCTTAATGGTAGAAATGTGAATGACCGGTGCGGCGTGAGATCCCTGCTCACCCCGCCATTCTCATTATTTGTACAGCGAAAAGGATAATTCATGACTCAACCCACTGGGGCTAAAAAGGTGCGCATGGCGTGGCCTGATGTTGCCCGGGGTGTTTCAATCCTAGGAGTAATGACCCTTCATGCCACCCTGGAGGTGCCCGGAGGACTAGACACTCCCATCGCCAAAGTCAATGAATTCATTGCTACTCTGCGTATGCCACTATTTTTTATGGTGGCAGGTTTTTTCTCCGTAAAAATTTTCAATTTCTCACTTTGGGAATTATTCCGGAAACGCCTGTGGTTCCTCCTCGTACCCTACCTGTTTTGGGCACCGGTGGAAATGATCCTCGACCGTCATAAGGCCTGGGTGATTCAGGAAATCCCATTGCCGGAGCCAATGTTTTATGTGGACTCCGTGTACTACGCCCAAAACATGTATTGGTTCCTATGGTCGCTCATGTTATTTACCATTATTTTGTGGGCGACGAAATGGCTTCCGTGGATTGTTCAGCTGCTCATCCCCGCGATCGTTATTGCCGCCTCGCCGTGGTTGCTGCTCGCCGGCAATCTGGTAATGCCTCGTATCATTGCCTACCTGCCGCTATTCCTATTGGGGGCCTACCTCAGGCCGCATATTGCCAAGTTTGCCGACAATGCCCTCCACCCGTGGGTCGCCATCACCTCCACCATGCTGGCCTTGGTGTCGTTCCAGCTTTATGCCCTCCCATTCGACGGCCCATGGCGGCCCGCTCTGAACGTTATTGTGAGCCTCGTCTATCTCCCCTTTGGGGTGACCGTTGCGATCTTGTTGTCCAAGGTTCCCATGGTGGGTGAGGGCCTGAAACACATTGGTCGGCACACACTGGTTGCATACCTTGGTCATCCCATTGCACTCATTATGTTCTTCGGTTTCTTCTTCGTTAACCGGGATAATGGTTTCAACCCCGAGGCCACGAATTTTATTGATACCCCCTTGTGCTGGGTCATAATTAATATGGGCTTCTGTGCCATTGGAACCATTGCCATGTACGGTATTTCAAAAACCAAGTTTTTGGGGTGGACAGTACACCCACCAGCAATTAAACTGCCAAAGGTCACCGTACCCCACTGGCCTCATATTCCCGACATTCTGCGTCGTGGCGTGAAAACCCACGGAACAGCCCAGGGGATTACCCAAAGCGCGCCAGCCTCCACGACCGGATAACTCGATGAGGTAGCAGCACCGATGAAAACCAAAGTATTAGTCACACTGGCCCTCATCGTGGCCTACCTCATTATGGCCATTTTTCACATTAACCAGCAGGTCATGGCCCCGGTCATGTGTATCGCTATTGCCGCCGTGCTTTTCTGGCCGGTTTGGCATAAAAAGTGATCCCACAATAATGATTCCCCACACTTTCCTGGTTCTTTTCCTCCCTTTGGTATAAGGCAATGCGCTATTTCTACGACACGGAATTTATCGAAAACGGCTCTACCATCGACTTAGTATCTATAGGCATTGTCGCCGAGGATGGTCGGGAGTATTATGCGGTTTCTACTGACGCCGACCACACTAAGGCCAATAAGTGGGTGCGGGAGCATGTGCTCGATAAGCTTCCTAACCCGTCAAGCCCGCTGTGGCGCAGTCGGGAGCAGATTCGCACGGAGGTATATGAGTTTCTTACCGCGTCTCCCGGTCGGCCGGAATTATGGGCGTGGATTGGTGCCTATGATCATGTGGTGTTGGCGCAGCTGTGGGGGGATATGAGCTCGCTGCCGTCCGATATGCCCCGGTACACGCGGGAGCTTCGGCAGTATTGGGAGTTTGCTGGCAGGCCGGCTCTGCCCGTCCAGTCGCGGGGGAACCATGATGCGTTAGTAGATGCGCGGCACAACCTGCGACGGTTTCGGGTTTGTCACCGGGCGTTGCCGCTGCGGAAGGATAATAAAATCCGGTAAATGTGGGGTTTATCGCTTTCCATGCTAAGAATAGTGATGTGAGTTGGACAGTTGATATCCCCAAAGAAGCCCTCCCAGATCTCCCCCCGCTGCCTGACGGGATTCGTCAGCAGTTTGAAGATGTTATTTCCCGGGATGCGAAGCAGCAGCCCTCGTGGGATACGTTGCTTGCGCAGAATGTGCGCAAGATTTTAGAGTCTGTCCCACCGATTGTGGTGGCGCCCGAGGTTCGGGAATTAGAGCGGCAGCTGGCCGCGGTGGCCAATGGCGAGGCCTTCCTGCTGCAAGGTGGCGACTGTGCGGAAACCTTTGAGTCCAACACTGAACCGCACATTCGTGCGAATGTAAAAACCTTGTTGCAGATGGCTGTGGTGTTAACATATGGCGCCTCAACCCCCGTCGTAAAGCTGGCGCGTATCGCGGGGCAGTACGCCAAGCCGCGGAGCTCGGACACGGATGAGCACGGGTTGCCCAGCTACCGGGGCGATATTGTGAACGCGGTAGAGGCTGATGCTGAGCTGCGGAAACACGATCCGGCGCGCATGGTTCGGGCGTATGCTAACGCCGCGGCGGCCATGAATTTAGTGCGGTCGCTCACCAAGTCGGGTACCGCGGATCTGTATCGGTTAACGGAGTGGAACCGGGAATTCGTGTCGCAGTCACCCGCTGGCGCCCGCTACGAGGCATTAGCACAAGAGATCGAACGTGGCCTGCGGTTCATGAATGCGTGTGGTGTGGCGGACGATAGCCTGCGTTCCGCAGATATTTTCGCATCCCACGAGGCGCTGCTTGTGGATTACGAGCGTGCCATGCTGCGGCTGGCTAAGGATGAGAACGGTGAAACCAAGCTTTATGACCTGTCCGCGCATCAGCTATGGATCGGGGAGCGCACCCGGGGTATCGACGACTTCCACGTGAATTTCGCCGCGCTCATTGCCAACCCGATTGGCATTAAGATCGGCCCAACGGTCACTCCTGAGGAGGCGGTGGCGTATGCGGATAAGCTGGATCCCGACCGGGTGCCGGGTCGGCTGACCATGGTTGCCCGCATGGGACACGATAAGGTGCGGCAGGTGCTGCCCGGCGTGGTTCGAGCGGTGGAAGATTCGGGACACAAGGTAATTTGGCAGTCGGACCCGATGCACGGCAATACGTTCACCGCTTCGAACGGCTATAAGACCCGCCATTTCGACAAGGTGATTGACGAGGTGCAGGGCTTTTTCGAGGTACACCGCGCATTGGGCACCCATCCGGGCGGCATCCATATCGAACTGACCGGCGAGAACGTGACGGAATGCTTGGGTGGTGCGGAAGACATCACGGACGTGGATCTGCCCGGCCGCTACGAGTCCGCGTGCGACCCGCGGCTCAATACGCAGCAGTCCCTGGAATTGGCGTTCCTGGTTGCGGAAATGCTGCGCAACTAACCGTTCGTTGTGTGCTTATTCGCTTGTCGACGCCGTGAGGTAGGCGCGTAATTCGCGTTCCTCCGCATCGGTGAGGCCGCTGGTGCCCGGCTGGAAGGTGCTGGCTGCCGCCTGGAGGGTTTCGGCCAGAGGGCGGGTGGTGAGCCCGTGGTTCCGTGCTGCCGTGCTGTCGAACACCATGGCAAATTGGAGATTGGGGTCGGCGAGCCACAAGGGGAGGGACGTGGACCCGAACCATTGGTTGATGCCAGCCGACAGCAGAACATCGGTGGGAACTTCCCGGACGGGGATGGGGGAGAGCTCATACACGTTGTTGAGTGTGTGGGCGGGGCCAGCTGCGTTGAATGTGCCCACTACCTGGTGTTCCATGCAGTGGACGATCCAGGCGGCAAGATCGGCAACATCAATCATAGCCACCGGCATTCGGCGGTTAGGGACGAGTACCTCCGGGCCGGTGGGGTGGGCAAACCGCCACGGATAGTAGCCACTGCGGCCGGTGGGGTCGCCGGCGCCACCGATGAGGCCAGGCCGGATGATACAGGTGGTTTCCGGAGGGAATTGTTGTTCGCACGCCACCTTGGCCGCCGGAAAATTGCCGGACGTGTCGGCACCCTCCGGAGAAACCAGTGGGGTAGTTTCATCCCGGTTGGGGTCGGAAATGTCGGCGTAGACGCTGGCGGAGGACACATATATCCACTGGTTGGTGCGAATATTCGTTACGGCGTCGGCGGCGAAATCACGGCTGATGGTGACATCAACCACCGCATCCCAGGTGATATTGGGAAGTGTGGCGTAGGCGTCGGGCTGGTTCCGGTCGAGCGGGATGAAGGCGCATCCTTGAGGTGGGGTGTCGGTGCCGCGGGCAGCGCAGGTAACCTGATGGCCACGGCCCGTGGCGGTGCGGGCGATGGTGGAGCTGAGCCAGGCGGTGCCGCCCAGAATGAGGATATTCATGATGTCTACCATGCCAGGTGTGGGCCCAGTTCGGGGCGGATTTCGTGATGCGCTGCTGTGGGCAGCGCGGCCCATGATATTCATGGGTCAGAAACTGCAGGTGGTTATGCGGCGGGGAGGAGGTCGCAAACCTGGTGCGTGTCGATGCGGCGGGCCGCTTGGCGCAGCACATCCGATACCGGCAGGTTGAGGGCGGTGCTGATGGATTCCACAATCTCCGATGATGGATCCTTGATGCCCCGCTCCACCTCGGAAAGGTATTGGGGTGACACATTCGCCCGGCGCGCCACATCGCTAATACGTTCGGATCGGTGGTGGCGGGTGGTGCGGAACACCTCGCCAATGGCTTCCCGCATCAGTGGGCGATTACCGGGGTTGGCTGCGACGACGATTATCAATTGAAGGTCCGGAGTTCGACTCGGGTTTCGGGGGATTCCTCGCTGAGGAACGAGGGGCTTTGGTAGATGACGCGGCTATTGCTGTTTGCCGACGATGGGGCCTTCACCTTAAAGCCGGCGTCCTGCAGGATAGTTCGCGCCTCGGAGAGCCGCTTACCAATCACATTGGGCACTTCAACCTTATTGACCAGCTCGATAGTGACCGTGGTTTGGGAGCTGTCGATGAGGGTACCGGCCTGCGGGTTGGTGACATACACATCGTTTGCGGACTTGCCCACCGCGTCGGAGTCGCCGGAGCGGGTGACGGATTCCACCCGAATCCCGGCCTTGGCTAGTTGGTCGCGGGCCGCTTCTTCGTTCATTCCGACGAGGTCGGGGATTTCAACCGCGGTGGATACGTAGAGGGTGATGTCGCTGCCGCGGGTTGCCTGGCTGCCGGCGTCGGGGCTGGTGCCAATGGCATAATTCCCCTTCACCGAATCATCGAACTTGTTTTCGACTTTGACGTTGAATCCTAGTCGCTGTAGTTGTTGTTTGGCTTCGTCCGCCTTGGTGTTATGTACATTGGGCACATTGACCGGTGCGGGCCCCTGGGAGAGATGGTAGGTCACGGTGCTGTTCACATTGACCATGGTGTGGGGGGAGGGGGTTACCGACGCGATTTGGCCTTGGGGCACGGTGTCGGAGTACACGGTTTCACCCTCTTCCCCCACGAGTGACCGTTCCGAAAGTGCTTTGTTATAGTCGTCGGGGTTGGTGAGCCCGTCGAGGCTGGGCACGGTGGGCTTGCCGAGGGAAACCAAAAGGGTGACCGCATCACCCTTGACTGCTTTTTCCCCGGTGGTGGGGTCGGTGCCCGCCACCATGTCTATGGCCACATTATCGTCGTAGACCGTGGCCACCTTTGATTCAAAACCCGCGGTTTTGAGCGTTTGAGTAGCGGTGGTTTGGTCCATGCCGATGACCTGCGGCACCTCCCCGTAGCGGCCGGATCCGAACCACCAGGCGCCGATGGCGATCGCCAGGGTGAGCATGATGACTATGACCCACCAGGCGGCAAACATGGTGCGGCTACGGTTGGTCACTGCCGGCGGCAGCACGGATGGCCTGGCCGGCTGTCGGGGTGGTTGGGGCTGCGGTCGCGGTGCGGGCGGCTGGGCCTGTTGTTGCGGCTGGCTGGGGTCGGGCCACGGTGATTGCCCCGGGGGCGGGTTGTGAAGTTGCGCCTGGGGTTGGGCCCCGGGCTGCTGGTAGGGGGTGGGTTCCTCCGCAAATGGGTCGGCGGCAAATGGGTCGAGGACGGAGGTTTCATTGAGGATGGCAGTTTCCGCCGGTTTCACCGGTGCCGGCGGTGTGGGCGGGACGATGGCGGTTTTATCATTGTCGGCCTCGTCGGCCATGGGTTGTTCGGATCGGGGCAGGTCCGTGGTGACCATGCCCGTGAGTTTCGAATCATCCATGTTGGCGGCCGCCCGGTGGGCTGCCGCGTTTTGGGGGACGGGCACCGTGAATGCGGGAAACTGTAGTTCGCTGGCGACATCGTTCAGTGCAGTGAGGAATTCGTCGGCGTTCTTGAATCGATCCTTGGGGTTACGGGCGGTGGCGGTGGCCACTAACTCGTCCATGAGTTTGGGCACGCCGTCGATCCGGCTGCTAGGCTTGGGCACATCCGCATCCAGGCGGGCGTAGGCATGCTTGAGGGGCGTGTCGCCGCTAAACGGGGTAGTACCGGTCAAGAGTTCGAATAGGACAATGCCGGCAGAGTACACGTCAGAGGCAGTGGTGATGTCATCGCCCGACACCTGCTCCGGGGACAGGTAGGCGACGGTGCCCACGATTTGGTTTGACTTGCCCTGGGAGGCGGATGCGGCCCGCACCAGGCCGAAGTCGGAGAGTTTCACCTGGTGGTTGCCGTCGATCAAAATATTATCCGGCTTTAAATCCCGGTGAACCATGCCGGCGTTATGCACCGCCGCCAACCCGGTGAGGACGGAACGCATGACTGCTGATGCAGCATAGTCTGGCATGGCGCCGCGTTCGGCCAAGAGTTCCCGCAGGGTACCGCCGGTAATGAGCTCCATGATGAGAAACACATGGTCCCCATCAGAATTAAAGTCATACACCCCCACCAAATTGGGGTGGGATAGGTGTGCCATGGAGCGGGCTTCCCGCCGGAAGCGTTGGGCAAAAATCGGGTCGCCGGCATATTCTTCGTGCATGACCTTGGCTGCCACATTGCGTCCCAGCCTGGTATCAACGCAGCGGTAAACCGTAGACATGCCACCGCGAGCGATGGGTGCTTCGATGCGGTAGCGGCCTTCGAGGAGATCGCCCAAATTCAACTGCATGCGTTCTAGTATGGCTGAAATCTAAGCGTAGGGTAAAAGCGACGTGTTCAAGATCTCTTGCTACATTAAGGACTGTGAGTAATCAATCGCCAGATGCGTCTATTTTGCCACCTGATACCCTACTTTTCACCCTAGCGGAGTTCGCCGACCGGTTGGGGGTAAAGACCACCCACGTCCGCGACCTGATTGGCGAACGGAAGCTGATTTGCGTCTACAAAAACGGGGTTCGGCACCTGCCTGCCGCATTCCTCACCGACAAGGGGACTCTCAATAAGTTCATTCCCGGTATCATTGCCCTGCTTATCGACGGTGGTTACAGCGATGCCGAAATCTTCCACTACCTGTTTACCGATGACCCCTCCCTCCCCGGCCAGCCCATTGCGGCACTACACGGGCACCTGGCCCGGGAGGTCATGCGCCGCGCCCAGGCGATGGCCCTCTAGCCCCGGGCGTCGATAAGCTACCAGAGTGGTTTCGGCGAATAACCAGCGGGAAGCCACCCACCCGGACACCGCTAAAATCCCCATCCACATGGGGTTATAAAGCTGATGATTCCCCGAACCTGTGAACGCTAACGCCACCGCAATCGACCCAATGATAAAGAACTGGTTAATCCGCCGTGAGCAATTCACCACCCCAACCAGCGGCAACACTGAAGCGTAATACCAGGGCAAGGTCACCGCATTAAAACTAAACACAATCAAATACGCCCACATCGCCCCAGTGATCGGCTTGCGGCGCAGAAACCACCAACAGGCCACAAACCCCACGGCCATAATCACAAGCGATACGGCCCGCGCCACCACCATCACATCATTGAACGGGAACTGAGGATTCCCGATCCGGCCAGCCTCCCCGATCACCCCCGACACCAGCGACGGGAACGACAGCGGATTCACCACCTTCGTGTTCCCCGCCAACGCCGCAATCCACTCCCAGGTGGTCCCCGACGCCCACGTGATAACCGCCAGGATCGCAACGGTTTCCACCGCACCCCCCACGCCGGCCAGCAGAAACGCCCGCACCTTCGCCCTCACCGACTCCCCGGCTCGGTTGACCACCAGCCACACCACAAACGGCAAACACAACGCCGCCGACGCTTTTAACGACATCGCCACCGCAATGAGCGCCACCCCGGCGAAAAACCCACCCAATACCGCCGGATATGCTCCCTGGCGCACCACCAAATACAAACCAACGGTAACAAGCCCCACCATCATCGCCTCGTTATGCATGCCTCCCACCAAGTGAAACACCATCACCGGGTTAGCTACCCCCAACCACAATGCAAACGCCGGATCCGCCCCCAACCGCTGGGCAATCTTCGGCACAAACCACATGATCGCCACAAACCCTGCCACCGACAGCACCTTAAACGCATACACCCCGGCAGTCACATTATCGCCAAACACAGTGGTCACAGCCTCACCCAGCCACAAATGCAGCGGCCCATACGGGGTGGTGGTGTTCCGCCAATCGTGGGAAACCTCAAACAAAATCTGATTTGGATTACTCGCCGGCCCCTGCGTATAGGCATTCAACCCATCACGCAGCAACGTGCCCTGCATCAGATAGGAATACACATCCCGTGACATGATCGGCGCCGCCCCCACCAGTGGGACAAGCCACACGCATAATGTGCGGCGAACATAGTCGGCGCCAACAACCTTGTCGATCACCAGCTTCCCCATCAGCACCCAGGCCACCACGAACAGCACCGTGCCCAACCACAAGGTCACATTCGAAAACGCGGCGCCATGCCCAAAACTCAAAAAATCCAGGTTCGCCGCGGAAAGTAAACTATTGCGCTTTTGCAGCGACCCCCCACCAAACGACCCCAAAAGAATCAGCAGTGAAGCCACAAGACCAAGCTTGCGCACCATGGGAGAAGTCAATGTGCTGACAAGGGCAATCATGGCTGATAGCTTACTAGGTTCGCCGCGCCGTAGCCTGCATTGCCAAGCCCCGTAACGCCTCTTCGCTCCCATCCGGCAACCCCAAACCCGCTATCCGCGCCAATCCGCTCGCCGTCAGCTCCCCAATGAGCTTTTCGACGCGCTCCGCCGCCCCGGTTGCCGCAATGGCCGCCGTCAACTCGGCAATCTCACCGGGATCGGATACCCGGCCCAGCCGCCCCCGGATATAGTCGGCGGTCGCCACATCCGCCAACTGCAGCGCCGTGGCGATCAACACCGTGCGCTTCCCCTCCCGCAAATCATCACCGGCTGGTTTACCCGTCACATCGGGATCACCAAACACCCCCAACTGGTCATCCCGCAGCTGAAACGCCACCCCAATATCCGTCCCATAAGCCCGTAGCGCCGCAATCGTCGCCGCATCCGCCCCCGCTAGGGCTGCCCCCAGGTGCAACGGCCGCTCAATCGTATACGCCGCGGTCTTAAACCGATTCACCACCTGGGCGGTAGCAATATCCTCATCACCCGAGGCCTCATGAATGATGTCGAGCAGCTGCCCCCCAATCACCTCGGTGCGCATCCCCCGCCACGCCGGCTGCATCCGATCCAACGCCGCATGGCTGAGCCCCGCAGCCCGCACCATGTCATCCGCCCAAGCAAACGCCAAATCCCCCACCAAAATAGCGACAGAACTCCCAAAATGATCCGCATCACCATGCCACTGCCCCTCCGCATGCCACCGCTGCGCGCTCCGGTGCACCGTCGGATTTCCCCGGCGAGTATCCGACGAATCAATGATGTCGTCATGAATCAACGCGCACGCCTGAATCAACTCCAAGGCACTCGCCGCCCGCAACACCGCCCTCGGATCCTCCTCCCGATTCCGTAGGCCCCCGCCGGCCACAAACCCCGCCCACACATAGCACGGGCGGATGCGTTTCCCACCCGTGAGCACATAGTTTTCCAGCAATGTGACAGCTGCACCCACGGCATCACCCAACGGGGCAATGGCGGGACGCTGGGCGGCAAAAAACTCCGCCAGGTGCGTGGTCACAATGCCGGGAATTTGGGTAAGATCCGGGGCTTTCGGTGTTTCGGTCATGGCGGCCCTTTCTAATGGGTGATCCGGGGGTAAACCGGTATCATTCTAAGCCATGACGCAGCAACCACTTCCCGAGCCGACTCCCGCCAGGTACCAACGGTCGATTACCGACGTGATTTCCAGCCCCGCGCCGGGGCGGATTCCGTTCTCGGTGGAATTCATGCCGCCGAGAAACGATGAGGCGGAGACTCGGCTTCGGACCGCGGCGGAAACCTTCCATGACCTGGGGGTGGCGTTTGTATCTGTCACCTATGGGGCGGGGGGCAGTTCCCGGGATCGGACTATGCGGATCGCCCAAGACCTGGCCCGGATGCCGCTCACTACCTTGGTGCATTTGACCCTGGTGGGGCACACTGAGGCCGAGCTGGTGGATATCCTTTCCGACTATGCGTCATTAGGTTTGTCGAATCTTTTGGCGCTCCGGGGCGACCCGCCGGGGGCGGACCCATTGGGGGAGTGGACGCCGGTGCCGGGCGGCTACCGCTACGCGGAGGAGCTGATTTGGTTAACGAAACGCTTGGAAGCAACCAAGCATTTTCAGGTGGGGATTGCCGCATTTCCGGAAGGCCACCATCAGTCGAAGTCATTGGCGGCGGACACCAAGTACACGCTGGCGAAGCTCCGGGCGGGAGCGGAGTTTTCGATCACCCAAATGTTCTTTGACGTGGACTATTATCTACGGTTGCGAGACCGACTGGTGGCGGCGGACCCGGAATTGGGGTCGCGGCCGATCATTCCGGGCATTATGCCGATCACCTCGCTGAAGTCGGTGCGGCGCCAATTGCAGCTGTCGGGGGCGAAACTGCCGGCCCGGCTGGAAGAACGGCTGGTGGCGGCCGCGGCGGGGGACGAAGAAGCGAATCGGGACGAGATCCGCAAGGCTGGGATTGAGGAATCAACGCTCATGGCGGAGCGGCTCATCGCGGAGGGGGTGCCCGATCTGCACTTTATGACCATGAACTTTGCCAGGGCAACCCAGGAAGTACTGCACAACCTGGGGATGGCGCCGGCCTGGGGTCGGGAACATGGTCATGATGCGGTGCGGTAAGTTCGTTGGGGGGTTAGGGGAGGGGCTTCGCCATGATGGCAAAGGGGCGGGTATCGCCCCGGAAATAAAACTGCCGGATGAGGTCGATGAACCCCAGGGAGCGATAAAGGTGAAAGGCATTATTATTTTCGGCAAGCACCTCGGGGGTGGAAAGCAGGGCATAGGAGGCATTGGCGTTTTCTAACAGCATGGTGAGTAATTGGTGGCCTATGCCCTGGCCTTGGTAGGTGGGGGTGACGTGGATTTCGGTGACGGAAAAATAATCGTTGAGCATGAATAGCTGGTCGGTGGTGATGCCACCACGCTCGCGGAGGCCGCGGCGGACTTCTTGATCCCACCATTGTTCGCGGTGCCCATGGTAGCCGTAGGCGACTCCCAGGACGTGCGTGCCGTCGTGAGCACAGACCGCCTGGAAGTTTTTTTCCTGGACGGCTTGACGCCACGCTTTAATGCGGGAATCGCGGATGGTGGTGGTGTATCCCATGGCTTCGAGATAGATGTTGACCAAGAGGGGGGCGATACTGCTGAACTCTAGGGCGCTGAGCAGTTGAATCTTGATGGTCACAATCCTTATCGAACCATTTTTTGGGTGTATCCGAAAGTCATTATCCAAAACCTGCGTGTTGGCATCTTATCCGAACGCTGCCCCCGATCGCTACACCCGAACGATGTAAGAGGATTCTGCAATCTGATATAGAAAATATGTTCTATAATTTCGAGGGTAATGTCCGGAATGAGAATTATCATGGGATAGTCGCGGCAACTTTAGTCGTCGTAAAGTAAAAAAATCTCCCAATAAGTGCAATAAAATGCCTGCTTTGAGCGTTGTAAATAAGGAAGGAAGGAGTGAAAATCATGAGCGTTGCACCATTTACCCCACCAAGGAAAGGCGCGGAGTTTCTCCACAAGGCACATCAGCTGTTAGCAACAGCGATAACTTACCGGAATCAGCAGCGCCATGACCTGGCGTTGGAATATGCTTACCAGGCAGGATTACGTACCGCGGCCGCCCGAATTGCCACAAGTCCGGTGGCGCATCGGGTTCGGAAGCCTACCAGTGCGTGGGCACAGTTACGCCTGGTAGATGCCGATGCTGCTAGGTGGGCGGATGCCTTGGAGCAGTATTCCCGGCTGCGGTCGCGGGTGGGTAGTGGTATCGAGGCTATGGTGTCGGTGGAAACAGTCGATACTATGGTCGATTTAGTCAGCAAATTTCTAAACTCGGTAGAATTTGATAATGACGATACCCCCGCAGCTGCGTAGTCGTGTTATCCCTACCGGGAACTTTCCTAGTAGGGTAGGCGTTAATTATCACAGATAACTAACTTCGCCGCGCGCACTGCACGCATAGCGGTATTCACTTCAATACAGGCTAATGAATATAGAACGCCAATGGGAGGAACAGTGGCACTTTCCGAACATGAGCAGCAAATGCTCAAGGAAATCGAGCAGTCCTTACTTTCGGAAGACCCGAAATTTGGTGCTGTAGTCACCGATGGTGATTTTGCCCAGTCAAAGGGCACGGTGACACTACGTGGCATTGCCATCGTGGTTATTGGGTTGGTGCTGCTGGTTACCGGCGTGGCGCTTTCCCAAATGTCCCTGTGGTGGCTGTCATTAAGCATCCTGGGATTTTTAGTGATGGTTGCCGGCGGCATGTGGATGTTGCGCGGTGGCGGTAAGTCCACGTTCAATCTTAGTGACGGATATCATAGCTCCGCTGGACGGCGGCGACCGCAGAAATCTGGGGGGTTGGGGGATCGGATGGAGGATAATTTCCGCCGCCGTTTTGAAAACTAGCTATAATGTGACTTGACACAGACTTCTGGCCTCCGTATCGACCACAACTGACCACTGCGGAGGTCAGATTTTTTATGTCATCAGAAAACTGAGAGATGAGTAAGTCATAGGGGGAAGGTAGCGGTTTTGCTTAAGTAGCAGGGTGGGGGCGCGAATGAAAACTGCTGGTAGTGAATATAAATATGCAGACATAGAAGCGTTATCTGTTCGTGATTTTCCATGCGAGTGCGGTTGGTAT
>CAUVMZ010000004.1:0-36232 GCA_963552855.1 uncultured Corynebacterium sp. | reverse complement strand
CAAATGTTGAAGTTGGGGGATCACACTGAGGCGATTTTGTTGGTGACCCGGTCGGTGGGGGTGCTCATTGCGGGCTGGTTGATGGTGCGCATGTTGTTGGCCACCTATCTGGGCCGGATTTCCCCGGTGGGGGCGTTGGGTGTGTCGACGTTTGTGATGGTGGTGTTTTTCCCGGTGGTGCACCCGTGGTATGCGCTGTGGGCGATTTTGCCGTTGTCAGCGTGGGCGAATCGGCCGTTTTTCCGCACCACGGTGGTGGTGTACAGCACGATTTTATCGTTTTTCGTGCTGCCGCGGGGGTTGGGGTTGGTGCCGGGCACGGTGGTGTGGATTTATGTGGCCGCGATGATAGGTTTCGCCACGATTCTGGGGGTTTCTTATGTCATTTTGAAGCGGCGTGGGGTCATTGGCCTAAACTAGGTTTTCGTGAGTTTCCCCTACGCACTTGAGCTTGTCGACGTCGTCAAGCGGTTTGGCAACCATACTGCTGTCGATAATGTGAGTTTCACGGTGGAAACCGGCACGATCATGGCCTTATTGGGGCCAAATGGTGCCGGGAAAACCACCACGATTGAAATGTGTGAAGGGTTTCAGCGCCCGGATTCCGGGAAGATTTCGGTGTTGGGCTTGAACCCGACCACCGAGCCGGATAAGGTGCGCGCCCAGGTGGGGATCATGCTGCAGGATTCGGGATCGTATTCGGGGATTCGGGTGCGGGAAATGCTGGAGCTGACGGCAAGCTACAGCCGGGACCCGCTAGCACCCGAATGGTTGCTGGAATTATTCGGGTTGCAGAATGTGCAACGCACCACCTACCGGCGGTTGTCTGGGGGGCAGAAGCAGCGACTGAATTTGGCGGTGGCACTCATTTCCCGGCCCCGCCTGGTGTTTGTGGACGAGCCGACCGCGGGCATGGACGCCCAGTCCCGGCTTCTGGTGTGGGACCTGCTGCGGGCCCTACGGTCGGATGGGGTGACGGTGATTCTGACCACCCATTTGATGGATGAGGCCCAGGCGCTGGCGGATCAGGTGACCATTGTGGACCGCGGCCGGGTGGTGGCCCAGGGCACCCCGGCGGAGCTGCAGGCAGCCACCGCCACCACGATCCATTTCGAAACCGATGGGGATGTGGACTTGTCCCAGGGCGAGTGGCAGGAGTTGGGGGTGTCGGCCACGAAACCCCGCACCTACGTGTTGCACACCACACCCCGGCCGGAGGTCGTCGCAAAGCTGGCGCAGCAGGCCGCGGCTGATGGGGTGCTCATCACCCACCTTGACACGCATGCCCGCAGCCTGGAGGATGCGTTTTTGGACATTACCGGCCGTACTTTAAGGAGCTAACATGACGTTTCCCGCCGGCACTTTCCGCCCCAACCCGCACCGCGCCAGCACCCGCACCATGCTGCGTGCCCAGGCCATCATTGAGGCGAAACTGTTTCTCCGACACGGTGAGCAGCTGCTACTGAGTTTCATTATCCCGGTGTGCATGCTGGTGGCGATCACGCTCCTGCCGGTCATAGAGCAGGACGATCCCATGCGGGTGGGGTTCCCCATTGTGCTGGCGGTGGCCGCCATGAGTTCGGGGTTTACCGGGGAGGCGATTTCGCTCGCGTTCGACCGCCGCTATGGGGCGCTGAAACGCACCGGCGCTTCCGGGGTGCCGGCGGGCATTATCATTGTGGGGAAAATCCTCGGTCTGATGGCGGTTGCTATCATCCAAATCATTGTGCTCACCACCATTGCCCTGCTGCTGGGCTGGTCCCCCACCCCGGAAGGGATTCTCACCGGCGTGCTGGTATTCCTCACCGGCATTACCGCGTTCACCTCGCTGGGCATGCTCATGGGCGGCACACTGTCGTCGGAGCTCGTCCTGGGGTTTGCGAACCTCATATGGGTGCTGTTGGCCGGCGGGGCCAGCTACCTGCTGGTGAACCACGATACGTTCCCCCCGATCCTCACCGTGGTGCCATCCATCGCCCTGGCCAGTGGCCTGCTTGATAGTTTCGACGGGTTTTTTCCCGGAACAGCCCTCATATCGCTCGCCGGGTGGACCATCATTGGGGTGACGGCGGCCACCCGGTGGTTTAAATTCGCCGACTGATGGCCTGGCTTCTTCACCCCGGGGTGGGAAGGTACTATAAGTGCCGTGCCAACCAAGTTACTTTCTAAATTTACGCTGGTGCCAACCGTGGCATTGCAGCGAAAGCTCGCTCTTCTACTTCTTATATCGCAGGGTGGCATCACCGTCACCGGGTCAATTGTTCGGGTAACCGGCTCCGGTTTGGGCTGCTCCACCTGGCCGAACTGTCAGGAGGGGTCGCTGGTGCCGGTGCAGGGGGCGGCACCAGCAGTGCACCAGGCAATCGAGTTCGGCAACCGGCTACTCACGTTTGTGCTGGTCGCGTTCGTGGTGGCGGTATATGTGGCGGTGCGTGCAGCACACCGGCGGCGAGAAATCATCATGCACGCCCTCATCCAAGGGTTGGGCATTGTGGTGCAGGCGGTCATTGGTGGCATTTCGGTGTGGCTGCAATTGGCCTGGTGGTCGGTGGCGTTACATTTCCTGCCGTCCATGCTGCTGGTGTGGTTGGCGGCCATCCTGTATTTACGGATTGGGGAGCCGGACGATGCCGTCCCCGCCCGCACCTACAGTTCCGGGCTGCGCCTGCTGGGGGCGGTGTTTGCCGCAGGTATCGCCCTGGTGCTCACCACGGGTACCCTGGTGACGGGCGCGGGCCAGCATTCGGGCGACGCCGCCGTCGGGGAGGACAGTCGACTGCAGGTGCCCCTGGAATTGATTGCGCACGTTCATGCGTGGGTGTTGTACGCCTCGCTGGCGATCCTGGTGGTGTTGGTGGTGCTGCTGCGCCGGTCGGGGGCGCCGGCGGCGGTGCAGAAAACCGGTTGGGCCCTAGTCGGCATCATTGTGGTGCAGGCCCTGGTGGGGATCGCCCAGTTCCGGCTGGGGGTGCCCAGGTGGTCGATTCCGATCCACGTGTGTTTGAGCTCGGTGATTGTGGCAGTGTCGTCGCTGCTGTACGCCCAGGGTTGGGCGCGACCGGCCTTGGATCAGGATCCGCGGCACACCACCGGGTCGCCGTCGGGGGACGGCATGTATGGGTTCGCCTGAGTTTCGGGCAGCAGCCCGGCAAGCTGGTGCGGTGTGGGCGGGGTTTTTCGCCATGGCGCTCGGCTTGGGCATTGTCGTGGTGCAGGCTGGTCTGCCCTGGTGGGTGGCGCCCATGCTGTCCGGGTTGGTGTATGCGGGCAGCATGGAGTTCATTATGATCGGCCTGCTCACCGGCGGGGCGTCGTGGGGAACGATCGCGGTCACCACGTTTTTCACGAATTCGCGCCACATATTTTACGGGCTCACCTATCCCCTGCACGCGGTTCGGGGCTGGTGGGCGCGGGCGTACGCGGTGTTCACACTTGCCGACGAAACATATGCGCTGGTATCAGCGTTGCCTGCCGACGCCCGAACCTCCCGGCGGATCCTCACCATCACGGCGGGGCTGCACCTGCACTGGTTGGCGGGCTCAACCGTGGGGGCCGTGTTCGCCTCCCACATGTTGGGCACCATTCCCGGGCTGGATTTCATCCTGGTGGGATTATTCGCGGTACTCGCCATGGATGCGCTGGCCCAATCCCGGGATGTCCGCACCGCGGGGTTAGCGGCCGCATGTGCGGCGGTGGGGCTGGTGGCGGCACCCCACCACATGCTGCTCATCGCCATGACCCTTTTCGCAGTGCTGTTGGGAATCAGGTACCGGCTATGAGCACATGGTATGTGGTTGGGGGAATCATCGTGGCCATGGTGGTGACGTTTTTCACCCGGGTGATCCCGTTCCCGCTGCAAACCCGCCTGGCCAATAGTGGGTTTCTGCGGGAGTTTTCCCGGTGGATGCCGCTGGGAGCAATGGTGATCCTCTTCATCTACTCCTGTAGCACCATCCCCACAGGCCGGTGGTTGCCGTACGTGGTAGCGCTGGTGGTGACCATGATTATGCACTGGTGGCGGCGGAATGTGCTGCTGTCGATCGTGGTCGGCACCGGGGTGTGCGTGGGATTGTCACTGCTACAAGTAGGCGCCCAGGGTGGGTAATCCCATCACGGCGTCAATGGACAGGCCAACAAACAGCAACGCCAGGTAGTTATTGGAGAGAATAAATAATTTCAAGGGTTTTACCTTGCCGCCATTTTTCACCCCCCGGTGCAGCACAATGGCCGTGGTGAGAAACCACACACCGGTGACCACAGCAGTGATCGCGTACACCATGCCGGCGGCCGGTATCAGAAACAGGGGGGTAATGACCGTGGCGACGGTGTACCACACGATTTGGCTGGTGACCTGCACCGGGGTGCGAACCACGGGCAGCATGGGCACACCGGCGGCGGCATAGTCCTCCTTGTACTTCATGGCCAGCGCCCACGTGTGCGGCGGGGTCCAGAAGAAAATGATAAGGAATAACACCACGGCCTGCCACCACTGGCGGGGCATGTCCGGGGGAAGGTTATCGGTGATGACCGCCCACCCCACAACCACGGGCATGCAGCCTGCCAACCCACCCCACACAATATTCATGTGGGTACGGCGCTTCAAAAACTTTGTGTACACCCGGATATAAAACACGATGGTGAGCATGACAAACCCAGCGGCCAGCAAGGAATGGCACAACAGCCACAACCAGAGGAAACTCACCACGGTGCACACCCACGCAAAAATAGTGGCGTCCCGATTACTGACGGTGTGCCGAACCAAGGGGCGGGCACGGGTGCGCCCCATTTTCTGGTCAATATCGGAGTCGGCCACCATATTGAACGTGTTCGCAGCCGCCGCCCCCAACCACCCACCAATTAACGTGAGGAGGATCAGTAAAATGTTGTTTTCTCCCCGCTCGGCCTGGAGCATGGCGGGAATGGTGGCAACAAGGAGAAGCTCAATGACCCGTGGTTTTGTCAACGCGATATAGGCCTTGATCGTCTCCACGATGTCCTCCAGCTCAAATGACGGGTGATAAGTAACCTCACTATGGTAGCCGCACCGCTGGGATTTACCATAGTCGAGCCTATGCTGCGCAGTTCAGCACCACATATTTTCGCCGTTACTGCCCACGACTCCCCCTAAGAGGGTTAAAGTAGAATAGTAATTTTGGCAACTCCACACGTGAAAAAGGATGGAACGTTATAGTGTCTTCCCCCCAGCATTTATCTCCGGAGCTTCAGGCTGTCACCACCCGTGACTATCCCGCCGACTGGTCAGACGCCGACACTAGGGCGGTAGATACCGCCCGCGTCCTAGCCGCCGAGGCAGTCCAAAAATGCGGCTCCGGCCACCCCGGCACCGCCATGTCGTTGGCCCCGCTGGCCTACACCCTATTTCAGCGGGTCATGAATGTGGACCCGAACGATACCGAGTGGGCGGGCCGCGACCGGTTTGTGCTCTCCCCCGGCCACACCTCCCTCACCCAATACGTGCAGCTCTTCCTCGGCGGGTTCGGCCTCACCATGGATGACCTCAAGGCACTACGCACCTGGGGTTCGCTCACCCCCGGCCACCCGGAGTACCGACACACCAAGGGCATTGAAATCACCACCGGCCCCCTGGGCCAGGGGCTAGCGTCCGCAGTGGGCATGGCCATGGCCGCCCGTCGGGAACGGTACCTGTTCGACCCCGACACCCCCGCCGGGGAATCCCCCTTCGACCACTATATTTACGTCATCGCCTCCGACGGCGACATGGAGGAAGGCGTCACCGCCGAAGCATCATCCCTCGCCGGCACGCAACAGCTCGGCAACCTCATCGTGTTCTGGGATGACAACCGGATTTCCATCGAAGAAAACACCCGAATCGCCTTCACTGAAGACGTGATGGCCCGCTACCGGGCCTACGGATGGCAAGTGCTGGACGTACCCGCCGGGGAAAACGTGACCGCCATCGAACAGGCCGTCGCCGAGGCGCAAGCCGACACCACCCGCCCCTCCTTCATTCGGGTGCGGACCGTCATTGGGTTCCCCGCCCCCACCAAGATGAACACCGGTTCGGTGCACGGCGCCGCCCTGGGCGCTGATGAGGTGAAGGCCACCAAGGAAGCACTAGGGTTCGACCCCGAGGTCGATTTCTTCATCGACGACGCAGTGCTCGCCCACACCCGGAAACTCGCCGACCGGGGTGCGGAAAAACATGCGGCATGGCAGAAAAAATTCGACCAGTGGGCCGCCGCCAACCCGGACGGCAAGGCCCTGTTCGACCGGCTAGCCGCCCGGAAACTGCCGGAAGGGTTCGACGCCGACCTGCCCACCTGGGAGGTGGGTGAATCCGTGGCCACCCGGAAAGCCTCCGAAGCCACCCTGCAGGCCCTGGGGAAGACCCTGCCGGAACTGTGGGGCGGCTCCGCCGACCTGGCCGGATCCAATAACACCTTCATCAAGGGTGACCCCTCCTTCGGGCCGGAAGACATCACCACCGAAACCTGGACCACCACCCCAGGCGGCCGCAACCTGCACTTCGGCATTCGGGAACACGCCATGGGCGCCATCATGAACGGCATCGCCCTCCACGGCGGCACCCGCCCCTACGGTGGCACATTCCTTATCTTCTCCGACTACATGCGGCCGGCAGTCCGGTTGGCCGCCCTCATGCGCACCGACGCCTACTATGTGTGGACCCACGACTCCATTGGCCTGGGCGAAGATGGTCCCACCCACCAGCCGGTTGAACAGTTGGCCGCCCTGCGGGCCATTCCCGGAATGTCAATCATCCGGCCGGCCGACGCCAATGAAACCGCCGCCGCCTGGCGGGCCGCCCTGCTCTACCCAGAATCCCCCAAGGGGTTGGCGCTCAGCCGCCAAAACCTGCCGGTCCTGCCCGGCACCAAAGAACACGCCACCGAGGGGGTGGCCCGCGGCGCCTACGTGCTGGTCGCCGGGTCGAAACCCGTCCCGGATGTGATTTTGTTGGGCACCGGCTCCGAAGTACAACTTGCCATTGAGGCCGCCGAACGCCTGGAACAGGAAGGCATCGCCGCCCGCGTCGTCTCCGTGCCCTGCCTGGACTGGTTCGCCGAACAAGACGCCGACTACCAGGAAGCCGTGCTGCCGCAGGCCGTCACCGCCCGGGTGTCCATCGAAGCTGGCCTGGCCCTGTCCTGGTGGCGGTTCCTCGGCTCCCACGGCCGTGCTGTGTCCCTGGAACACTTCGGGGCGTCCGCACCGTACCAGAAACTGTTCGAAGAATTCGGCATCACCACCGACGCGGTGGTTGCTGCCGCCCATGACTCCCTCGCCGCGTCGAAAAGCTAGGAAAACACCATGAACGCTATTGATTCCCTCGCCCAAGCAGGCACCGTCACCTGGCTGGATGATCTTTCCCGCGACCGCATCGAAACCGGAAACCTGGCGGACATCATCGCCACCAAATCCGTGGTGGGCGTGACCACAAACCCGGCGATCTTCGCCGCCGCCATGTCCCACGGCACCGCCTACGACGCCCAAATCGCCGAGCTGAAAGCCGCCGGCACCAGCGCCGACCATGCTGTTTACGCCATGAGCATCGCCGATGTGCAGGCCGCCTGCGATCTGTTCGCCGACATTTATGCCGCCTCGGGGGGCAAAGACGGGCGGGTCTCCATCGAGGTCGACCCCCGCATCTCGGAGGACACCGACGCCACCCTCGCCCAGGCGAAAGAACTGTGGCGCACCGTCAACCGGCCGAATGTCATGATTAAAATCCCCGCCACCCCCGGCTCCCTGCCCGCGGCGACGGCAGCACTAGCCGAAGGCATCAGCGTCAACGTCACCCTGATTTTCTCAGTGGTCCGCTACCGGGAAGTCATCAACGCCTTCATCGACGGCATCAACCAGGCGAAAGCCAACGGCAAAGACGTATCCACCATCCACTCGGTGGCCTCGTTCTTCGTGTCCCGCCTCGATACCGAGGTCGACAAGCGCCTGGCTGCCATCGGCACCAAAGAAGCCCTCGCCCTCCAGGGCAAGGCCGGGGTGGCCAATACCCGCCTCGCCTACGCCGCTTTCCTCGAACACCTGGCCGACGGCACGAAACTGCCGGCCGGCGCCAATGTGCAACGCCCCCTGTGGGCATCCACTGGTGTGAAGAACCCGGACTACTCCCCCACCCTATACGTCACCGAACTCGCCGGACCGAACACGGTCAACACCATGCCGGAAGCCACCATTGACGCAGTACTAGCAGCCAATAATGTGCACGGCGACACCCTCACCGGCACGAAAGCGGAATCGGAAGCCACCATGGCCGCCCTCACCGCCATTGGCATTAATTTCGATGATGTGTTCGACACCCTGGAGCGGGAAGGGGTGGAAAAGTTCGTGGCAGCCTGGCAAGACCTGCTCGATTCCATGAACGCCCGCCTCGCCTAACCACATTGCGCCCGGCGCGCAGAAGCCCAACACCAGCCAGGTCTTCTGCGCGCTAAAAAATGTGCTATTTCTAACTCAGGTTCGCCACCAACCCCATCCATGGGTAGACTTGGCGAATGTGAGCGACCACGAAGCAACAAATGCATCACCAGTAACACCGTGGGTGAATCCCCTACGCAGCCCCCAAGATAAACGCCTCCCCCGGATCGCCGGCCCATGCGGCATGGTTATTTTTGGCGTCACCGGCGACCTGGCCCGGAAGAAACTTTTGCCCGCAATTTATGATCTCGCTAATCGTGGGCTTTTGCCGGCTGGTTTCACCCTGGTAGGTTATGGGCGTCGTGACTGGTCCAAGGCTGATTTTGAGGATTATATTAAGGAAGCGGTCAAGGCTGGGGCCCGCACCCCATTCCGGGATAATGTGTGGGAGCGATTAGCCGAGGGCATGGTGTTTGTGAGCGGCAATTTTGATGACGACGCCGCCTTTGATCAGCTCGCCGCCACTTTATCCGAGTTGGATGATACTCGTGGTACCGCCGGGAACTGGGCTTTTTACCTGTCGGTTCCACCCGCCTATTTTTCGAACGTGTGCCATCAATTGCAGCGTTCCGGCATGGCCCAGGTTGCGGCGCCGGCGTGGCGGCGGGTGATTGTGGAGAAGCCGTTTGGTCGGGATCAGCAGACCGCAAAAGAGTTGAATGAGGTTATTAACTCGGTGTTCCCGGAAAAGTCGGTGTTCCGCATCGACCACTATTTAGGGAAAGAAACCGTGCAGAATATTATGGCGTTGCGGTTTGCTAACCAGTTGTTTGATCCATTGTGGAATAGTCACTATATCGACCATGTGCAGATCACCATGGCTGAGGATATTGGGTTGGGGGGTCGCGCCGGGTATTACGATGGGATTGGGGCGGCCCGGGATGTGATCCAGAATCACTTGATTCAGTTATTGGCGTTGGTGGCCATGGAGGAGCCGATTGATTTTACGCCAGCGGAGTTGCAGGCGGAGAAGATGAAAGTATTGCGGGCAACGCATGCGGTGGAGCCGTTGAGTAAGACGACGGCGCGGGGACAGTATACGTCTGGTTGGCAGGGGTCGGAGTACGTGAAGGGGTTGCGGGAGGAGACCGGGTTTGATCCGGATTCGACGACGGAAACGTATGCGGCGTGCACGTTGGAGATTAATTCGCGCCGGTGGGCGGGGGTGCCGTTTTATTTGCGGACGGGGAAGCGGTTGGGCCGCCGGGTGACGGAGATTGCGTTGGTGTTTAAGGATGCGCCGCATCATCCGTTCCCGGAGGGGACGCGGCATGCGCAGGGGCCGAATGTGGTGGTGATTCGGGTACAGCCGGATGAGGGTGTGCTGATGCGATTTGGGTCAAAGGTGCCTGGTTCTGCCATGGAGGTGCGGGATGTGAATATGGATTTCGGGTATTCGGAGGCGTTTACGGAGGAGTCCCCGGAGGCGTATGAGCGGTTGATTTTGGATGCGTTGTTGGATGAGGCCAGCTTGTTCCCCACGAATGAAGAGGTGGAATTGAGTTGGAAGATTTTGGATCCGGTGTTGGAGTATTGGGCGAAGCATGGTAAGCCGGAGGATTATGTTGCTGGTACGTGGGGTCCGGAGTCGGCGAATAAGATGCTGGAGCGTTCGGGTCGGGCGTGGCGGCGGCCATAAAGGTTTTCTCGTTAAGGAGTTGTAGCGATCATGATTTTTACGCTTTCTGATGCTGATACGCATGAGATTGCTCGGACGTTGGTGGAGATTCGTGACGATGGTAGTCAGGGTACGACGTCGCGGGTGTTGACGTTGATTGCGGTGGCAAGGGATACGGATAATATTCGGAGTGTGATTTCGGCGTCGAAGGATGCGTCGCGGGAGCATCCGTGTCGGGTGATTGTGTTGGTGACGGGGGATCCGGATCGGAATACTCGGATTGATGCGGAGGTTCGTATTGGTGGGGATGCGGGTGCTTCGGAGATTATTGTGATTGATTTGGAGGGGGAGGTGACGCGGCATTTGGTGCATGTGGTTACTCCCCTGTTGTTGCCGGATACGCCGATTGTGGTGTGGTGGCCGTATACGGCGCCGGTGAATCCGGCTGAGGATCCGTTGGGGCGTATTGCGCAGCGGCGGATTACGGATTCGCAGAAGGATCCGCTGGTGGATGCGTTGTATAATCGGCGGAATTCGTATACCGATGGGGATTCGGATTTGGCATGGGCGCGGATTACGCCATGGCGGGGGGTGGTGGCGTCGGCGTTGGATCAGCCGCCGTTTGAGCCGGTGATTGAGGCGAAGGTGTATGGGGCGACGAATTGTCCGAGTGTGGATTTAGCTGCGGGATGGTTGGCGGCGCGGTTGGGGGTGCCGGTGACGCGGATTGCGGTGGATGATCCGAGTGTGAAGAAGCAGGCGAGTTTGAATGTGACGCCGGTGGAGCGGGTGGAGTTGGTTCGCCCGTCGGGGGCGACGGTGTTGGAGGCATTGGATGGTCAGACGATTGGGGTGTCGGTGCCGAATCGGGAGCCGGCCCGGGTGGCGGTGAATTTGCGTACTGATGCGGATTGTTTGGCTGAGGAGTTGCGGCATTTGGACCCGGATCATGCTTATGATGAGGTGCTTCGGGGTTTGAATCAGGTGTCGTATCCGGTAGTGTAAGGACGTTATTATGGTGAATGTAGTGCGGGTTGCAACGGTTGATGAGGTGTGTCGGGCTGCTGCGGCGGAGTTTGTCCGGGTGGTTCGGGAGGTCAGTAAGACTGGTGGTAAGCATGATGATGGGTGCGCCCGGGTGGTGTTGACCGGTGGGGGTGCCGGTATTGGCATGTTGCGGTTGCTTGTCGACGCTGACATCAACTGGGAGTTGGTGCATGTGTTTTTCGGGGATGAGCGGAATGTGGCGGTGACGCACCCGGATTCGAATGAGGGTCAGGCCCGGGAGGCGTTGCTGGATCATGTGAATATTCCTGAGGCGAATATTCATGGTTATGGGTTGGGGAATGGTGTGGCGCTTGCTGATGCGGTTGATGCGTATCGGCTGGTGGTGCAGGATTTCGCCCCCGAGGGTTTTGATGTGCATTTGTTGGGTATGGGAGGTGAGGGGCATGTGAATTCGTTGTTTCCGCATTCGGCGGCGACCCGGGAGGAGTCGGCGTTGGTGGTGGCGGTGACAGATTCCCCGAAGCCGCCGGCGGAGCGGGCAACGTTGACATTTCCGGCGATTGCTCGGGCGGATCGGGTGTGGCTGCTGGTTGCCGGCGCGGAGAAGGCTAAGGCGGCGGCGCAGGTGGTTGCTGGTGCGGATCGGGATGAGTGGCCGGCCGCTGGCGCCCGCGGAATGGTGGATACTGTGCTGTTTTTAGCTGATGATGCTGCCAGCTTGTTGTAGGTTTGGGTAGCGGAAGTGGGCCCTGCCGCCTGTGCGGCGGGGCCCACTTTTTGGGTTTGGTTTAGCTGTAGACCTGCATGAGGTTGAGGGCGACGATGCAGGCGAGCCAGACGATGCCGGTAATGATGGTGAACCTATCGAGGTTTTTTTCTACCACGGTGGAGCCGGACAGGTTGGATTGCACGCCACCGCCGAAGAGGCTGGAGAGGCCGCCGCCTTTGCCTCGGTGGAGTAACACAAAAAGTGTCATGAGCACGCAAGATAATACGAGGATGATCTGGAGTGCGAGTGTCATGTACGTCAATCCTTATGGTCGTGGTTGTTGCAGCCTCGGAGCGAGGATTCTCACCAAATCATACACGATGCGGCGATTAACCCGAATTGCGGAGGGCGGTGGCGAGACCGTTCATGGTGAGTCGGATGCCGTGGCCGACGAGCGGATCGTCGGTGCCTTCCCGGTAGCGGCGTAATAGTTCTAGTTGGATGACGTTGAGCGGCAGCAGGTATGGGTAGCGGCGGCGGACGGAGCGGGCGAGACTGGGGTTGTCCGCGAGGAGGCTGTCTACCCCCGTGATGGCGAAGAACATGCGGGTAGTAAGACCAAATTCTTCGCGGATGTTGTGGTAGATCCGGTGGGCGGCTTCTTTGTCGGCCACTAGGTCGGCGTAGAGGCCGGCGAGGGTGATTTCGGCTTTGCTCATCACCTGCGCCATGTTGGAGAGTACTGAGTTGAAGAAGGGCCAGGTTTCGTAGAGTTCCCGAAGGCGGGCCAGGCGGTCGTCAGGGTTTTCTCCGGGGGCGTGGACCCATTGGTGGAGGGCGGTGCCCATGCCGTACCAGCCGGGGAGCATGACGCGGGATTGGGACCAGGAGAGGACCCAGGGGATGGCCCGCAGGTCGGAGATGGCGGTGGTTTGTTTGCGGGATGCTGGTCGGGATCCGATGTTGAGGTCGCCGATTTCAGCCAGGGGGGTGGAGGAGGTGAAGTATTCGATGAAGCCGGGGTCGTTGTGGACCAGGTCAGCGTATTTGGTTTGGCTGAGTTCGGAGATTCCCCGCATGATGGCGTAGGCCTGCTCCGGGTCGGTTTGCCATTGTTCGACTTTGAGCAGGGATGCTTCGATGGTGGCGGCAACGAGGGCTTCAAGGTTGCGGCGGGCGGTTTCAGGGGTGCCGTATTTCGCGGAGATGATTTCGCCTTGTTCGGTGATGCGGACTGCCCCGTGGACGGCGCCTTCGGGTTGGGCGAGGATGGCGTCGTAGGAGGGGCCGCCGCCGCGGCCGACGGTGCCGCCCCGGCCGTGGAAGAGACGGAGGGCGATGTTGTGGTTTTGGGCGGTGGCTACGAGGTCGAGTTCGGCGTCGTAGAGGGCCCAGTTGGCGGCGAAGTAGCCGCCATCTTTGTTGGAGTCGGAGTAGCCGAGCATGATTTCTTGCACATCGCCGCGTTGTTTCAGATAGTTGCGGTAGAGGGGGATGGCCCAGAGTTGTTCGATGATGTGGGCGCCGGCTTGGAGGTCTTCGATGGTTTCGAAGAGGGGGATGACGTCGACGGTGCCGGTGGGGTGGTCGCCGTCGGCGTGGATGAGGCCGAATTCTTTGAGGAGCACCATGGCTTCGAGCAGGTCGGAGACGGATTGGGCCATGGAGATGATGGAGTGGGGTACCATGCGGGGCCCGAAGTTGTCGACTGCTTGTTTTGCGGCGGCGATGAGGTCGAGTTCGCGTTGGGTGGCTTCGCTGAAGGGGGCGGCGTCGTGGGCGATGAGCGGCCGGGGGCTGGTGAGTTCGGTGGTGAGGAGGGCGACTTTTTCTGCTTCGTCGAGGCTACGGTAGTCGGGGTGGACGTGGGCGTGGGCGAAGATTTCGGTGAGGAAGTCTTCGTAGCTTTCGGAGTTTTGCCGCAGGTCCATGGAGTAGAGGTGGAAGCCGAAGGTGGTGAGGGCGGTGCGGATGCGGCGGAGCCGGTCGTCGGCGATGATGTGGTCGTGGTTGGCCCGGAGGGATTCGTCGATGATGGCGAGGTCGGCGAGTACCTGGTCGGGGGTTTGGTAGGGGGTGTGGTTGGTGTACCAGGTTCCTTCTACCGCGTCGTCGCCGATGAGGGCGGCGAGGGTGGCGATGATGCGACCGCGGATGCCGTGGACGGCACGCCGGTAGGGTTCATCAACGCGGGCGGGAATGTTGTTGTGGCCTTGTTCCGCGAGTTCGCGCAGCTCGTCGGTGACGTGGGCGAGCCGGTCGGAGAGGGAGAGTTCGTGTTCGAGTTGGTGGAGTTCTTGTTCGTAGTGTTTGAGGACAGTTTCCGCGGCCCTGGAGGTGGCATATTCTAGGGTGCTGGCGGTGACATAGGGGTTGCCGTCGTGGTCGCCGCCAATCCAGGATCCGGGTTGGATGATGGCGGTTTGGGTGTTGGTGCCGAAGGTGTCGGCGAGTGCTTGGGAGACGGTTTGGTTGATGTCGGGGATGGCTTTCAGGAGGGAGAGTTTGTAGTAGCGGAGGCCGACTTCGATTTCGTCTTCAATGCGGGGTCGGGCGACCCGGATGAGGGCGGTTTGCCATAGGGTGGTGAGCCACCTGGTGATTTGTTGGTCAATATTGTCGAGGCGGGTTTTGGTGAGCGCGTTTTCGGGGGCGTTGAGGATGCGGTGCCGGTCGATCAGGAGCGCGGTGATGTGTTCTTGGGCGTCGAAGACGGTGCGGCGGCGGGTTTCGGTGGGGTGCGCGGTGAGCACGGGGGCGACCTGCGCGTTTTTTAGTAGTTGGGTTACGTTGTCGGGGCTGATATCGGCCTTGGCTGCGGAGAGTTTTGCGGCGGTAGCTTCCAGAGTGGAGTCGGGGGCGGGCAGGCCGGCTTCCCGGTCGGCAATGTAGTTGGCGTTGTCGTGGAGGTCTTCGACAAGGTTGGCGAGGAGGGCAAAGTGGTTGAAGGCCCGGGCTATGGGGAGGAAGTCGCGGGTGGTGTTGTTTCGGAATAGGTCGACGAGTGCGGAAATGTCGCTGGTGCCGCGGGCTATGTCGAAGGAGAGAGCGCGGGCGGCTTCTACTTGGCGGTAAACTTCGTCGCCTTCTTGTTCGGCGATGACTTTGCCGAGGAGTTTTCCGAGGTGGCGGATGTCTTTTTTGAGCTGGTTTTTCATGGTTGTTGGGGGATCTTTCGGATAAGAATGAACAGGACCGCTGTCGTAATCAACAGCGGTCAGTTCTTCATGGTTGGGGCTTAGAAGGGCCCACCTGCGGCGTTGGCGGCAAGTTTGGCGAATTCTTCCCCGTTGAGGGAGGCACCACCGACGAGACCACCGTCGACGTCGGGCTGGCCGACAATTTCGGCGACGGTTTCGGTCTTGACGGAGCCGCCGTAGAGGATGCGGACGGTGTCGGCGACGTCGGCGCCGGCGAGTTCGACGAGGAGTTGCCGGATGGCGTGGCAGACTTCTTGCGCGTCGGCGGCGGAGGCGACTTTACCGGTGCCGATGGCCCACACGGGTTCGTAGGCGATGACGGTGTTACGGAGGTCATCGGCGCTGAGCCCGGCGAGGGAGTTGCGGGTTTGTTCGACCACGTAGTCGACGTGGGTGCCGGCTTCGCGGATTTCCAAAGGTTCACCCACGCACACAATGGGGTGCAGGTTGTGGGCGAGCGCGATAGCGGCTTTCGCGGCGACGAGCGCGTCGGTTTCGCCGTGGTATTCGCGGCGTTCGGAGTGTCCGACCACAACCCAGGTGACGCCGAGTTTGCTGAGCATTTCGGCGGATACTTCACCGGTGTAGGCACCGGATTCGTGTTGGGAGACATCTTGGGCGCCGTAGGTGATTTCGAGTTTGTCGCCTTCGACGAGGGTCTGCACGGAGCGCAGGTCGGTGAATGGTACGGTGACGGCAACGTCGACTTTTTCGTAGTATTCCTTCGGCAGGGCGAATGCGAGTTTCTGTACCGTGCTGATGGCCTCAAGGTGGTTGAGGTTCATTTTCCAGTTGCCGGCGATGAGTGGTTTACGTGCCATGGGCAGTCTTTCTGTGTGCGAGGCCGCCGCTTGTCGACGGCCAATGGTGGGTGGGTTAGCTTTCTAGTACTGCAACGCCGGGGAGGATTTTGCCTTCCAGGTATTCCAGGGAGGCGCCGCCACCGGTGGAGATGTGGCTGAAGCCGGCTTCGTCGAGGCCGAGTTGCCGCACGGCTGCGGCGGAGTCGCCGCCGCCGACCACGGAGAATGCGCCGGCCTTGGTGGCATTAATGATGGCTTCGGCTACGCCGCGGGTGCCGTTGGCGAAGGCGGCGAATTCGAAGACACCCATGGGGCCGTTCCAGAACACGGTTTTGGCGGTGGCCAGCACGTCGGCGTATTTCTTCACGGTTTCCGGGCCCACGTCGAGTGACATCCAGCCTTCGGGGATGTCGGTGAGTGGCACGATCTTGTTGTCGGCGTCGGCGGCGAAGCTGGCTGCCGCCACCAGGTCGACGGGGAGCACGAGTTTGCTGCTGAATTCTTCCAGCAGTTCCTTGCACTTGTCGATTTGTTCTTCTTGCAGCAGGGATTGTTGCACGTTAATGCCCTGGGCTGCCAGGAAGGTGTAGCACATGCCGCCGCCGATGATGACCTTGTCGGCTTTTTGGGCGAGCGCCTGGATGACGCCGAGCTTGTCGGACACCTTGGCGCCGCCGAGCACCACCACGTAGGGGCGTTCGGGGGCTTCGGCTACCTTTTTGAGCACGTCGATTTCTTTTTGCACGAGGCCACCGGCATAGTGCGGAAGGCGTTGAGCCACATCGTACACGGAGGCTTGGGCGCGGTGAACCACGCCGAACCCGTCGGACACGAAGGCACCGTTGTCGGCGGCGAGTGCGACCAGCTGGTCGGCGAAGGCGCCGCGTTCGGCTTCGTCTTTGGAGGTTTCGCGGGGGTCGAAGCGCACGTTTTCCAGCAGGAGCACGTCACCGTCGGTCAGGCCGTTGGCGCGCTCGTGGGCGTCTTCGCCCACTACATCACCGGCGAGGGCCACGTATTGGCCGAGGGCATCGGTGAGAGCTGTGGCGACGGGTGCGAGGGAGAATTTGGGGTTGACCTGCCCTTTGGGGCGGCCCAGGTGGGCCATGAGGATGACTTTAGCGCCGGCCTCGGAGAGGGCTTTGATAGTGGGCAGGGATGCGGTGATCCGGCCGGCATCGGTGATTTCCCCCGCCTCGTTTAGGGGAACGTTGAAGTCGGAGCGGACGAGAATGTGGCGGCCTGCCACTCCTTCGGAGATGAGGTCCTGCAACGTTTTGACTGCCATCGAGTTATATACCTTTCGGTGTGGTTTTTTAAAAAGGTGTTTGTGGAAAATCCCCGAGGTGGTTTTTCGCTACCTCGGGGACTGTTATTCAAAAGTGTTGGCGCCTTACCGCACCAACTCATGATGGGTCTTAGAGGCGCTCACCAACGTATTCGGTGAGGGTCACCAGCTGGTTGGAGTAGCCCCATTCGTTGTCGTACCAGGACACAACCTTCACCTGGTCGCCAATGACCTTGGTCAGGCCGGAGTCCACGATGGAGGGGTGCGGATCGGTCACGATGTCAGAGGACACGAGGGGTTCCTCGGAGTAGGCCAGGATGCCCTTGAGCGGGCCTTCCGTTGCGGCCTTCTTCAGGATCTCGTTGACTTCTTCCACGGTGGTTTCGCGAGAGGCGGTGAAGGTCAGGTCGGTTGCGGACCCGGTGGGGACGGGGGCGCGCATAGCATAGCCGTCCAGCTTGCCCTTGAGTTCAGGGAGGACGAGTGCCACGGCCTTGGCGGCACCGGTGGAGGTGGGTACCAGGTTAATGGCGGCGGCGCGGGCGCGACGCAGATCCTTGTGCGGGGCGTCGACGAGACGCTGGTCACCGGTGTAGGCGTGCACGGTGGTCATGAGGCCACGCTCGATGCCCAGGGCGTCGTTCAGTGCCTTGGCCATAGGGGCGAGGCAGTTGGTGGTGCAGGATGCGTTGGAGATGATGTTGTGCTTGGCCGGATCATAGTCGGTGTGGTTCACACCCACGACGAAGGTGGCGTCTTCGTTCTTTGCCGGTGCGGAAATAATGACCTTCTTGGCGCCAGCATCAATGTGGGCTTTAGCGGCGTTAGCATCGGTGAAGAAGCCGGTGGACTCCACAACGATGTCTACGTTCAGGTCGCCCCAGGTGAGGTTCTTGGGGTCGCGCTCGGCAAATACCTTGATGCGGTGGCCGTCGACGGTGATGGAATCCTCGTCGTAGGAAACATCCTTTTTCAGGTTACCCAGAACGGAGTCATGCTTGAGCAGGTGAGCCAGGGTCTTGTTGTCGGTCAGGTCGTTGACTGCCACGACCTCAATGTCGGAACCACGTTCCGTCAGTGCGCGGAAGAAGTTACGGCCAATGCGGCCGAAGCCGTTGATACCTACGCGAATCGTCACTGTGATGTCTCCTAAATGTAGAGTGATCGTTGCCAAGGCAAGTCGCTGGAAAGTTCATCCGACTTTAATTACCGGCTCGCCTTCGGTTTTCCAGTGTAGCGACGCATCCCCTAACCTGCACTAGTTACAAAAAATAAAATTTTCCCGGTTCCCAACATCGTGGTCCAAACGGGGGCAAAAGAAGCTTGTCGACGGGGGCTCAAAGCGGGTTTATATGCGGAAATTTGGGACCATCAACCATTTATCACCCTAATCTAGGGGTGATAAACCAATATCTTATAGCTTATTTATTTTTGATTCTTTGCACCCGTCACAGTGATTTGTGAATATAATCACAACCACATTTCTATGGCTCTATGTTTGCCAATTTCCGACTTTCGTGCGAGAAAACCACATTTCATTCGGAGAAACCCACATAAAAGAATAAAAAACCACATGAACTATTGGTCATAGCTCCCCCACACATCAATCCCACTTTCCCCCAAAACCCACCCAATAAATTTCACTATTTCCCCAACCAACATATCCGATAGCAGGAAAAACCTCCCAGGGCAAACATCCAGCTAGCACCATGGGAGGGAAATGAATCACGCCTCATTATCAGCCAATAATTGCTCCGTGACCTCGGCATGCGTGTCGGCGATGCCTAATTCCTTAGCCCGCTTATCCGCCATGGATAATAGTCGGCGAATCCGGCCAGCCACCGCGTCCTTCGTGAGTTGCGGCTCCGCCAGCCGGCCCAGCTCCTCTAGCGAGGCCTGCTGGTATTTGACCCGCAACTGCCCTGCCTCCGCCAAATGGTCCGGAACGTCATCGCCAAGAATTTCCATGGCCCGATTCACCCGCGCCGCAGCCGTCACTGCCGCCCGCGCCGAGCGTCGTAAGTTAGCATCATCAAAATTCGCCAACCGGTTATTTGCGGGCCGCGTCTCCCGCCGCAACCGCTTCTCATCCCACTTCATGCGAGTCACGTGCGCCCCCATGCGCGCCAGCAACGCCCCCACATCCTGCCCGTCACGAATCGTCACTTTCTCTACCCCCCGCGACTCTTTGGTTTTCGCACTAATCCCCAACCGGCGCGCACACCCCACCAGCGCCAACGAGGTTTCCTGCCCCGGACAATTCACCTCCAAACCACTGCTGCGCATCGGATCCCCCAGCTGGCCCGACGCTAAAAACGCCCCCCGCCACGCCGCCTCCGCATGGTCGACTGTGCCGCTGACCACCTGGGGCGGTAACCCCCGCACCTGCTGCCCCGACCGGGTCACCAACCCCACCCGGCGGATCACCATCTCCACATCATCGGTGATCCGCAGCAAATACCGCGCCGCCTTTCTGGACGATGTGGCGCCTAATTCTAAGAGCGATACCCTGATGTCGAAAAGCTCCATCATGGCCCGCCGTAATCGCTCGGCCGCGGCCCGCACCTCCAGCTCCACCTCTAGCACCGGCTTATTTGCCACAATGCTTAACTCGCCGGCAAACCGGATCGTTGCTGCGATCTCGGCAATGCGAACATTCTGCGACTTCACCTCCACCCGGCATAGCTCTTCCTTTACGCTTGTTGTTAAATCGTCGGCCATCGCACGCTTCCCATCGTCATATATTCAGTAATGTGAGCTATCTATCATACGCAGTTCCCCGCGCCGACAAGGACCGCGACACGCCGAACACGCTGCACAAATACCGCTAACATCCCGGCGCGACCGGCCGGAATTGGGTTATTGGCCGCGGGCTGCCAGGTATTCTGCCCCGAGTGCTGCAGCGAGTTTTTTCGGGTCGTGTCGGGACTTGTAGTAGCCGGAGGAGTCTTCTTCCCGAACGTCATGGAATGCGAGTTTGGCCCCAATGTTTGCGGCGGCCCGCGCCAGGTATGTGCGATCAGCTTCGTTCGGTACGGAATGCTCGTCCACGATGACCACATCGGCGGTGAATGATGCCGCATGCTGTTGCAATATGTGTAGGTATCGTTCCGCCGTGAATCCTGCGGTCTCCCCTGGTTCCGCGTCGAGATTGACAACCACGATTTTCATGCCGGTGCAGCGTTCTAGCACATCGGTGACGCCGGGCACGAGAAGGTGGGGCACGACGGAGGTGAACCAGGAGCCGGGGCCTAGGGTGATGAGGTCGGCGTTTTGGAGTGCGGTCATGGCTTCTTCGCAGGCTACGGCGTTTTCAGGCACGAGGCGGACTCGGCGTACCGATCCCACGGTTGTGGCGACTGCGACTTGGCCGCGGACTTGCCGCACGATGCGGGGGTCGGCGTCGAGGCCGCCTACTTCGGCTTCGATTTCTAGGGGTTGTTCGCAAACGGGTAGGACTCGGCCTTCGGCGCGGATGAGTTTTGCTACCACGTCAAGGGCGGCAACTTCGGATTGGAGTATGTCATAGAGCCCGGCGATGAGCATGTTTCCTACCGCGTGGCCGGCGAGTGCTCCCGAACCACCAAATCGGTGTTGAAGGGTGGCTTCCCACATGTGGCCTTCGTCGTCGCGGGGGGCGAGCGCGGAGAGTGCCATGCGGAGATCTCCTGGGGGGATTTGTCCGAGTTCTCTGCGGATTCGTCCGGAGGATCCACCGTCGTCGGCGACGGTAACGATGGCAGTGATGGTGTCAGGGTGAAGGAGGCGGACTGCGGTGAGGGTTTGGAATAGGCCATGGCCACCACCTAGGCTGGCAACTTTGGTGTCTTGGGGGAATGTGGGGAAAGTACCGGTTGTTGTGTCCATGCTGTTGTCACCTTTGGTTCCGTGTTTCGTGTGAGTGCCGGAGGTTTATTGCGCCATGGCTGCTGTGGTGGGTGGTGGTTTTCGGTTAGTGACGGTTAATGTCGCGGTGGGAAACTGTCACATCGAGGTCATCGTTGACGGCGAGCCTGCGTGCTAGTTCTTCTGCGATGGCTACTGAGCGATGATGCCCACCGGTGCAACCAATAGACACAGTAATAAACTTTTTGCCTTCATGTTTGAAGCCTTCACGCATGTCCATGAGCATTTTATAGAAATTATCAAGAAATTCTTGGGCTGCGGCGGCACTGAGCACGTAGTCGGAAACGGGTTTGTCGACACCGCGGAATGGTCGTAGTTCTGGTATCCAGAATGGGTTGGGGAGGAATCGGACGTCGACCATGATGTCGGTGTCACGGGGGGTGCCGTGTTTGAAGCCGAATGATTGGACGGTGATGTGTTGTTTGTTGGAGGCAAGGTATTCGAAGTTGGGTTCGATTGCTCGACGGAGGTCGTGGATTGACAGGTCGGAGGTGTCGATGACCACGTCGGCGGATTCTTTAAGGTTTGCGACGAGGGCGCGTTCTCGTTCGATGCCGACAAGTAGGGTGCCGGATCCTTGGAGTGGGTGGGTGCGGCGGAGGTTGTCGAAGCGTTTAATGAGGACGTCGTCGCGGGCATCCATGAAGAGCACGAGTGGTTTGAGTCCTTCGGTGTCGAGTTGGGATATGACGACGTCGAGGCCGAAGGAGAAGTCGAGTGACCTCACGTCGGATACGAGTGCTACTTTGTCGACTGGTGAGGTGTCGGCTGCGCAAAATTCGAAAAATTGCACCACGAGTTGCGGGGGGAGATTTTGGGAGACATACCATCCCATGTCTTCGAGTACTCGGGCGGCCGAGCTGAGGCCCGCCCCGGACATGCCGGTGATAATGACTGGTGGTATTTCGGTTGCTGGTTCTATATTGCGCGGGGCTTCGGCGATCATACCGCCATTTTAGCCCCCGGGGCCGGCTTTTCGACGGTTGGGCACGCTACGGTTGCCCGCCTTCTTCTGGGGGGTGGAGGGCGTCGTAGACGTTTTGGGCGAGTTGGGGGCCGAATCCTTTGACTGCGGTGATGTCCGCTACTGATGCTTGTCTCAGCTGCTTCACACTCCCGAAGTGTTTCACCAGTTCGGTGCGTCGAGCTGCACCGAGTCCTTTGATGTTGTCGAGTTCGCTACGTCGCATTCGGGCGGATCGTTGTTGCCTGTGGAAGGTGATGGCGAATCGGTGTGCTTCGTCGCGGATGTGTTGGATGAGAAAGAGCGCCTGGGAGTGTCGGGGGAGGATGAGGGGGTATTTCTCTCCCGCTACCCAGATTTCTTCTAGTCGTTTAGCGATGCCTATGACCGGCACATCGGTTATTCCTAGTTCGTCGAGTACTTGTTGGGCTGCCGCTACTTGTGGTGCGCCACCGTCGACGATGAACAACTGGGGCGGGTACGCAAATTTGTTCGATGTTTGGGGTTTTTCGTCTTCGAATTGGGATCCGTCTAATTCCGGTACGGTGCGGCTATCGAGGTGGTGCCGGAGGAACCTGCGGCGGGTGACTTCGGCGATGCTTGCCACGTCGTCGGAGTGCCCGTCGCCGGCGGCGTTGGTGATTTTGTACCGTCGGTAGTCGGATTTTTTCGGCAGTCCGTCTTCAAAGACTACGAGGGATGCCACCACGTCGGTGCCTTGGATGTGGGAGATGTCCGTGCATTCGATCCGTAGTGGTGCTTCGGGGAGGAAGAGGGAGTTTTGTAGTTCCTGGAGGGCGGCGGATCGGGTGGTGAGGTCCCCGACTCGTTTGAGTTTGTGTTGTTTCAGGGCTTCCGTGGCATTGCGGTGCACAGTAGTCATGAGGGTTTTCTTGTCGCCGCGTTTGGGGGTTTTGATCTGCACGGGGCCGCCCCGGAGCTGGGATAATGCGGCTTCAGTGTGGGGGATGTCGGCTGGTGGTATTTCCACGAGGATGTCGTGGGGGACCACGCTTGTTGCGGTGGTGTCGATGGGAACATAGTTGTCGACACCCCGGCGTTTGATGGCTTTTTCTTCCGAGTCCCGGACGGTTTGTTCTTGGTCTGCCGCATCCGAGTAGAACCGGATGAGGAAGTCTTGCATGAGTTGTTCGCTGCCGCCATCGTGGTCGTCGGTGCGTTCGACTACCCACCCGCGTTGGCCTTTCACCCGGCCGGCGCGGATGTGGAAGAGTTGGATGGCGGCTTCTAGTTCGTCGGTGTCGATGGCGATGACGTCGGCATCGGTGCCGTCGGGTAAGACGATGGCTTGTTGTTCGGTGAGGGCGGTGATGGCGGCGAGATTGTCGCGGATGCGGGCGGCGCGTTCGAAATCGAGTTCGGCCGCGGCGGCCTGCATTTCGGTTTCAAGTTTGGTGGTGATGGGACTGGTGCGGCCGGCGAGGAAGGCACAGAGGTCATCGACGATGCGGCGGTGGTCGGCTTCGGTGATGCGGCCCACGCAGGGGGCGGAGCATTTGTCGATGTAGCCGAGCAGACAGGGGCGTCCAAGTTTTTCGTGCCGGTTATAGACGCCTTTGGTGCAGGTGCGGACGGGGAAGATTCGGATGAGAAGGTCGAGGGTTTCGCGGACGGCCCAGGCATGGGAGTAGGGGCCGAAGTAGCGGATACCAGCCTTGCGAGGACCGCGGTGGAAGAAGGCGCGGGGTATGGGTTCGCCGATGCTGATAGCGAGGGAGGGGTAGGTTTTATCGTCGCGGTATTTGACGTTGAAGTGGGGGTCGTATTTTTTAATCCACGTGTATTCGAGTTGGAGCGCCTCGACTTCACTGCCAACCACGGTCCATTCGACCTGGTTGGCGGTGGTGACCATGCGGCGGGTGCGGGGGTGGAGTTGGGTGAGGTCGTGGAAATAGGTGGCGAGGCGGGCGCGAAGGTTTTTGGCTTTGCCCACGTAGATGACCCGGCCGGTGGGATCGCGGAATTTATAGACGCCAGGGTCAGTGGGAACGTTCGTGGGGCGGTATGTTGTCGGGTCAGTCACGGGTGCGGCGGAGTTTCCTTACGGGGAGCTAGTCTTCGGGCATGTATTGGGCTTCGAGTTCCCGGAATTTTTCGACGGCGGTAACACAGTCGGCGCCGTCGGCGGCGAGGAACGCCCACATGGGCACGTATTCGAATTCGGGGAGTTCGAGGCGGGCCACGCGGGCGGTTTCGGGAAAGCTGAGGCCATAGATGACTGCCCAGGGGTAGAAGCGGGAGCCGATGAAGTTGCGGACGTCGACACCGTCTTCGTTGGCGCGGACACGGGGCCGGTACAGCCCGATGAAAATGACGGTGGCGAAGAGCACACCGACGAGGAAGTATCCCCATTGGTCGATGACTGTGACCGCGGTGCCGGTGTTCCCGACCGCAACGACGATGGCGAGGAATATATGGATAGCGAGGGTGATGCCGGCAGCGAGGAAAGCGTAAAGCTTCATTCGTCGTGATGTGACTTCGAGCTTCCAGGGTTTGGTGGTGGTGAGGGCGGCGTCGGCGGCAACATAGGCGTGGATTTCGGCGTCGCTGAGGGGCTGGTTGTGGTCCATGGGTTCCTTCTAGTGTGCGAGGAGCTTTTCGACGTGTTTAGCGAGGATGTCTGCCTCTAGATTGACGGAGTCGCCGGGTTGGAGGGCACCAAGGTTAGTGTGGGTGAGGGTGGTGGGGATGAGGGACACTTCAAAGTAATCGTCGGCTATGGCGGAGACGGTGAGGGAGGTGCCGTTGATGGCGATGCTGCCTTTTTCTACCACATATTTGGCGAGCTGCGACGGCAGGTGGAAACGGAGCGTGTGCCAATGCTCGCCGATTTCCCGGTGAATGAGTGTGGTGGTGGTATCAACATGCCCCTGGACGATGTGGCCGCCAAGGCGACCGGTAACGGGAAGGGCACGTTCCAGATTGACGGGGTCGCCGACGCTGCCGAGAACACTGCGGTCAAGGGTTTCTTTCATGACGTCGGCAGTGAACCCAGTGGGGCCATGATCGACGACGGTAAGGCAGATGCCATTGACAGCGATGGAGTCACCGGGGTGGATGCCGGTGGTGACGGTTGCCGCGGTGATGTGGAGTTTACAGGAGTCACCGCGGGGGGTGATGGTGGTGATGGTGCCGATTTCTTCGATGATTCCGCTGAACATGAGATTGTGGTGGGGTTAGAGGGTGGCCAGGGCGCGGAGGTTGGTGACGGCAGCCGCCGGGTCGCCGTTGGTGAAAATGGCGGAGCCGGCGACGAAGGCATCACAGCCGGCCTCGGCAGCCTGGGCGATGGTGTCGGCGCTGATGCCGCCGTCGATCTCAATGAGGGTAGCAAGGCCACGGGTGGTGATTTCGTGCCGGAGAGCGCGGACCTTATCGAGCTGATCGGGCATGAATTTTTGGCCGCCGAACCCGGGTTCGACGCTCATGATGAGCACCAGATCAAATTCGTCGAGTGTGGGAAGGTAGGGTTCGATGGGGGTGCCGGGGCGGAGGGAGAAGCCGGCCTGGACGCCAGCGGCCCGGATGTGGCGGGCGAGGGAAACCGGGTCGTCGGTGGCCTCCACGTGGAAGATAATGTGGTCTGCGCCGGCCTTGATGTAGTTGTCCACCCAGCGTTCGGGGTTGTCGATCATGAGGTGCACGTCGAGAGGCTGGGTGGTGGCGCGCCGGGCGGCGGCGGTAATGTCGGCGCCGAAGGAAAGGTTTGGGACGAAATGCCCGTCCATGATGTCGACGTGGATCCAGTCGGCGTTGGCGACGGCCTGGATGTCGGCGCCCAAGTTGGTGAAGTCAGCAGACAGGATGGAGGGGGAAATGATGGGGGTTGTCATGATTGTTATCCTAGTTTCTCGGGGGTTTTCTTCAAGACGGCGAAGAACATGGCGTCGGTGTGGTGGCGGTGAGGCCACATTTGTACGGATTTTTCTTCCCCTGTGTTCTCCATGTTAGGGACGAGCAGATGGGCGTCGAGTTCGACAACCGGGTGGTTTTCCAGGGCTTTATTGACGACGCCACGGGTTTCCCGAAGGTCGGGTGAGCAGGTGGAGTAGATGATGACGCCACCGGGGCGGGTGAGGCTAATGGCGGAGGTGAGGAGTTCGTATTGGAGTTGCGCTAGTTGGGCAATATCGGATTCTTGTTTGCGCCAGCGGGCTTCGGGGCGGCGCCGGAGGGCACCGAGGCCGGAGCAGGGGGCATCCACCAACACCCGGTCGAATTGGTATTCGAAACTGGGGTTACGGCCATCCATGGTGTGTACCGTGACGGGAAGGTCACGGACGGTTTGTTGGACAAGTTTCGCGCGGTGGGGTTGCACCTCCACGGCGTCGACGGTGGCGGATTCGATGCGGGCAATGGCCCCCAGGAGCGCAGCTTTACCGCCGGGGCCAGCACACAGATCAAGCCAATGCCCACCGTCGGGCCCGTCAAGGGGGGCTTCGGTGAGGGCGCGGGCAATGAGCTGGGATCCTTCGTCTTGCACCGCGGCCAGCCCGTCGCGGACGGCGTCAATGCGGCCTGGGTCACCACCAGGCAGGTAGACGGCGTAAGGCGAGTAGGTTCCTTCGTCACCACCAGTCATGAGAGCGAGTTCCTCGGCGGTAATTTCCCCGGGACGGGCCACGAGGTGCACGATGGGGCGTTCAGAATCGGCAGCGAGCGCGGCATCAAGTTCGTCACGGCCCCCCAGGGACTGTTCGAAACTTTTAGCGACCCATTCGGGGTGGGCGTGGCGGAAAGCGATGGCGGCAAGTTCGTCGGCGGGTTGGAGCTTCTCCCACCAGGCTTCGGGCGTGGTGCGGGATATTTTCCGCAGGATACCGTTAGCAAACCCTTTGGCCTGTTCGTTTCCGGTGGCAGCGACGATTTTCACGGCGGAGTCGACGGCCGCGTGCGGTTCCACCCGGGTGTAGAGCAGCTGGTAGGCGCCAAGCCGGATGGCACCAAGCACCGCCGGATCAATGCTGTCGAGCGGCCGGGATGAGCAGTGGGCTATGACGATATCGAGTATGCCTTGAACCCGCAGGGTGCCATAGGTGATTTCGGTGGCGAAGGCGGCGTCACGACGTTTGAGTCGGTATTCGGTCAGCGCTTTGGGGAGGGCCAGATTGGCGTACGTGCCCTCCACGTTGACGCGGTAGAGCACGTCAAAGGCGACGGCCCGGGCCAGGTCCACATCCCCCAGGGCGCGCGGATCCCCGCCGGGCTGGTAGCGGGTTGGTCGCGGCGCCACGGGACGGTTCCCGAAGGCGGGCGCCCGTTTTTCGCCTTTGGCGCGGGAGCGGAACCCGCCGGGTTTTTTCTCTAGGCTCATTCGAATCGTTTCCCTTCAATCATGGTGCCGCGGGCCCAGTCGGCGGCGAGCATGGGTTTCTTCCCTGATGGTTGTACCCGGCCCAGGCTCACCGGGGTGGTGCCGGTGCCCACCAGGATGCGGTTTTTTGCCACATGGATGTCACCGGGCTGCATGTACGGGTCGGTGGTGTGAGTGACCGGCCCCAGTTTGATGCGCTGCTCCCCTATCGTGCTCCAGGCACCTGGGCTGCTGGTGACGGCACGGATGGCACGGTCAATACTTTCGGCGGGTTGGGTCCAGTCCACGCGGGCGTCGGCGACCGTGATTTTGGAGGCGTGGGTGGCTACGCCGTCCTGGGGCCGGTATTCGGCGGTACCGTCGGCGATCATGTCCATGGAATGGGCCAATAGGTCGGCGCCCCGGTGGGCAAGCCGCTCCAGGAGGCTGTCGGCGGTGTCGGTGGGGTCGATGGGTTCGGTGAGCTGCCCAATGATGTCCCCGGTATCGAGACCGGGGTCGATGCGGAAGGTGGTGGCCCCGGTGACGGCGTCACCGGCGTGGATGGCCGCCTGCACGGGGGCCGCCCCCCGCCACCGCGGCAGGAGGCTAAAGTGCAGGTTAATAAACCCGTAAGGGACCAAATCCAGCACATCTTGGGGGATGAGATTGCCGTAGGCCACGACTGGCACGCAATCCGGTTTCAGCTGGCGCAGTTCGGACCGGAACTCGTCGTTGTCGCGCAGGCTGGTGGGGGTGAGCACCGGAATATTATGGCGGGTGGCGAGCTCTTTCACCGGTGAGGGGTAGTAGGTGCGGCCCCGACCCTTCCGGGCGTCGGGTCGGGTAATGACCGCAATAACGTCGTGGTTGCTGGCCAGCAGGGCGGTGAGGGCACAGGCGGCCGGTTCGGGGGTTCCCGCGAAAATGATGCGCATGATTATTTATTAAACCAGTCTGCTTGGCGAATGTAGGCCATGGCTTCCTTACGACGCTCCGGGGTGAGGCGTCGGAGAAACAGCACCCCATCCAAATGGTCGGTTTCGTGTTGGATACACCGGGCCATGAGCCCGGAGGCCGTGATGGTCAGGGGGTTACCGTCGTAGTCGTAGCCGGTGACCCGCACGGTTTGGTAGCGTTCGGTGTCGGCAAGAACCTCGGGAATGGAGAGGCACCCTTCGGGCCCAAGCTGGGTCTCCTCCCCCACTGGCTCCCACTGGGGGTTGATGATATGCCCCCGCATCCCGTCTTCCTCGGTGGTGCAGTCGAAGACGAAAACCCGACGCAGCACCCCGATTTGGTTGGCGGCGAGGCCGACACCGCCGGCGGCGTCCATGGTGTCGAGCATGTCTTCGACCAGATGTTTCAGGGAGTCGTCAAAGGTGGTGATTTCATCGGCGCGGCTGGTGAGCACGGGATCGCCGAAGATTCGAATGTCGTGGCTGGTCATGTGAATAAGTGCCTCCTTCAAGGATTCAAGCGTTAGCCGATATGGATGGGGTCTACCTGGATGCGGACCGGGGTGTCATTTTTGTGTAGGGTCCGCACCGCAGTGTATGCGGCTTTGAGTACCATACCTAATTGGTTTCGGGGCCCCAGTGGGGCGCGGACGAGGATGCGTTGCACCGGTTCGTTGTAGTCTTTCATGGCGGTGCTCCCCGGGAGTTTTTCCCCAGGCGGCAGGTCGACCGGGCCGAGTATTTCCGCGGTTTCCGGTAGGTTGAGTTGGTCGATGAAGTGGTGGAGTGCAGTCACGGTGCCGTCTATGGCGGCCATGTGGACAGTTGGGGGGAATTCGACGTCGCGGCGTTCGTCGAGTTCGCGGCGGGCAGCGGAAACCATGTCCCACCGGATGAGGTTTTGGACGATGGGGATTCCCGGGTCGGCGACGACCACGACTTCCCCCTGGTGGGCGCGACTGGCGACCAGGCTGGTGGCGTGCGCCCATTTAGTGAGGGTTTCCTCGGTAGCACGGAGGTCTTGCCGGTTGAGGAGCGCCCACGCGTCAAGCAGCACGGCGGCACCATAGCGGCCGTCTGTGACTTGGGGTTCGGCCCCGGGGGTGGCAATGACGATGGCTGGTTCGGCGGGAATAGTGTCAATGATTTTATTGCCGCCGGACACGATAATTGTGGTTTGGGGGAAGGCTCGGCCGAATTCTTCGGCGGTACGGTCGTGCCCTAGCACCACGGCTCGCACCCCGGTGCCACCACAGTTATTGCACCGGTAGTTGGGGTCTTGGCGGCCGCACCAGCCGCAGCTGGGTGTCGCGTAGTTATCACCGGAGGGGATGCCCAGGGGTCCGTTGCAGTGGCGGCAGCGGGCATGGGTTCGGCAGTGGCGGCAGGCAAGGATGGGCACATAGCCTTTGCGCGGCACCTGCACCAGGGCGGGAGTGCCGCGGTCAAGGGCGGCCCGAATGGCCTGGTAGGCGCTACTGGGGAGGCGGGAGCCGCGGGCGTGCCGATCGCGTTCTAAGGCGGCATCGGTGTCACCGGAGGCGTGAATGTGGGGCATGCGGGTGCGGATGGTGTCCCGGCCGGCAACCAGGTCGTGCGCCCACCCGGAGTCGACCAGGAGTTGGGTTTCGGCGGTACGGGCGTGCCCGGCGATAATGAGGGAACATTGTTCCTGGGCGGAGCGGGTAGTGAGTACTTCCCGGGCGTGAAAGTAGGGGGCGCGGGTTTCCACCAGGCTAGGGTCGCCGTCGTCTTTGATGATGGCGAGTGTGAGGTTAGCGATGGGGGCAAACACCGCGGATCGGGTGCCGATCACCAGCCGGCCTTGGCCGTGCAGGATGCTCAGGAATCGACTGTAGCGGGCTTGCGGACCTTGGGATGCGGTGAGGATCGTGATTTGTTTCGGGGAGACGAGATTCCGCAGGGCTCGTTCCATGTGGTCTATGTCCCGTTGGTCGGGGAGGATGATGAGGGCACCACCGCCGTCCTTGACTACTTTCACGGCAAGTGCCGCGAGTGCCGCCGCCCAGTCATCGCCGGGGAGGATTTGCCAGGCGGCCCGGGCGGTTTGGCCGCGCAAGACCGCATCCACGAAAGATTCCCCGTGGGTGTAGCTGGACCAGTGCGACAGGTCGGGTTCCCCTACCTTGCCGAGGTCTTCCCATGCGGTGGTGGTGTCGGTGGTTTCCGCACCCGCGTGGCGGGAGGGTATGGCGAGGCGGATGAGGTCGCTGGTGGTACCGGCGTAGCGGTTGACGATGGCTTCAACAAGGTTCCGGGTGTTGGGCGGGTATACGATTTCCGGGGACACCACCCGATCGAGCCAGCTGAGTTCCCCGTCGAATTCGGATTCGGCAACCCGATCGAGGAGGATGCCGTCGACTATTCGGTTGTGGAATCGGACCCGTACCCGCACCCCCGGTTGGGCGGCATCGGATAATTTGGTGTCGATGCGGTAGTCGAAGTAGCGGTCGATAACGCTCAAACCGAGTAGGGGTAAAACCCGCGCTACCGGCGCGTATGTGGCAGGTTCCCGGGTTTTTGGCATTCGCCTATTGTAGCATCAACCCTGGATATGGAGGGCGTCTCGGAGTTGGGTGACCCGGTTGGTTTGTTCCCAGGGCAGGTCAAGGTCGTCGCGGCCGAAATGGCCGTATGCGGCGGTGCGGGCGTACATGGGGCGCAGCAGGTCGAGTTCCCGAATGATCGCAGCCGGACGCAGGTCGAATACTTGTGTGACTGCTTGTTGGATGTGCGCGTCGGTCAGACCGTGGCGGGCGGTGCCGAAGGTTTCCACGTAGAGGCCGACGGGTTTTGCCCGGCCGATGGCGTAGGCGACCTGTACTTCAGCCCGGTCGGCGAGGCCGGCAGCAACAATGTTTTTCGCCACCCACCGCATGGCGTACGCCCCGGATCGGTCCACCTTGCTGGGGTCTTTCCCGGAGAATGCGCCGCCCCCGTGGCGGGCCATGCCGCCGTAGGTGTCGACGATGATTTTTCGGCCGGTCAAGCCGGCATCCCCCATGGGGCCACCAAGGATGAACGAGCCGGAGGGGTTGACGAGCAGGGTGTAGCTGGTGGTGTCGATGCCGTCGAGGTTGGCGTCGTCAAGTACCCAGTTGACAACGTGGGTTTGGAGTTGTTGCCGCAGCCATTCTTGGGTCACGTCGGGGTCGTGTTGGGCGGACACCACCACGGTGTCGAGCCGTACCGGCTGGCCCGCATCATTGTAGCCCAGGGTGACCTGGGTTTTTCCGTCGGGGCGGAGGTGCGGGACGATACCTTCCTTGCGGACCTGGGTGAGCCGGCGGGCCAGCCGGTGGGCGAGCGAAATCGGCAGGGGCAGGTATTCGGGGGTTTCGTTGGAGGCGTAACCGAACATGAGACCCTGGTCACCGGCGCCGGCTTGGTCGTCGGCGTCCGTGTCGCGCCCGTCGCGGACTTCTTGGGAGACGGAAACGGAGTCGCCGATTTCGGCGGATTGTTCACCAATGGCAATGTTCACGCCGCAGGTGCGGCCGTCAAACCCCACGTCGGAGGACACGAACCCGATATCGACCAGGGTTTGGCGCACCAGGGTGGCGATATCCACATAGGAGGTGGTACGTACCTCCCCTACCACGTGGACCTGACCGGTAGTGACCAGGGTTTCTACCGCTACTCGGCCGGTGGGATCCTGGGCCAAAATTGCGTCAAGTATGCTGTCGGAGATGGCGTCGCAGATTTTATCGGGATGCCCTTCGGTGACGGATTCGCTGGTGAACAAGCGCAAGGTGTTATGAGGCATAGAATGATTCTTTCGGTTTGAGCATGCGCCCGAATAGGCGCCCGAGCACAACCAAATATAGACTAAGCTGTCTAATCCGGCAAGTCTGCTTGGTTTAAGGCCTCGATAACGTCAAGGATTTGCGCAGCTACCACGTGTTTACTGCCGTCAGCAATATTAATAATGGCACCGTTGCGGGCGAGCAGGAACCCCCGATTATTGGCCTGCCCGAACACCTTACCGCCGGAAACATCGTTGCACATCAACAGGTCACAGCCCTTTTTTGCCAGTTTGGCTCGGGCGTAATCAAGCACGGTGCCCACATCGTCCCCGGTTTCCGCGGCAAACCCCACGATGATTGCGTGCTCCGATAATTCCCGCAGCTCTCGCTTGTCGACGACCGACCGCAGGATGTCCGGGTTCTCCACCAGTTGAATCGTGCTCAATGCATCGGTGTGAGTGCCTTTCTTCAGCTTGGATTCGGCCACATGTTCGGGGCGGAAATCTGCCACCGCGGCCGCCATAACGATAATGTCCGCGCCGCCCGAGAGACGTTCCACCTCGTCCCGCATTTCCCTGGCCGACTCCACCCGCACCACGGTCGCCCCGGAAGGAATGTCGGATTCGGTATGGCCAGCCACCACAAAAACCGTCGCCCCCCGCTGCACCGCGATGTCCGCAATGGCCAGCCCCTGCCGGCCAGAGGAATGATTGCCAATATACCGCACCGGGTCGATGGGTTCCCTGGTGCCACCGGCCGTGACCAGCAGGGTCTTCCCCACCAGGGTGGGTTGAAGAGATTCCCCATCGTAGACGGTACGGGCAAGCTCAACAATATGGTTGGGTTCTAGCATCCGGCCGGGGCCAATGTCTACCCCGGTGAGCCGCCCATAGTCGGGCTCTAGCACCACAATGTTTCGGCTGCGCAGAATATGCACATTAGCTTGGGTGGCGGGGTTCAGCCACATTTCGGTGTGCATGGCGGGGGCAAACACAACGGGGCAGGTGGCCACAAGAATTGTCGCGGTGAGCAGGTCATCGGCCCGGCCGGCAGCAACCCGGGCCAGGAAGTCAGCAGTGGCTGGCGCTACCACAATGAGGTCGGCTTGCTTCCCAATCGCCACATGTTGCACCTCATCTACCGCATCGAAGACGGTGGTGGATACGGGATTGCCGCTCAGGGCCTCAAAGGTAGCTTTTCCCACAAACCGCAGGGCCGTCTCGGTGGGCACAACGGTAACGTCGTCACCTGCTTCTTTGAATGCCCGTACTATATGGCAGGCCTTATAGGCAGCAATGCCACCGGTGACGCCAACAACTATTTTCTTCTGATTCTCCACCAAATCAGTCTATCAATTCCGACACATTTCACCGGGAGGGCGTCGACAAGCTCCAAAAAATAAAAACCCACCCACAATAATCGTGAGCGGGTCCATATTTCAGAAGAAATTAGCCTTCTTCGTGATCCAGCATACCCTCTTGGATTTCCAGCAGGGCGGTCGAGAGGGGTTTCTGCTCGGTCGGCGGATCCACCAACGGACCCACAAATTCGAACACACCTTCGTCTTGCTGCCGGTAGTAGGAGTTAATCTGCCGGGCGCGCTTAGCTGCAAAGATTACCAGCGCATACTTCGAGGATACATGGTCCAGTAGCTCATCAATTGGCGGATCAGTAATACCGATCGGCTTATCGTAGACGCGCTGATTGCTTTCCGACACTTTGCTCACGAGATATTAATACCTTTACTTGAACGTTTATACTGCGGTTTCTAGCTTAGCCCCTCAGAATATGCGGGACCCAATCGGCTCACTTGACGCCTAACAAAATATTCCGCAACTGGGCTACCGCCCGTTCCACATCATCATTGACAATGACATGCCGGAATTCGTTCTGCGCTGCAAGCTCTACCCGAGCGGTTTCTAACCGACGCTGAATAGTAGCATCAGATTCCGTACCACGCCCAGTGAGCCGTTCCACCAGCACTTCCCACGAAGGGGGCGCTAAAAACACAGTCTCCGCCTCGGGTTTTATGGCGGCGATCGCACGAGCCCCCACCAAATCTACCTCCACCAGCACTGGGCGGCCGGCCGAAAGCGCCTGGTCGACAGGGCCCGCGGGAGTTCCTGAACGTTGCAGCCCGCCGTGAATATCCGCCCATTCAAGCATTTCACCGGCATCAATTCGACGTTGGAACTCCTCGGGAGTCACGAAGAAATAGTGCACACCATCTATCTCCCCAGGACGGGGAGCACGAGTGGTCATAGAGACCGAAAAATACATGGTGGGCAATTCTTCGCGGAGGCGATGAACCACCGTGGACTTTCCCACGGCAGACGGGCCAAGTAATACTACCAACCGGCCCTGATGAGGGTTATCGCCAACCACGTTTTAGTCCTCAGAAAAACCGAAACGCTCCAGCAGGGCGCGACGCTGACGGTCACCCAAGCCCCGCAGCCGACGAGTCTGGGCGATCTCCAGCTCGTCCATGATTTCCTTAGCCTTCACCTTGCCAACCTTGGGCAAGGATTCCAAAAGAGCCGAGACCTTGGTCTTACCAATGATTTCGTCGCTGGAGGCCTTTGCCAAAACCTCCTTCAGGGAAATGTCACCGCGCTTGAGCTGCTCCTTGAGCTCTGCACGTGCCTTACGCGCCTCGGCAGCCTTAGCGAGGGCTTCTTTGCGCTGCTCATCGGTCAACTGTGGAAGGGCCACGGGATTCCTCCGATTCAATAAGTTCGATAAATGTCTATAGGTTGCAGTGAAAATCAGTAAATGATTCCACCTGCGGAAATCTACCATACACGCAGGAAACATGCACTGGGAATATCCCGGTAGATTTCGCCCCAGTGTAGCACCTAATCACAAAAGATCAGGTAATCGCCAATTTCAATTGGAAAGTCGCAGGTCAATAGATGTCCATTTCGCCCCCATCGTGTGACGCGAACTGGCGAAATGGTCAAATATTAAATTTCTTTCACCACATTGTCTACGGCTTTTTTCAGAGTAGAAACTTTCGGCCCGACCGAAAGAATACCCCGCGATACGCTGGGAAAACTCAACCCCACCAAATCTTTTGTGATCCGCTTAACATCTTTGGCGGTTGCCCCCTGTGCCCCCACTCCGGGGAGCAGCACCGGACCATGGAGTTTCCGCAAATCTGGTGGCATAACCAAGGTGGCACCCACCACCACTCCGACGCTTCCGACCGCCGGCTGGTAGGCCGAGTTTTCCTGCGCGCATGCGTCAACGATCTGCTGCGATACGGTGACCCCATGCTCCGTGCGGCAGCCCTGCACGGTGGCGGCTTCTGGGTTGCTGGTGGCCGCCAACACAAACACTCCCTTACCGAATTTTTGTGCGATGTCAAGTGCGGGGCGGAGCGATTCGAACCCCAGGTAGGGTGATAACGTCACGGCATCCGCCTCCAGGGACGATCCTGGCGTCAACCATGCTTCGGCGTAGCCCGCCATGGTGGAGCCAATGTCGCCCCGCTTCGCATCCGCCACCACCAGCGTTCCCGCCGAACGCAGCGCGGCCATGGTGGTTTCTAGCACGGCAAACCCGTCCGAACCGAACGCCTCGTAAAACGCCACTTGAGGTTTCACTAATGCTACATGGCCAGCGAAGGCATCCACGCAGATGGCACTGAACGCGGCCAGTCCTTCGATGGTGTTTTCGAATCCCCAGGATTCCAGCAGGGATTTGTGTGGGTCGATGCCCACACAGAGTCGGCCGTGCTGCTCCCCCGCCGCCCGGAGTTTCTCCCCAAAGGTGCTACCAGAGTCAGTGTTGCCCGAGTCGTGCATGGTCCCTACTCCCCTTTCCCTGCTGCACCTTCGACGGCGGTTTTGGCAGCCACGTAGGCGGTGTGTTTCGGCGAATGGTCGAGTTCTTGCAGCGCACGCACCCCCAATCCGCCTCGTTGCAGTGCCTCAATGCCCTGCACCGCAGCTGTCACCCCCTGCACGGTGGTAATCAGGGGCACGCCCACGTTCACGGCGGCCGCCCGAATACCATAGCCGTCGTGCCGCGCACCCGCCGACCCGGCCGGCGTGTTCAAAATCAGGTCCACCTCCCCGGCGCGGATCAAATCCACAATGGATTTCCGGGTATCGCCGGGTTGGGCGACATCGGAGTGTTTGAGGACGGTTTCGCAGTGCACACCGTTGCGGCGCAGCATGGCTGCGGTGCCGGTGGTGGCGAGCATGGTGAATCCGAGGGAGGCGAGGCGTTGGATGGGGAAAATGAGTGTGCGTTTGT
>CAUVMZ010000003.1:0-37263 GCA_963552855.1 uncultured Corynebacterium sp. | reverse complement strand
ATGCTAACCATGGGCTAAGTCTAACTCCAAAAATGGTAAACCGTTATGAAAAACCAAAAATGATATGGAGATTTAACCAAAGAAAAACCCCCGGAAACCCGGGGGTTATTGCCCTATTGTGACGATCTAATCGGCGCCCCGGGGCGGCCGGCATGCCAGGCTTTCACTTCCTCTGCGTCCCATAGGGGTGTGCGGCCATCGAGGTGCGCTACGGGTTGGGGCGCACGACCGTTAGCGCGATAGTTTGTCCAGGTACGGGAGCTGATACCGCAGTAGGTGGCACAGTCGATGACCCGCCATAGCACTCGGCTAGTGGTCTCGTCAGTGATGATAGGGGTTACCGTTTCAATTTCCAGCTCTAAAGCTTCTTTATAGTATCGCTGGCTGGCTTCTGCTTCGGATCGTCGTAACTCGAAAAGTTCCTTGCTTGATAGGGGGTCTTCAGCGATTGGCCAGCCTTGTACTTTTACAGCTTCTCTGGTACCGAAAACCCGTTCATCATTCGCTAAGTTAATAACGTCAATCATGTATACGTCTGCTGCCATGCAGAAACCTTCTAATTGATCTAGGGTTATGGATTCTTGGAAGGATAGTATTCGGGAAACCTGAGGTGCTGGTATGCCTGCGTGCATAGCAACATCGCTTTGGTCGAATTTTCCTGATTCGTATAGACCTCTAAGTATACGGGTGATAAGTCGTCCGAATGATCCAGGTCCCTTGTTTAATTCTTGGGACATATTTTACACCTCAAGCCGGTTGTTTCTGTGGTGAGAGTGAGCATTTGCGTGTGGTTCGTCCTGTCCGATAGAGCCGCCACCAGGTGTCTAGCATGTGTGGCGTGACGCCTAGTTCGGCAGCAATGGCTGCCGGTTCAAACCCGGTTTCGTAGGCAACGCGCTGTACTTCCGCTTCGTGAAGAAGATGGTCAGCTGCCCACTCATCAGCTTCACGCTCTGCTTGCGGGGTGGAACAGTCATGGGCGTAATAGGCGTGTCCTAGTTCGTGGGCTACTGCGCACGCTCGTGTGACGGGATCGAGCCCAGCCCGAACGTAAACTGCCCGGCCGGGACGGTAAAACACCGCATTGTATGAGGTATCTAATCGTTTGCTTTCGACGACCGTGATACCCATGGAGAGAGCCAAATCATCAATAGGTAGATTCATTTATCCCTCTATTTCTATTATGGGGAAGGTAAATGAATTATAGGCAAGAGTTAAGGTTTTGCTCAATAAAGTGAGATATTTCCCACTTTGATATCCGGGGGGAAAGTATAAAAAGAAATTTATAGATACATGTAATTGGCTGGTTTTGACCGGAATTAGGGGGTATTTTCTTCCAATGGTGGCGTGTGCTTCTGAGCTGCGAATTTGACTTTCCCTGCATTGATCTGCTCAATGATCGCATCATGATCCACCTCAGTGGAAACGTCCGGCTTGGGCTCAGGTTTTAGTTCATTTACTATGTCATTGCGGGAAGGATCACTCGGCGTTACTTGGTGGCGGTTCCCCTGTAGCCTTTGCTCGGCTTTGTCTATTGGCTCGTCAAAAGCTTTTGATCCCAATTTCAAGCGACGCAGAATCTCGGCGCATAGTTCATCTTCACTTGCTGTTTTTAAGACAGTTTTGGTACTGGGGGTGTTTGTCCAGTGCGCGTCAATAAAGCCCAATTCGACGAGCGCATGTATGGGGTTTGCCTTGTATGACTTTGCTATCAACAGTACGTTATCGACACTAAGCTCTCCACGTTCGACCTGTCTGTATAAGGTACGGCGTGGTGTGCCAGTTTTTCTTGCAATGGTGCTTACGTCGTCACCATTGGTTATCTTTCTCATCCACTGGATGCTATTCATAGCTTGAATTTTACTTTATTTCACGTCTTTGGTGCCAATTTGACACGAAGTTTGTCCAGCTAGATAAAGATTTTGGCAAAGCGCGCTTGCAAGTCTCTCGTATTTGTGCCAAAATGGCAATACAGTGTCAAAACGGCACTCTAGAGATTGGTTGGATAGCTAATGTTTTATGTTCTCAAGTCTGATGCGCTTGATAAGGCCAGGCAGATTCACGGGCTTACTAGTGATGAAAAGCTAGCGGCGACTCTGGGGGTTACCTCACAAACCGTACGCAACCTTCGGAACGGAAAATACACGCCTAGCGTGGCAACACTCGTAAGGATTCGGGATCTGGTCGGTGGGCCGATAGATGATCTGATTGTCGAACAAAAAGCCGAATCTGCCCCTGCTGCGTGATTCGCGCCGGGGCGTCGTAAAGCAAAGAAAGGAAAAGGATGCGTGAGGTAGTGATTGCCCCGCAGTGGCTGACGGTCAAGCAGGCTTCGGAGTATATGCAGGTTAGCACGGACACGGTGGAGAAATTAATCGCGGAGAAAGCGTTGGTGGCGACGTATTTCAGCCAGCGTACCCGGCGGATTAACCGTGACTCGATCGAAGCGCTAGCGAAGAAAAATCTGGTTTAGAAGGAGTTGATTGTGATGGGTGCAGATATTGATCTGGATGGGGCCGTGTACGTTCTTGTGGGTGTGCGGGCAGAAGATTTAACCGCTGCCCAAGCGAGTGCTTTTCGGCGGGCTTGTAAGCGCCATTTTGAGAACATCAATAAGAGTAAAGGCCTTGACGCCCTGCTGCGTGAGGCGTTAGCCGAGCTTGGCCTGTCGGTAAAGGACCTGACCACGCGTCAGCTGGCTAAAGTTCGGACGGCTTGTGGTATTTACCGATATCTCGCTGATGCTCTTAACAACAAAACGATCGCCCTGGAAGATTTGGAGGAAGCTTTTGATGCCGGAGAAGACCCCGAACCTGAGGGCCAGGGTGCTTCTGCAGAGTCGTTGGGTGATGTGCTGGTGGAGGTGTCTAACCCTCGTGTAGAGGTGCGGATCACCACGACAGGCGTGATGATCCGCCCGAAAACCGGGGAACAGCGCCTGTGGCTGAGTACCGCTGACGCGAAGTTTCTGGCGGCGGTGGTTAATAACCGGCCGGGATTGGTGAGTAATACGTGGTTTACCGCGTGAGGGACAGGCTTTACTGTCCCTCACGGATCCTAGATTGGCCAATCGTTACGTGGGGTATCGGAAATTTCGAAGAAGAATGGAATATTTTCACTGAAATTGAGCGAGACAGTGGTTCCATTCGGAGTCTTGAAAGTCACGATCCCTGGGAACACTCCTTGAAGCAGTCCTTCAATAGCTTCTTTGTTCCCCTCGTCAACTTTAAAAGAGAAAAACGACCCCGCGTATTTGATTTGCATGTACATGTAGTCACCTCCTTCCCAGGGTGAGTGGCCCTAGGGGAAGGATAACCCCCGAGAGAAAGTAAGTGGAAGTAGAAGAAATGACAGGAACGAGTGATTCTGTGGCGGTTGCCATAGCTGAGCGGTATCTGGCGGATACGGTCGAGCATTTTCAAGTTTGGGAGGCGCATTATCCCAAGCCTGAAGGCGACCCCAGCCAAGGGGCTTTGGCCTCGTCAGAAGAGGCTTCTGTTCGTTTGATCGAAATAATCCTGGAATACGCCAAAGAGACCGAGGATGCGTTGCTTCGCGTTGGCACTGCTTTTGACGCGAATTTTACTTACGCGACTGCGATAAGGCTTGCCGAGGATGGTGGCGCTTATTCCGTTCGTGGAGTCAAACTGAGCAGTGACCGTTTGGGCTGGTCTGTTGTTGAATTGAGCATTACCACTGTGCGACGTATTGCTTATTTTTGCCGGCAACGATCGCTTGTTGATCGTATCCGGGTTTATGGCCAGTTGGTGCACTATTTTCATGGGTTACTGGGGCCTTGGAAAAGTGTTGCGGCTGATGTTTCAAGTGAGTGCATTTCCGGCTTAATCATAGCTATTGAGCTGTTGGTGGGGTCGCTTAAGGAGTACCACAGTGAGGGGCATGGTGCCGTCGTAAAGCAGGATCAGGAAGTCTCCTAATGGCGTCGCGTTATATGTCAACCCGGGAAGCCGCGGAGTATCTGCGGATTTCAACCCGTACCCTGCAGCGCTATGCCAGGGAGGGGCGACTGTCTCGGATCCGGCTTTCAAGGCAAAAGATTTTGTATATCCGTGCGGAGGTAGAGGAGCTGGTGGAGCGCAACACCTATCGCATTTAGACAGGCATCTCAGCCCCGTTGCCGGCGGGTTATCCGGCACCAGGCCCATGAAATGGCTGCATCCTTCCGGGCTTCATGTGGATGCTGTGGGTTCGACTCCCGCCATGGGCACCAAGCGCCACGAGGTGTGGTGCGTAAACCTCTTCGAGAGAAAGGAATAGCAATGATGAGTAGTGCGGATTTGGGGGCTGGTGTGGTTGATATGAGCATCCCAGTGAGCGATGGCGCCCCTATCCAGTTCCATTTGCACCTGCACGCAGACACCGATCAGGATTGCACGATCGACCTGGTGGCCACGGAGGAAGGAATTCAGATTCGGCTCCGGGGTGCGCAGACGCTAGATGATGCAGATCAGCAGCCTGATAATGAGGATAAACCACGGTTAACGGGCAACCTTATGCGGGATCTCCTCAAAGAGGTTGCCGCCGACATGGCCACGCCAGAATGGAAAGCCGAGCATGAGGCTTCTTTGGCTGCTGCAGCGGTTGAGGAAGAAGAGGCGTTGCTTGCTGAACAGGGTGAGCTGCCGGCTGAGCAGGTAGGTAACGGCCTTGAAACCGGTGATGTGGAAGATGTGTACCTGGGAAAACCATTTGCTTGGACCATTGCCGAGCGCGTCGATGATGGTGTGGTTTTCACCCGCGGTGAGAATGAATTGTTCCGGGTGCCGGAGGAGCGGTTCGAGGAGATGCGCCAGTTGCTCGTCCCGGAGGATACGGGTCTCATCACCATGCATGTTGATGGTTTCCGTATCGTCCGTGAGGGTCGGGATGCGTGCATCTTCGATGGTGACATCTTCTTTGAAGCGATTCCCGCATTCAAGTTCGCACTGTTGAGCCGCCTGTTCACGTAGTCGGCGGCTTCACCTAAACCCCTTGATAATTTTGGTCCCCCGCTGGGGAAGGCGGGGGACTGCATAAAACATGTTCCCAAGACCAGAGAAAGGAAAAGAAAATGTCCTGGAAACGTATTGGCCAGTCTAACACCTACGAGGCTCACTTGGCATATAAGTCGCTACGCCGTCACGCTGCGGGGAAGAAAATGACCGCTGCTGGGCGGCGGGCAATGCTGAACATGGGCTACATCGACGAAGACGGTGCGATCACCGTTATTGGCAAGCATGTGCTCCGCGGTGGCGACTAACAACTATCGCTGTGGCGCAATTGAAATGAAAGAAGGAAATGATGACCAACAATATTGATGCGCGGTTTGATTACCGCACCCTGGATGCTGAGACCCGCAAGCGGCGGGTTCAGATGGGCAAGAAGATCAAAGCCTTAGCTATTGAGCTGGATGCTCTGCTGGCTGATGGCTGGGAGAAGAAACAAGCACTGCTGCGTCTGGAGGAGACCATGATGTGGGCCAACGCGGCTATTGCGCGGGAGGGAAAATAATTATGAGCCAGTTGCAATTGAAGCTGCGGATCCGGTTTCGGCCGGGTGTGGAGCGAATCGGCGTTTTCGGCGCTATCACCGGCCAGTCGTACCCGGATTTGTGGGAAGTGCTGTGGGGCGGTGAGCTCATTGCGTCGTTCCGCAGTTGGGGTGATGCGGTGGCTTACGCCCACATGAAACTCGTTGAGGCCCAACAAGAGCGGTATCTGGCGTTAGTGCGGACCGCTACTCGGCCGCGTCGTCAGTTAGCGCTGGAGGCTGCATAATGACGAATCTGAATTACTTGGAGGCGGATGCGGCGTTGATCGTTGCTTGTCTGCCTGAGGAGATCGACGACGAAATCACCAAGGAGCAGCTGGCGTTGTTCTACAACTATGCGCTGCTGATGCGTGCGAAGGGCGTCGATACGCAGCTGGAGGATGTGCATGATGCGTGGGTGGCTTGGGCGTCTGCTGCCCGGCCGGACCACCCCGCGTTGGTGCCTTTTGAGGAGCTCACGCCGGAGATTCAGGCATTGGATCAGCCTTTCCTTGATGCTATCCGGGAGGCTGCTTTGGTTCGAGAGGACGGGGTGGCGGTATGGCTGCGCCAAGATTAGATCAAGAGTTGCTGCAAAGCCTCAACGGCGCCTGGAGCGGTATGGAGCGCACCATGGCGTGGCAGCAAGAAGTAATCAAAAAGCTGATGGAGCGATCGGCATCGTTGGATGCGCTGCATAAGGCGGTGGATGCCACGGACCGTATCAATAAGCTGCACACTGAGCTGGATCGAGTAAAACGTGATCGGGAATCCTTGCGCGTTGAAAACCGCCAGCTGGAAAAACAGCTGTCCAATGCGATGCAATCTAGTGACTGGGATGAGTTGTATGAGCTGGTGGAAGCCGCCCAGGAAGCGGTTGCGGGGGTCGCTAAAGCTGCGGCCCAGTCCAGTAGCTCCAGTGTTCCCGCGAAAGCTTTGGGCGAGCTGGTTATCCGTATGGGTGCGGTGACCGCGAAGCTGCGGGAAATCGTCGATGGGTCTGGCGGTGCTGGTGTGGCTGCTGGCGCCGATGCTGGATCGGGGAGCGATCATGCCTGAGAAGATGCCGGCACGGTCGAAAATCGTGGTTGATGTTCGGGAGTTGCAGCGTGCTATCCGCGCGGTGGTCGGGGTGACGGAGCGCAAACCAGAAATCTATGATGTGGTGCGTCTTATCACCTATGCCGGGAGCCTGCTGGTGGTTGCTGCGAACCCTCAGCATGTGGTTCAGGCCTATGTGAGTGCCTATTTCGATGACGTGGAAGAGGCCCACCGGGTGGTAGAGATCACCGCAGCTAGCGCCAAGCTATTCCTGAAATTGAAGCCGGATAAGGAAGAAGACGGCGCAAGGGCCGCTATCTTCATCCGTGATGAGGAAGTCCAACTTCAGGACCTTTCCGGCACCTGTGGTGACCTAACAGAAGTGACCGCGGCACGGGCTGATTCGGCGTTCACCACGGACACGGCACAGTTGTTCGACCGGGTGCGTGCTGAGGCAAAAGCGCGCGCAAAAGGCCCCGCTGGGGATGTGGGACCAACCATGTTCACTGCCGCCCAGGCGGCCGCGCTGGGTGCTGCGGCACACCAGTTTGATACAGATATCACCCCGGTGCCGCTCGCAACCCAACGTCACCGCGCCAGGGTGTATGTCGTCCTGGGTGACATGTTCGAGTCGTATTCCTTCGTGCCTGCTGACCGTGGCGTTCAAGAGCCCCTCCCGGGACTCCCCGGCGCGGATGTAGGGTCGTCTAATGTTGGTGCGGATGCTGCCGGTGATGTGGTGCGTGATGGTGATGGGTTTGAGTACGACACGGTGATTGATGGGGCGAAGCCCCAGAAGGCGCGGGTGCGGTTAGCGCGCTTGAATCCCACGGGTGGTGCGGTATGACCGGTGGGATGTTGCCGTGTGGTGGTGATGCTGAGCTGGGTATCTGTCAGCAGCGTGATATGCAGGCGACCCGTGATGCGCCGAGTCTGTGGGATCCGTCTGCTGCGGGTGAGCCGGTGGCGCGGATGCGGAAGCGCCACCAGCAGGCCAAACTCTTGTGTGCGCAGTGCCCTTTGCTTGAGGCTTGTGAGCGGATGCTTTCCGACTGTGAGTGGCGTGGGGTGCGGGTTGCCGGTGTGGTTGCTGGGCGTTATTCGGATCGCCCCCAACCGCTAACCAGTAGTGACCCTTACCAGCTGTGCTGCCGGTGGTGTGGTGGGCCTATGGACCCTCAGGCCCTGGTGGCGGCCCATGCGCGGAAGAGGTGCTGTCATACACCGTACCAATATAAACAGCACCATATGGGAGAGGGCCTTTGCCAACGCTGCTATCAGGGCCATTCCAGGGCGGCTCGTGCCGCTAGGAAAACGCAGCCCGTGCGTCGTACTCGGCGCCGTCGGGCGAGTGCGCGTAAACCCGCCGCCTAGGCGCGGCACAACAGAAACGCGCGTGATGGTTTGTATTGCGCGCGTTTATATTTTTTGAGATTTACAAAATACAGGAGAAAGTCATGGCTTGGCTTAAAATGAGCGATACATTCACGACGCATCCGCTAATGATGCGATTACTTGGGATCTGTGAAGGGAATCACCAGCTGAAGAATGAAGCATCAGGGGTGCTGCTGGATTTGGCGTCGATTTCGGCGGAGCATCTGATGGACTACTACGTTGAATATGGTGCACTGGCCCAGGTAGCGCCGGGTCGGGAAGATATCATGATTGATCTGTTGAGTAGGTCGGGTTTGCTTTTTGAGGAGCAGCAGCCTGATGGGACGTGGATGTTACGGCTTGTGGATGACCCTGGCCTCTTCCATATGCGGTCCCGGGAGGAGGTAGAGCTGGACCGCCGCCGGTCGAAGGATAAGCGCAACCCAGATCTGCTCATGCAAGTGCGGCTAAGGGATGGCGACCAATGTCGGTGGTGCGGTAAGACCGTTGATTGGCGAGACCGCCGTAGTCACCGGCGGGGCACATATGATTCGCTTAATGGGCATCGGGACTCAACGGCAGAAACTTTAGTTGTTGCCTGCTGGTCATGTAACAGTCGGCGCGGTGCTGGCGAGGTCCTGGAACTCCAGGACCCGCCCACGCCTGAGGAAGTGCACTACAACAAATACAGCATCGAGTTCATCAATAATTCGCAGTACGCAAAGGACCACAATATTCACGTAGTGGCTAAGGAAGAACGCGAGAAACAGCACAAACAATCCACTCGCGCCTGGCGTGCCGCACCACAGCCTAAAACAACGGTAGACGAAGCCAAGGCTGAGACCCATGATACGCCACCCCGGTTGAGCGGTGCAGCGTCTGCGCAGTCCAATAATGTTTCCGCCCCAGGTGGGTTCAGTGATCCGGTAGAAACCGCGCCGGACTGGGCGATGGGGGAGGAGCTTTCAGAAGCCTTAATGGAACCTTCGGTGTCGGCAGGGGGCTCTATCAGTGGTTCTGGTCGTGAGCATGCCAAGCGAGCGAAGCCAGCGCGGGCGCGCCGCCGTGCCCAGCGGCGGCACCGTAAGCACAAGCGTGGGCGTGGGAAGCGGAAGTAGAGATAAGTAGCTCACTGGGTAGAAGAAGGTAGGTGATATAGCGTAGCACCGTTTGTTGTTACCCGCTTCAGCAGGGCTGGGGCGGGTAGTCGCCGTGCGCGCGGTCAGGTGGGTTGGCGTCTAGCCATGCGGTGTCCATGGGTGGAAGGGTGCTACGGCTGTTGTTGAACGACTTCTTGTTGGCCGCGATAAAGATAAAGCAGAGGCCGCTTGCAAGCAAACGGCCTCGGATACTCCTTCAACGCATGGTGGACGAGCTGCTTTAAGGATAAGAAGATTTAACAAATTTTGCCAATTATGGTGCATATGCGCACCTAGAAGGGTTCCCGGGCTTGTGCCCGGGTTTTCTTTTGCCCTGTTTTATAACGAAACGGTAAAACCTAGTACGGATCTAGATCGGACCTAGATCGAAACCAGAACGATGGGGTGACGGATCTAGGATCGTCGGGTCGGGGCGGGTCGGGTAGAGCCGTTAGGTGGCAGGGGCGGTGAGTAGACTACAAACCTATTGAGGGATACCTATCTATAGAGAGAGGACTAAAGCGGTGGATGATTATCTGCTTCATGAGTTAGGAAGGTCCCTGTACTCATTGGAACGTAATGGTGCCGGGTTAGAGGAGCTTCTTACCTTTCACCGTGGGAGTAGTACCACTGATACCCTGGGGCGCGCGGTGTGTTATTCAAAGCCGCCGGTGAATCTGACGGTGTTGGACTTCCAGGTTCAGACGGAGGGGTTGCTTTCGTTTTGGGCGTCGGAAGTGTTGGCGTGTGGCGGTGATGGTGTTGTGGGCCCGGTGCCTGACGGGATCACGGCTACGGCCGCTTGGTTGCAGCGATATCTGGATGTGGCGGATAGTGTGCCGTGGGGTGAGATGATGGCGGAAGAAGTGATTGCCCAGGCGCGTATGGTGGCGTCTGTGGTAGAGCCTGACAGTGGGGGAGAGGAGCCGGCACCGCCGGAGTGGGCGACATGCCAAGTGGCGGCGTCGTGGGCTCGGCAAGCTGGTGTGCAGGTGTCGCGTACAACAGTGTATCGGTGGGCGCAGGCGGGGAAAGTGGCTACCACAAAGGACGATGATGGCGGCATGTTGGTGCGGCTGGATGATGTGCTGGCGCGTGCCGGGGCGATGCGTGGTGCGGTATCCTTTGGTGTGGGACAGGTGTTGGTGTAAACTAGCGTTCGGAACCCCTGGGTGGAAAGCCTGGGGGTTTAATCATGCCGAGGGTTGGGGAGGAGGGGATCATGGGATCAGAAGGTATGGATACAATCCAGCAGGAGATTGACCGTCGCTTCCGGTATCACGAAGGCACCGATGCGCAATGCGAAGACTGCATTAAGGTTCGTGCCAGCGTGCAGGCATCGGCGCACCGTGTGGCGGCGATCGCACCGGACTGTCGTGAGCGTGAGCTAGCTATCACGCATCTAGAGCAGGCGCTGTCATGGGCGATTGCTGCCATCGTCCGGCCGGCGCAAGGCGGTGCTGATGGCGTGGCGTAACGGGTCGTCGCGCACGGCTGCGGCTGAGTGGAAACGCCTACGCCAATTAGCGAAACACCGCCTTCCTTACTGGTGTGCCCAGTGTGGTGCCGAACCAATTGCCGACCTAGGTAGCTTGGAGTTGGATCATATTATTCCGGTCGCTGAGGGTGGTGGTGATGGGCTCGATAATCTCCAGTGGTTGTGCCCGTCGTGCCATGCGGAAAAGTCCCGGCGCGAAGCGGCACGGGGGATCAGTAGGCGTGTGGCGCGCCGCCGGCTGTATGACAGGTTTGCTGCCCGCCATCCTGGCCTGAAATAAGGTGATGTAGGCCACGTGGGGTGGGGGGTACCCCGCCGTCGGCCGGCCCCTGGTACGGCACACATACGGCCCCCGGCTGTGTACGGGTTTCAGGGTTTTTGCTGGTCAGGGTAGGTTTCTTGTTTTTGGGTGTTGGCTGGTGGTGTGAGTTGGGGCTGTGACCTGCGGCTTTGCGTTATGGTGTGGGTCACTATTTCCTTGGCTACCTATCCCCTCGGTCATTAGTAGCCGGAAAGGGTAAATATGCCAAGCTAGGACTAGGTATATCGTAACGCTTATGGTAAAATACAGATTATGAGATTGGCGTGTGAGGTGTGCGAAGCCCGGCTGGAGATCCCTACACGGGGACGCTCCCCGCGGTTTTGTTCGTCCGCATGCAGGCAGAAGGCCTACCGTCGGCGTCGGCGTGAGCAGTTGCCGGCCCGGATGCGTGAGCTGCCCCGGTGGACGGCGGCCGATGGTAAGCGCCCCATCACACCTACGGGCTCTCCTGCGTCAACAACTAAGCCGGAAACCTGGACCGCCCACGCTGAGGTGCAGGATGGTCCGCACGGCGTCATGCTGGGCGGTGGGCTAGCCTGTATTGATCTTGACCACTGCATCAATCGGCGTGGTAAGGTGGCCGACTGGGCTGTTGAGATTATGTGGGCGGTGCCAGGTGCCGTTGTGGAGCGTTCGGTTTCTCGTCGGGGTCTGCATATTTTCGGGCTGCTCCCGGAGGGCCCAGGCCGCCGGCGCGGCTGCGTGGAGATTTATTCCCGAGCAAGGTTCATTCGGACAACAGAAGATATTTACCGCATGGGCGGCCTCGTTGATCTGGCCCCCGCGGTGCGAGTAGCTGCCGCGTTGCAGCGGGAGGGGCGTATCCCCGAACGGTAAGTGAACAGGAGGTGGTTGGTCATGGTGCGTGGTCCGATACCGAAGCGTAGCGATCAGAGACGTCGGCGGAATAAACCGGAGGCTGATGCTCCCACTGTGGTGGTGGCTATGGGGCAGCAGGTGGTGAAACCGCCCGCAGAGGACCGGGCGTGGCACCCGTATGCGAAACAGTGGTTCCGGTCCCTGAAACGGAGCGGCCAGGCCCAGTTCTATCAGGAAAGCGATTGGCAGGAAGCCAGGTTGGTGTGCTGGCTTATCACCCAAGAATTAAGTTCCCCGGCCGGCGCCCGTGCTGGGATGATGGACGTGATCTTTTCCCGCGCTGATGCTCTGATGACAACCGAGGGGGCGCGCCGGCGCCTACGTGTAGAACTCACCACCCCAAAGATAGTGGATGAGGCGAAGGAGGCCACCGTTTCGATCATGGAACAGTATCGGGCTGATCTAGCATGATGATTCCCCCGGAGGAGCGGCTAGACACGCTTCCCCCGGGGGTTCCCGATTTAACGCTCGGTTGGGAGGCGCTAGCGTGGGCCGCTAAATATTTGAAGCACCCGAACGGGATTCGCGCCGGGTTGCCGTGGAAATTCACTAACCGCCAGGCCAGGTTCGTTTTATGGTTTTACGCCGTTGGTCCCGATGGAAAATGGTCGTTCTACAATGCGTTCCGTCGTCTAGCTAAAGGCTCCGGCAAGTCGCCGTTCGCTGCCGCTATGGCGCTCATTGAGTTGCTCGCCCCCGTCAGGCTGGAAAGGTTTGATCCGCAAGTACTCGGCGGCTGCATCGGTAAGCCCGTGGCGATGCCATGGGTGCAAATAGCCGCGGTTTCTGAGGCGCAAACCGACAACACGATGAGACATATCAGGGCGATGGCTAATAAGAAGACAGCGATCGAGCTGCACCGCGATTACGATATCGACCCCGGCATCACGAAGATCAATGTTGTCCCCGAAGGCAAGCTGGAAGTCATTACATCATCTGCGACCACCCAGGAGGGTGCGGAGGCAACATTCATTATTGGCGACGAGTTAGAACACTGGACCCCAGCTAAAGGCGGCGGTGAGCTATACAGCACCTTGGTGGATAACTTAACTAAATCCGGTTCCCGTATGCTAGGCACCCTAAATGCCTGGAAACCGGGGAAAAACACCGTGGGGGAGCACACGTTTATCGACTGGTGTAACCAAGAGAAAGGCCTATCCAAGAATGAAAAACAGATCCTCATGGATATCATCCAAGCTCCACCAGAAACCAACCTAGCCGATGCGGCATCGCTTCGCGCCGGGCTGGAGGTCGTGTACGAGGACTGCCCATGGGTTGATATCGACGCCATCATGACCCGCATTTGGACGCACAGTGCTAAACCGGATGACTCGAAACGTAAGTACCTGAACTGGCCAGTAGCGTCTGTTGATGCGTGGATTGACCCCAAGGACTTGGCGCTCATGGCCATGCCGGATATCCAGGTGGAGCCTGGTGAAGAGATCGTCATGTTCTTTGATGGTTCGCTCACCCGCGACACGACAGCCCTGGTGGGGTGCCGGGTTTCCGACGGGCATGTGTTCCTGATCGGGGCGTGGGATCCCGGTAACAGCCACGCATCTCAAGCAGAGAAGAAAACCATTGATGTTGAAGCAGTCACCGCCCGTGTCGCCCAGGCGTTTGACACGTGGGCAGTGAAAGCGTTCTTCGCTGACGTGCGTGAATGGGAGTCCTTCACGAAGATTACGTGGCCAGAATGCTACAAAGACCAACTAGAACTGTGGGCGGTGCCGTCTGGGGCAAACCCAGAGCCAATCGCCTGGGACATGCGCAGTAAAAGCTTTGATTTCACCCGGGCATGTGAACTAACAGAAAGAGAAATCATTGAGCACGGATTCACCTACGACGGATCCATAATCCTCACAGACCACCTACGGAACTGCTACCGGGCGGAAAACCGCTACGGGATATCCGTGCGGAAAGAATCCCCAACCTCAGCGAAAAAGATTGATGCAGCGGTTTGCCTCATTGGTGCGCGGATGGTGCGCCGAAAATGGTTGGATAACCAACCAGATACCCACTATGACGGAAGGGCGGTGTTTGTGTAATGAAAATGTCGAACCGGGCAGTGCTTGATGGTGTGCGAGGACTCCTGTCCCAACACGCATACGAGTACGGCAGGAACAACAGGATTCATATGGCGATGCTGCCCTGGACCCGGAAATACGCGGCAGGCCGGTTCACGGTCCTAAACGAGAAGTCGACACCAGGCGGCAGGTATGACCGCCACATCCAGATCGCCCAAGACTCCCAAGTCCCATTCCTCCCTCTAGTGCTGGATACATTCGCCCAGTCGATGAAGATCGAAAACTATTTCAGCGGCAACTACGAGCAATCCCCACTGTGGGAGCACTGGCAACGCAACGCGATGGACGCGGCCCAAACCGGAATCACCCGGGCGGCCCTCAAATACGGCACATCCTATGCCGTAGTCGATCGGGGTGCTTTCCCCGGCCAAGCATCCGCACCGCTTATCACTGGGGTTTCTCCCCGCATGATGACCGCCTACTACGGGGAATCAAGAGCCTGGCCAGGCGAATACGGGCTCACTTCAGAATGGCCCATTCTCGCCCTAGAAATCCGGGGGGCTAGGATGCGGCTCATAGACGAAAACTACATCTACTACATCGGGGCACGTCACGCGCCCAAGAACCCAGCGGAATGGGTTTCTGAAACCTGGAACAACACCATCAACCTCCAGATCATCGAGGCCCGCCCTCACGGCGCTGGGGTGCCACCAGTCGTTCGCTTCCGGGACCGCTGGCTACTAGACGGTGAGGAACACGGCGGCATCATCGAGCCGCTCTTATCACTCCAAGATCGAATCGACAGAACCAGCTACGAAATGGGCATCGCCCAATACTATGCCGCTTTCAAACAACGATACGTCATCGGATGGGCACCCAAAGATGAACTCGAAGGGATCCGCATGAAAGCGAACGATGTCTGGTTCATCAACGCGGACGGCACCAAAACAAAAGCCGGTCAGTTCGAGGAAACCGACCTAACTCGGTACATTGACTCCAAACAAGCAACCATACGGGACCTGGCCGCAATCGCCCAGGTCCCAGCCCAATCTCTAGGTGCGAACGCCATCAGCAACATCAGCGCCGATGGCCTGGCAGCCATGGAATCAGCCAAAGATCGAAAAGCCTCCGAAATCCAAACAAGTCTCGGCGAATCCTACGAACAACTATTACGGCTGTGCGGACACATGGACGGCGATGCCGATTCAGCCGCTGACTTCGCCGGCGAAGTGAAATGGAAAGACACCACAGCAAGGTCGTTTGCTCAAACCGTTGATGCGCTCGGGAAACTCGCCACCATGCTCGGCATACCAGCGGAAGCACTCCTGGAAGACATCCCTGGGTTCACAGAGGAGAAAATCCAGCGGATCCTCACCAAGTATGGTTACCCATCTATCCGAGGGGATGAATCTCAGCCCATGCCTGAAGTGACATAGCAAAACCGCAAGGGGGTGGGTTGTGAGCATCGAAAACCAGCACTCCCGAGACCGGGAAACCGCCCTGTGGCTTAGAGACCAGATATATAAGCTGATCGAAGAACAAACGATCCCCACCACGATTGAAGCGCTCTGGGACCTGGTGACCGCGCTGCTGCCGCTCATCCATAAAGCTAGGAAAGCGTTCTACCGCTCCGCAGTCCAAACCATGACCGAAGATATGCGCGCACGAGGCATGGAGATAGACGTGGCGCCTATGCGGCCATACCAGCCTAACGCGGCCTGGAAGATGCTCCTGCGCGCCCTAGGATGGAACCCGAAAAAAGATCCGATACCTGGCAATATCGAATCATATTCAAAAGATGCACAGCGCGCCCTGCTGGAAAAAGTAGCGGCCTTCCCCGCTGATCCCGCCGACCCTGCTGCCTTGGCTCAGGTATCGCGCCGGGTAGCTGCTGGGGCAGTACGGCATGCGCGTGCAGCTGGTCGGGATGTGGTTGTTGATACCGCGGCCCAGGGCCGGGTGCGTGTGGTGTCGTCGCGGAAACGTCCACGGGTGACGGTGGAAGATGGCACTGGGTCGGATGGTCAACCCAAGGTGATAGTGGAATACGCCAGCGACGACAGGAAGGCGGGAGACGATAACCGTGAGTCTAGGAAAAAGACCAGTAAGGCAGAGCCAGATAGCGCCAAGCCTGGTGGCAAGGTGTTGGGGTGGGCCAGGGTTTTAACCGGGGCTGAGAGCTGTGCTTTTTGCGCGATGCTGGCATCCCGGGGGCCGGTATATTCCGAAGATACCGTGGTGACAACAGGGAAGCCCAGGGAAGTACGGCCACGCCAAGTTCATTACCGGAATTCGGGCGCTACCGGGGGCCATACGTATGTTTCGGGATCCCGGCGGGAAGGAGAGAAATATCATGACCACTGCGATTGCATAGCAGTCCTCGTTGTTAAGGGAGTGCCGTGGAATGGTGAACAGCAATACCACGACCTGAAGGATCTGTGGGATGACGCAACTTTTCAGCCAACGCAAGAGGAACTAGATACGGGTCTTGACCAGCCGCGGGATAGATTCACCAAACGATATGCTGACGCGATAAAAGCCGACCCGGAAAAATACTCAGCGCTAAAGGCCGACCCGGAAAAGGCCGAGCCTGACATACCGCCCAGTGAGATTCGTAAGGACATGCCTGGTGAAGGGGTGACACTCGACTTTGAAGAAAGAAGGGAAAAAGTTTACATTCCGCCCGAAGTACGGAAAAAGTTCGGTGATAATCCCGATTGGCTACACCGGTTATCAGCTGAAGAAGGAGCTACAAACCCAGCAACCCATGAATGGGATACCCTTATCACATTGCTGAAACATGGGCATGAAATTCGGATTAGAAGATTACATAACGATGAAGACGAAACTTCTCCCGATATCGTACTTGATGGCATTATCACGGAAATGAAAGCTCCTGAGGGTGGAGGTAAAAATACGATCACAAATAATTTCCGTGAGGTGAAAAGGAACTTCAGAAGTTTGCCGCATTTGGATACTATACAAGCGGTTATTGATATTTCTCGCTCGGGGCTGACTGATGAGCAAGCACGTCAAGACATCCAGATGTGCCTTAGGAACCCCAGGTTTTCTAAGATAGGTAAGATCTTTTATATTAACCATGATGGTGAGGAAACGGAGTTTACCCAATGAGTCTTTACGTGATGTCGGATGCCCCGATCAAGACTGTTGTCGATCTTCTATTGCAAGAACCTTACATGAGTAGCATGATCTCATTTACTAATAATGAAGATGCTTACACTATAAGGGCTGCCGATGAGGTCCCTGTTTCGCTTGATTATGGCCCTAATGATAATGGGGATTTGGACACATTTATCATTGTTCCTGAGGAGCAAGAAGACTTGCAGCGGAAGATTTTCGAGTCGGTGAAAAAGCTGCGGTATAAAGCCACGATTTGTGAGCCCCCGAATGACGTTGAAGTGGTTTATATGCCGGATGACCCATTGCCTGCCGTGCCTGCTTAGTACGAGCGCTAAACCATTTTTTAACCCGCATGCTCCCATATAGGGGCACGCGGGTTTTTGTATAAGAAAGGATGATTCCCGATGTTTAACCAAGAACCAGATAATGACTATACCATGATCGTTCGGCAAACCCCTGAGGGGGAGCTGACGACCACATCACTCGTTATTGCTGAAGGAACGCAGGTTCAGCATAAGAATGTTTTAGAGCTGCTTCGTAAGAATCAGCCTGATTTTGAAGAGTTTGGCCCACTCGCGTTTGAAACGCGGAAGGGGTCACCGCTTCCTCAAGGGGGATTCGCTAAATCAACAACCGTTGCCGTGCTGAATCGTGAGCATGCAATGCTGCTCATGACCTATATGCGTAACACCGTGGTGGTTCGTCAGTTCAAGAAGCAGCTTGTTAAAGCATTCACTGACATGGAGCGTCGGCTTGCTGCCAAGCCAGCGTTTGATCCTTCCCAGATCACTCGTCTGGAGATGGCACAAATGTTGCTGAACGCCGAAACTGAGCGCCTGGCGCTGGAGGCGGAAAACAAGAAAATGCAGCCCAAAGCAGACGCCTATGATTGCTTCATTGATGCGTCTGGCTCCTACAGCATGGGTGTGGTAGCGAAGATGTTGGGGGTGGGCCAAAACTGGCTGTTCCGTGAGCTGCGTAACCGAGGTGTGTTGATTCCTCGCGGCGCTATGCGCAACACCCCCTACCAGCGGCATATGGGCTACTTCGAGGTCAAAGCGCACCGCTATGAGCAGCCGAACGGGGAAGAAAAAGTGTCGTACACCACGTATGTTCTCCCTAAGGGTATTGATTTTATCCGCAGAACATTAGGGTTTACCAGGATTGACCCTATGCTCCCCATCCCTATGAACTAACCCCACCAAGCTGGTGGGGTTTATTCATGACCACCCTTACTATTCGCATTTCACACAATCTAAAAGGAGGCAACTATGCAAGACGCTACTAGCGCTGAGCCCCAGGATGAACAAGAACCTAGCCTGGAGGACACTACCCCGGATATCAGCCAAACACCATCACAAGACGCCGGCTTACAGCCGGAGATGACCTTGGAAGAGGCCTTGGCGGCATTGGAGAAAACTCGCCAAGAGCGGGATGCTGTGCAGGCCGCAGCTGATAAATGGAAACAGCATGAGGATTCCCAAAAGACGGAACTTCAACTCATGCAGGAAAAATTAGCCGCTGCGGAACAGCAGCTAGTACAGGAGCGGACAACAAATGTCCTGTTGGAAGTAGCCGCTGCGCATGGTATTAAGGCGGAAGATTTACCGCTTCTGGGTACTGGCACGAAAGAGGAAATCACCGAGCGCGCTAAGCGCCTCCAGGCCCTGTACGGGGATCCTGCTGAGGGCACCCCACCACCGTCGCAACGCCCTCGGCAAGGGTTGCAATCAGGGCAGGGAACCCCGAGCCAAGTAGAAGATGCGGCGTACCCGGAATCGTGGATTCCGGCCGCTCTTCGAGCCGAAAAATAAAACCGGATAATCAAGGAGAAATATTATGAATGTGACTAAACGGCACTACAGTCCCGGCAGCGATGTTACTGCTAAAGCCGCAAAGGCGATCCCCGCAGGTAGTTTCGTCGTGGTCTCTGGGGAAATGGACGGCCGGAACCCGGTCGTCGATGTTGCTGGCGCGGATGCTATCCCATTCGGTGTGGTTGCCGCGGACGTGGCCAAAGATGATTATGCAACCATCTACCGGGCAGGGTATGTGCTCGATGCTATTGCTGCCGGCGCGATTACTGCTGGCGCTAAGATTTCCACCGCAGCCGGCGGTAAAGCGGCCACCGCCGGCACTGGGCCTGTTGTGGCCATTGCTCTCACGAAAGCCGCGGGTGCGGATAAGCCCGTAACTATCGCACTGCTATAAAACGAACGAAGGAAACAACATGAAAAATTCTGGTTTTTACCCGGGCGCCGCCCCCACAGTAGCCAACGGTGCCATCACAGTGGATTTGATGCTGCAAGAACCAGCACGAATCTCTAAATACATTGCGGACATTACTGCCTTGAAGATGTTCACTGACCGCCTTTTCGGCCACAGTGACGCTCAGGGCGGCGCGATTTTATACGAAGTCAATACCGAAAACCAGGTGTTAGCAGATGACCACACCGGGATCATCGCCCCAGGTGGCGAATACCCGGAGCTGGACGCCACTCCTGGTGAGCCCAAAGTGGCCCAGGTGAAAAAACTCGGTGGTAAATTCTCCATCACTGACGAGGCGAAAGCGCGAAACGACATGGCGCTATTACAGCGCCGAGCCCAGCGAATTTCGAACACCATGGTGTTCGATGTGGACAACAATGGCATGCTCGCTATTAAGAAAGCCATCCAGGAATACGGGTCCTATATCCCCAAGGTGGAATCTTCCGGCTGGGTCAGCATGAACAAAACTGAAAAGCTCAAGCAGACCGCAGCGAAGTCGATCCGGGCAGAGCTCAACGCGGCTCTAGCTGCCGGTGAGAAAACCCAAATGGGTTACCTCTATAACTTGTTGGTCCTCCACACCGATGACGCACTGCAGCTCGCTAACACTTTTGACACTAACGACGCCCAGGATGCTTTCCTGAAGTCCCAGGGGTTGGAAGTGATTTCCTCCCCGCTGGCCACCCCAGGTGAGGGCCTGTTAGTTGCCGAAGGGCAAGTGGGCACGATCGGCATGGAAGAACCAATTAGTACCGCTACCTGGCGGGACGAAGCACGTGACCTGACCTGGACCAAGGTGAAAGCTGTGCTAGAGCATGTGGTGACCGACCCCATGGCCATGGTGCGGCTTACCGGATTAGGCGCCTAATGCCGTATGCAGTCGCTGCGGATTTGAAAGACCGGTGGCAAGCGTTTCCGCCAGGTCTTCCTGATAAGGTCGTCGATACGCTGCTGGAAGATGCTGCAGTGTGGTTGAGGGCGAAGTTTCCCCTGATCCCCGATGCCCCTAGCGAACATCAAGCAGGCGTGCTAAAAATGGTGTCCTGCGCTATGGTGAGGCGCTCGCTCATTGCTGATACGCATGATGGGGCTTCGGAGATTACCGACACTGGTGGCCCATTCAGCAGCACTCTGCGATTCGCTAACGGTGAGGGGAATTTCTATCTCACCGGTCAAGAACGTGATCTTATCGAAAACGCTATTGGTGTGGGAGAATTCCGTAACATCACTGCCGAAGGGTGGTGACGGCTGTGGCCACGATTATGGTACGACGCCCACCCAAGATAGACCGGCACGGTGATCCGATCGGTGAACCATCCCCACCTTGGGAGATTACAGGCGCCCGGATTGGGTGGGCAGGGGTTACGGTTGACCACGATCATAAAACGATTGTGACTACCCAACCTGCGGTGTATTTCCGCAGGCAAACCCCTGACCTGCAACCAAAAGACATCATTACAACCCTATTCGGCAAGATATTAACAGTGACGGAAATCCAAGTGTGGGAGCACCCACGTAGGGAAAACGTGACCATGGGCACGGTGGCGTTGTGTGAGGCGGTGATGGGGTAGATGAATTTTGAGCCACGCAAGATGCAGGGATATCTAACTGGACCAGAAGTAGAAGCTATCATGTTTGAAGCTGGGTATTTGGCGCAAGTCCTGTATGAATCATCTGCCCCGAAAAACACCGGCCGGTTAGCGGCATCTTCTGTCGTTGATGTGGAAATAGCGCGCCCCTATCCGATGGGAGATCCACGGTGGGTGGCTACGTTATCAGTGGAAAGCTCGTATGGTGTGCCGGTGTTTTTCGGCCACATGACAAACCCGCCGGTCCCCAAGCCTCCGCGTCGCAGGAAACCACCTCGAAGGATCGCTCCTAACCGGGCGTTACGCCGAGTGGTAGAAGCAGTGAAAATATAGAAAGTAGGTGATGAAAATGAAATTCCCGGAAGGGATTCGCCCATGGCCTGACGCCGAAAATATTATTTGCGAACTGTTGGATGCCTTTGCTGCGGAGTGTGAGCCCGCACCACAAGTGTGTACATGGATTCCTGCGGACTACGAAAAAATCATCCGCCAGCATCCATTGATCGTGATCCAGCGCATCGGCGGGGTCGCAGCAGTAGCTGACCAGGTTGATAAACCAATCATTGAGATTGGTGTGGTATCAAAGCGGCGTGATGTTTCCAATGATCTGCTGCGGCATATTCGGGCATGGATGCTGGATAATCAGGCGGAAGAGTTCTCCCGTACAGTACGCATCATTGACGTGGCCGAGGTACAAGGGCCAACCATGCCGGTATGGGTAAATCCCGAAGACCGATATGTAAAGGCATTATTCACGTTTGCTATTCGCAGGCCTCGATAAAAATAGCCTAACTCAAATCCTCATCCCCCAAACCATAAGGAATGGGGGATTTCCTGTACCTGCTTAATATGGTGGGAGAAAGGTAGGTAGAGCGTGACTACTACTGATTTCTATACGCTCAAAGACAAAGACGATAGTCTAGTATTTGCCGCTATCAACATGGTTGTTCTTCTCGCTGACTACGGGGCACCGATTCCTGAAGAACTCACTGAAAACGGCAAGCTGAAAGAACTCGGCTCTGAATGGTGGACTGCCGGTGAAATCGAACAAAAATCCGGTGTGGATCTTGCCCCAGACATGAAAGTCGAAGGGCCGGAAGGCTACGGTTCCCGCGGCCGCCGCAGGGATTTCATCACTGAAGAAACCTTCAATATCGACTTCACCCCGCAAGAAGCCCGCCGACGCACGCTAGAAATGTACTACGATCTGGGCACTGGCGAGTACAAGAACGGATCTTATTACGCGAAAAAACGCCGCGCTGCCAAGATGAAAGAATACTCTTCGATCATCATTGGTTATGATGGCGAACCTGAAAACGAAATCTACCCGTATTGGATTTTCCCGAAAGTCACCGTCGAGAAGCGTGGCAAACAATCCGTTACGCAAACCAACGCGCTGACGTACCCATTGACACTGGCGGCTAAGGAGGACCCCGCCTATGGCGCGCTCTTCGGCTTCGGTATCACCGGCCCGGGATTCACTCCTGAGCTAGCCCAGAAGATGGGTGTTACGGGTGTCCAAAAGCTGCTGAATGATAGCTTCAAGTATTCCGTGAAGGGAGCCACAGGCGGCACGTACACAATCAGTATCAACGGCAAAATGACCGCTACCATTGAGCACAATGCAACCGCTGCCGCTATTCAGGCAGCTATTCGTGCCTCGGGAGAAAACGAAGCCACAGTCGGCGGCACCGTGGATGCGGGGTTTACTATCACCAAGGTTTCCGCCGAGCCAACTGTGATCGCTACCGGCCTCACTGGTGGTGGTTTCCCCAAGACAGTAGAAGTCACAAAGCAGTAAAACCTACTCATCGACCAGTATGAAGGCCAGGCGTAATACCTGGCCTTCTCTGTCCTCATCCATATTCCAGGAAAGGAAAACACCCATGGCAAACCAGAACCGTAAACGACAACCACGCAGACAACCATCGCGCAGCTCGACTCCTATCGACTACGATGACTATGATGACGCTGCAGACGACACCAATTTCGAGGTAGATGGCTACCCTGGCGAAGAAACAGAATTGGAAGAAGATCAATTTGAGCGATTCCGTAAACGTGCCCAAGCCCTTCCCATTAAGGAAGTAAAAAACCGCAATCGGACGGTACTTACCCGGAAGCCGTTTGTGCTGGGAGCGGACTACGGGTTTGACCCGGCAATAAAAATCCAAGCCCCCACCTACGTGGATCGCTTACGGTTGGAACAGATCTTAAAAGACCCCGATCAGCTCAGCAGCATCGACGTTTTACGGCTGATCTTCAAGGATAATTTGAACCGGTTCATCATGGCCATCAATGATGCCGAAGACGCCGAAATGATCGCCCTTGGTGTGATCGTCGCCTACTTTGAGCATTTCTACGGCAAAGGCCTGGTAGAAAAGATCACCGATTTTTCTACATTATTGCTCTGATTAACCATCGGGGCAAAGAACTACGATGGGATTTCCACCGATATCTCAACATTGATATTGATGACTGGTTTATTGGAGTGCGGGACTGGCGAACGTTCCTCGAACTGGTAGAACAGTTACCTCAAGGATCCCACTACTGGGCGTCTGTCATTGATGACGATGATATCGCCCAGTACGCCATGGAACATCAAGACCATGATGCGGCCCATCGACCAGGGTTGCGTGAGTGGGATCCGATCCGGGAACAGTTAGCAGTAATCGAGAATCGCCTTATCCAGCTAGTGGCGGTGGGTAGTCAAGGCCAGGTGGGGCTTGATCCGGCTCCTTATCCCGAAACCGCCAGGGAACGTTTGGGTAAAACCCGGTTGAACGCTAAACGTGACCATATTTTAAGCCAGCTAGTAGGGGCTAGATACGACGACGGGGGGTGAGACCATCATGGCTGAATACACCGCCGGCGTCGCCAAGGTAGAGATTAGACCTAACCTTGCAGGTTTCGCCCGTCGTCTTCGCGTCGAACTTGAAAGAATCGCTGCTACCTTTGGTGTAGAGATACTGCCGGATTTCGACCAGTTCCGTGAACAAGTCAAAGCAGAGCTGGCGGAATACGCTGAATCATTATCCATTACTGTTGATGCGGATACCAGCAAAGCACGCCGGAAAATCAACCGTGTCACGGGCAAGAAAAACCTCACCCTGAATGTAGATGCTGATACTGGTGCTGCTGAGTCTCAGCTAGATACTACAGCCAGGGACCGGAAAACCGAGATTGAGGCCGACGCTGACACTGCTGCTGCGGAAACCCAGTTGGATATCACAGCGCGTAACAGAGAATCAGAAATCAACGCTGATGCTGATACTGGTGCTGCTGAGTCTCAGCTAGATACAACGGCCAGGGACCGGAAAACCGAGATTGAGGCCGACGCTGACACTAGTACAGCATCAGCGAAGTTAGCAGCGCTAGTGCGACGTCGTGTCGCTGAAATAGTGGCTAGGACTAATATCGGCCGCGCTGCTGCCCAGTTGGCTGGTCTCACAGTGCGGCGTACCACCGAGATTGCGGTCAGGGTTGGCAGAGCTGGTCTTGCTGCTGCCCAGGCGCAGATCGCTAGTATTACTGCTCACGCTCGGGCCGCGAGTGCCGCAATGGCTGGTCTTGCAGCCCGAGGTGTCGGATTGGGTGTGATCGGGGTTGCTGCCACTGGCGCTGTTGGCCCGCTTGCCGCTATGACTCAGGTGCTAGTGACGGCATCCGGCGCTCTGACTACGCTACCAGCCCTAGCCGGCGCAGCCGCTGGCGCACTCGCTGCTCTCGGCATTGGAGTGTCCGGGGTGGGTAAAGCATTTTCCACCATGGGCAAGGGTGCGGTGGCCACCACCACTGACACCGATAAGTCCATGAAATCCGCTCAGCGGCAGGTAGAAAACGCAGAGCGTGGTATCGCCACAGCCCAACGCCGGGTAGAAGACGCCCACCGTGGGGTTGCCGACGCCGCCCGTAAAGTAGACGACGCCCACCGTGGCGTGGCAGATGCAGCCCGACGGGTAGAGGATGCAGAACGCAAGGTTGCTGATGCAGAGCGTGGCGTTGTTGAAGCCCAGAAGAATTCCCGTAAGGCTCAGCAGGATCTGAACCAGGCGAGGAAAGACGCTGCCCGGGATCTGCAAGATATGAAGCAGCAACTGCAAGATGCGGCCTTGAATGAAGAGGATGCAGTTTTAGCAGTTGCGCGTGCTAAACAGCGGCTACGGGAAGCTCAGGAAGACCCAGAATCCAGCCGTCTAGATATCGCCGAAGCTGATTTAGCATACCGTAAATCTCTGCGGTCTCTCGACGAAATGCGGGAGAAAAACAACAAACTGGCCCATGACACACAGGCAGCTTCGGATAAAGGTGTTGAGGGGTCAGACAAGGTCGTTGCGGCCAAGGAAAAAGTAGCGGAAGCAGCAGAAAAAGAAGCCGATGCGCAGCGTGGTGTAGAGGACGCCCACCGTGGTGTAGAAGATGCACAGCGTGGTGTGGAAGATGCCCAGCGCCGGGTAGAAGACGCTTACCGTGGTGTGGAAGATGCTCAGCGTAACCTGGCGGATGCACAAGATAGTGTGGCTCAAGCGCAGGAACAGCTCGTTGATGCGCTTGATAATTATGCCGAAGCTGGCGAAAAGGCCGCCAGTGGTACTGACGATTTTGCCGATGCGCTAGCGAACTTGTCCCCTAATGCCCAGGCTTTTGTGCTTGCTATCCAGGCGCTTAGCGCCCAGTGGAAAGAGCTTCGCCTGGAGGTACAAGATAATCTCTTCGCCGGCCTGGGCGAGTCCATTACGGATCTAGCTACCGCACAGCTACCTATTCTCAGAGTCGGCTTAGCTGGTATCGCTGCTGAGATCAATTCTGGTTTACGGTCCACAATCGCAGCGTTAGCTAGTGAGTCTTCCCAGGTGGGGTTAGATCGTATGCTGGGCAACACCGCCGGGATGTTCGCTAACGTTAATCAGGCAGCCAGACCATTGACTCAAGCACTGGTGGACATTGGTGCGGCGGGATCTGCTTACCTACCGCAATTAGGCCAGTACTTAGGTGAAGCCGGCACTAGGTTGGCGGATTTCCTCAGCCAGTCAACTCAAAATGGCCAATTCGATCAGTGGGTTCAAAACGGTGTTGAGGCCCTCAAAACCTTAGGGCACACCCTATCCAACATCGGCGGCATTATATCCGGCGTGTTTCACGCGGCATCCGCAGCTGGCCAGGCATCTTTAGGCCCATTGGGCCAGTTGCTGGAAATGGTCAACAACTTCGTCAACTCCATGGAAGGCCAACAAGCCCTCACGACGTTCTTCGGGGCTATGACCGATAGTCTCGCAGCACTAATGCCAATCCTATCCACGGCGCTGCAAACCATCGGCGGCACTATCATGCCGGCCATCGCCGAATTCATCCAGGCAGCCGCGCCGGGAATCCAAGTACTGGTGCAGGGCCTGGCGGATGGTTTAGCGGCATTTGCCCCAGCGATGGCTCCAATCGGTGAAGTAATTGGCCAACTGGGTGCTGCCCTGGGGCCGCTAGTGGCAGTTCTGGGCCAAGGGTTGGCAGATGCGCTAATCCCGGTGGCGCAGGCTTTCGGCCAGCTCCTTGACGCACTGTCCCCACTGTTGCCAGTACTGGGTGAGGCATTCAATGCCGTGCTGGTGTCCGTGGCCCAGGTACTACTACAAGTAGCGGAGGCGCTAGCGCCGGTCATTACGGCGTTGGTGACGCAATTAACGCCGATCATTGAACAGCTGACCCCGGTGTTCACACAATTGGCCCAGGTGATGGGTGATGCGCTGGTGCAGATGATCCAGCAGCTAGCCCCGTTGCTGCCACCATTGGTGGAGGTGTTTGCGCAGATAGCGCAGGCAGTAGTGCCGCTTATTTCAATGATGATTGAACAGTTGTCGCCAGTGCTGGCAATGATTATGCCGGTATTGGTGCAGGTCGCCCAGATTCTGGGTGAAGCGATCCTCAATGCACTAAACCAGCTGGCACCGGTATTCCCGACGTTAGTGCAGGCGTTCGGGTCTTTGCTGGAGGTGGTGTTACCGCTGATTCCGATGCTGCTTCAGCTCGCGGTAGATGTGATTACCCCGCTGATTCCGGCCGTGATTGCGCTGGTGCCGGCCGTGGTGTCCATTGTCGAGGGATTCGTGTCTCTGCTGGAAGCAGTAGCTCCGTTGATTCCGATTCTTGCTGAGCTGTTGGTGGAATGTATCACCCCACTAATTCCGATGATTATTTCCCTGGTGCCGGCAGTCGTGGGCATTGTGGACGCTTTCGTGTCTGTAGTCCAGGCGGTAGTGCCGGTCATCACCATATTGGAGGAACTCATCGGTATCTTATTGCAGGTGCTCGCCACCGTCATTGGCGTGGTAGGGGACATCGTTGCCAAGTTCATTACCCTTGGCGTGGACGTTGTGGCCACGGTGATAGAATTCGGTGCTGGCATTGTGGGCGGTTTCGCGGATATGATCCAACAGGTCATCCACGCGATCGTGGATTTCGCTAGTGACCTTATCCAGAAGTTTAACGAACTGTGGGCTGGTGCCGCGAATGCCACATCAAAGGGGATTGATTCCCTCATGGAATGGGTACGCGGTATCAAAGATTCCATCCTTGATGCTTTCCACAATGCTGGTAGCTGGCTGGTCCAGATTGGTAAAGACCTGATTATGGGCCTGTGGTCTGGCATTAAACACATGTGGCATATGCTCACCGGCGGTGATGATAATGATGGTGATGATCCTGGTACCGGCTATGGTGACGGGGGAGTAACCCATTACGCTAATGGCGGCACACGCCTATCGAAGCAGGATGCCCAAATCGCCCCTGGCGGCTCATACCTGGTGTGGGCTGAAGACGAAACCCAAGGCGAGGCATTCATTCCACTGGCCCCGTCAAAGCGGAAACGTAGTACCCAGATCCTGGCTCAAACCGCAAACATTATGGGCTTTGACGTGGTAGAAAAGACTACCCGCACTAAAGTCACCTACGATGGGACAGACGTTACCCCACAAGCTCCTCGGAGGTTTGCTGATGGTGGTATTACCATCCAAAAACTGGACGAGTTCGCCCACGAGATCGAGGGGCAGCCGTACGGGCAAACACAGTGGGGTGATGGCCCCGGTGCGGTAAGTGCCATTAGCCGTTACGCTGTGGGGTTGGATGCGTGGAGTGACCAGTTCTCGCTTGCCATGGAAGCCAAAGCCCTATCAAACTTGGGCTTTAATACCGGCCGCGGTGATTTCGGGGATCTACAGGTCGGCTGGTTTGGCACTGACCCTGATGGTGAGGAAGGGCATACTGCCCTCACTGTCCCGTCTGGTGTGGCGGTAGAAATGGGTGGCGAACGCGGCGATGGGCAATACGGTGGTGCCGCTGCTGGTGCTGACGACCCACAGTTCGCCGAGCACGCATATTTACCAGGTGCGTTCTTCACGGAGGTGGAGATACCAGCGGATAAAGATTTGGAAGAAATCGTTGAACAGCAGCAGTCGGATTCTGCCACAGATGCGGATCGTATTGATGCTGTGGTCCGCACAAAGTCTTCCGATGATGCTTATGATCTGGCACCTTCCTATGATTCCAATGATGATGCGCCTTCGTATTCGCTTCTGGGATCCCGTTCTAGTTCTAGGGGTACGGATTCGGATTATGATTATGCGCCCCGGGATTATTCCGACCCCTCATATGGTGGTGGATATACGGGAGATGATCTATCCGATGTGACGGATGTGTCTGCTAATGATTTGAAGGATTTCCGAAAATCATCACGGTCGAACCCTGACTCGTACGGCACGAGGTCGAAGAAAAAGAAATCGAACACCCCATCAACTTTCTCTGAAATTTTGGGTAAGTTCGCTAAGGATTTCGTGTCCGGCCAGGTGAAAGACGCCCTAGGGCTAGTGGGAATTTCCGATGATATCCCTATCGTTAAGGCGTATTCGCAATGGATGGATACCCGTGATAAAGCATCTGATACCCGCGGCAAATCCACTTACTCGAAAGCTAGGGATGTGCAGAACGCCGAGAAAATAGCGGCCGATATGCTATCCCAATACCCAGGCATAGCCACAGACAAGATAGTCGGCGCCGATTTGATCGGTGGCCTGAACCCCAAAGCATTCGCCTTGGGTGGTTTAGTCACCGGCCCCGGTGGCTCTATGGATGACGCCATATTATCCACACTGTCCAACGGCGAGTTCGTAGTTCGTGAAGCTTCAGCACGGCATCTTCGCCCGTGGCTGGAACAAATCAACGCCCAGCCTCAGCTAGCCCGGGAAGTAGCTAAAGCATCAACCTTCATACCCGCCACGGCTGCGCAGGGACGAACGGTTGAAGTGCACTATCACGTGGAAACCAACAATGTCGACGAGGGACTACGCCGCGCAGACATGCACTCAAAGCAGTTGGTCATGGCCATCGAAGGTGCATAACAAGAAAGGAGAAGATTGTGGCATCGGAACTGGATTTGTTTGAGACCCCCGCCTTGATTGAGATTATCGGTTGTGACGGGCAGTTGTGGACAGTATCCGGTCCTGGCATGGGCCGCGAAGGCGTAGAACTAGCAAAGAACCCTCAAGGCCTCCATGACGAGGCACCGTTTAAACAGATTTGGCAGCAAGGCGCATCCCAGGACGGCGCAACCCTCCTCAGCTATAACATCGAACCCTTGGACCTCGTGTTAGCGTTCGATATTGTGGGAGATGAGAGAGCATGGTCGGAAATCGAGGCGGAATTCTATGCCAGCTTCGATTATATTCGACCTGCTCAAATCCGGGTAACGACGGATATTTCCACCAGAACCCTGGATGTTGTGAAGCTGGAGAAAACCCAAACGAAATCCGAGCGGGACCCGCGAATTTGGGGCTGGTCGCAAATGACCATCACTCTTAGAGCACCCATGCCGTTTTGGGTAGGGGAAACCTACGTGTCCGAGATTGCACTAAGTGGCACCAGTCAGGGAACCCTTTATGTGCAAAACCCAGCAGACTGTGAGCTCTGGCCCATGTGGACACTCACTGGGCCGGGTAAATGGACAATCCCCGACATGAACCTGAGCGCCGGACCCCGCAGGATCGAATGCCCAGCGCTCACCCGCATCCAATCGCTCACGATCAACACGCACCCGCGGGAAGAATCCTACGTGGCCAGCGACGGTTCCAACTTCGCCGGGCGTTTCGGCGGCGTGGAATTCCTCTACCCGATACCACCCCGCACGACGCAAAAAGCAATAGCCGTCAAAGTGGAAGGCGGAGAAGCGAACCTGTCATCATGCCAAATCCGCATGGTGGAGCACTGGCAGCGAGCATACGGAGGAGGTGCCTGATGCAGATCATCCCACCATATATTGGTGATATCCCCCACGAGAAACTTGAAGCAGCCTGGAAACACGGACAGCAAACCCGCGCGAAACGTGCCGAGGCTCGCAGAACAAAACCCCTCATCAGGATTTGGGACGGTAACTGGAATTATGTTGGCACCGTCACCGGAGTTGTCATAGAGGCTAGAACCCAGTGGAAACTCAACGACACCGGTGGGGCAACCATTGCATTACCTATCGACCACTGGATATCCGCATGGATCCTCCGATTCGATAGTCGGGACGTGAAAAATATCCATATCACATCCGATAAGGACGGCACCCGCTGGGGTGGTAGAGTCACCAGCGTCAATATCATTAAAAACACAGATGGCACTCGACTGCTAGAGCTTCAAGCTCTCCACGACTACGAAGAACTCAAGCACATCCTTGTGTGGCCCAATCCACTTACGCCTGCCCCGGTGCAATTCCCTAGGACATTCATCATGATGGGCCCCACTGCCTGGGCCCTAAAATGCGCGTTGGCCATAAACCTCTGGCGGCTAGAAGGATCAGCATGGGTACTACCCAACGATCCGTTAGACCCCACATCATGGCTCGACACGTGGGACACCTCCCGATGGGCAATCCAAATCGCGCCGGGTTCGCTTGGTGCTGACCCTTCTCCGTGGACGATCGTGTCGTCCCGGATGAAGTATTGGCATGAGATGGCCAAGGATAAGTTGGAAGATGCACAGCTGATGGTGACGTGCCGGAGGTGGCTCACGGGTGATCCGTTGCCATGGCCACGGGCAAGAATCCGCCATGGTTGCCTCATCGTGGATATCGTGAACAAGTCCGGCTATTGGGGGCAGGATGGTACTGCCCTGCGCGGCAATGTGATTAGTGGTTTCGTCCGTACGGTACAGCAATTGACGAAGGGGAATATTGATACCCAATCGACAGTGGTGGCCAACCCGAATGTGCCGGAATATCAGAAGCCGGATTGGTTAGGTACTGTACCGCGTGCACCATACGTGTTGTATCGGGACGGCAGATTGTCCGGCCTGGAGTCCGCCCAGTTCTCCTACAAGCCGGCGACTGCGGTACAAGTAGTGGCCGGTGGACACTCCACTTATGGTGTTAATGAGGCCATCAGCGCGGCAGTGAGCATGTTGGGAAATTACCTGGGCATGTTTATTGCAGCCCCTAGCTTGGGACCCATAGCTGATACGCTACTCAAACCGTTTTACGAGGACACGTTGTTGGCATGGATGGCGGAAAAATCCGCTGACCGATCTAGGTCTCTAGGATGGTCAAAATATTGGGAACATTTCTCCGATGGCTCTGATCGCGCCTACACCCTATCGGCCTTAGCGGTACTGCGGAAAGGATTTTGGGAAACGCGGGAAAAAGTATCCCATCAAATGAAAATCGTCGATGGTGCCCCCTGGCATGTTGGCGAGAACGGCCAAGGTCATTTCTTCCTAGGCGACCGGGTGGGCGCCACAATTATCGGGCTGCCGGAAAACAAAGTAGTGGTAGAGCAAGTGACAGAACTGGTGTACCGCTATAGCCGTGACCAAGTGGGCTGGGAAATAACCTGCGGTGATCGTGCCTCCCAGGAATCCCCCTTGGAGAAAATCCTGGGCCGAGTAAAAAATGCCACCGCAGCTATCCACGATCTAGGAGTGATCTAAATATGGGAATCCCTATTCAGTCGTCGTGCGATATGACGAATCCCGAGGAGCAAGCTCTATGGGCCCTGGTGGCTTTGCCAGGCCCTGGCGCTACCGCACCGTTGGTGTTGCCGGTAGATGTGATGCGGCAGTGGTCACAGCGTCTTTACGATTGTGGTTTCCGGCATCACCCAGAAGAACAAACTGTCAAGTACGTGCCGCCTGGCCCTGATACGGATTGGGTGATGGGTGCAGCCGGCAGATGGGTGCCTATTGACGAACCCCTGGACGCTGAGCAGACTGCCCCGGATATCAGCCACCTCACCATGGCGGAAAAACAAGTATTGCTGCGCCGGCTAGAAACCGAGATCTACCCGGAAACACCAGAAGGGACCGAAGACACGGCGAGGGTGATCGAGGATGAGTGACGATAAAAGCCTTATCGAATCCGGCACCTACCCGGTGACCCCTGGCACGGATGCGGTGGTGGGGGCCCAGGTCAAATCCATTACCGCGCAGACGGAGGAATCTGTCAAGGCATTGGCCAGGAAACGTGCTGAAACTGCATTGAATCTTGGTGGTCAGTCACTATCGCAGATATTCACCCGATTCGGCACGGCAATCTTGAAGGGTTTGAAAGACATTGTGCAACTAGTGCGCGATGGTGGTGCGTTGATTGTGAGTACTGCGTTTGGGTTCATTAATGGATTGTTGGGGGATTTCGGCAGGGCTCTGAAATCGCTTATCACCCCAATGAAAGAGGAAATAGAGGCCCAGAAATCTGGACAGCTCATCCTGAACAAACGGCTGGACCTGGTTTCTGACACCGATGGGTACCTGTGTGCGTATCAGTCGAAGAACATTAATATCGAATGGTCTAGCGATAACTGGCGTAAGGTGCCTTTTGACGCCCAACTAGGGCCGAATAAAAACGCCTATATTTCAGACGCCGGCGATTTTATCCTGAACGCTAAAGGGCTATGGACTATCAACGCCCGAGTACGTGCTGTAGGGACCACCTATACAGGCGGTAACTTCTGTTACCTGAAAATCACGATCCTCAACCCAGACGGGAAAACGGAATATCACACCAGCATTATCGAGACCGAGGTTCCCTATAACCGGGACCATACGCTAGAGACGTTCATGCCGGTGGTGATTCCCACAGCCGGATACCAAGTTCGTATTGATGTGTATTCTGCGAACTGGCGTTGGTTCCGTGGCGGCACACAGCATTCTTCTCTATCAGCGATACGGCATTCCCATGATGCTGTGCATATGGGGACTGCGGAAGTATCAGATGAAACTAAGCCGAAAGGAATGTGATAAAGATGCGGAATTTAAGTATCAATCTCGCCGATGTTGGGGGCATTCCCCATGAAGGCGACTATGTATTGCTGTATGCTCCACGGGTGCGCTCTTCTGCAGATGCGTCGGACGGTGTGGTAACTACTACACCTATGAAAGTAACCTTGTCCCGTGGTAAAGCCACTGTACAGGTGGAACCAGGGCCGCTCATGGTTCAGCTGCGATGTAAAGGGCTCCGTGACATGGAACCTTTCGAAGTCGTCATTCCAGAAGGGGCAGGAGAAGCCCGATTAGTAGATGTCATGACCACACAATATCGATACACGCCTCGCGGCATAGCTCCACTGGAAGCGATTGCCGAGCGCGCCCAGGCAGCAGAGCGTACGGCGCTAATACATGCTCAAACTGCGGAACGCCAAATGGATGTACTGGTGGCAAGGACTAAGGATGCGATAGGGTCTGCTGGTGATCTACTGCGAAAAGAGATCAAAAGTGATGTAGATAAAGCTAAGGGTATCAGGGAGGATGCGCTATCAGCTGCGAATAGTCGACGTGTGGCAGAAACTGCTGCTGCATCAGCTGCCAAGTCGGAGCAACAGAGCAAAAATTACGCTCAGGTCACAGAAGAATGGAAAAGGCAAACTATTGAAGCACGTGCTGGCATGGACCAAAAGGTCCGTGAAGCAGCAGCACACGAGGCCGCTGCTGCGGCCTCAGCGAAAAGTGCTCAGCAAGCAGAGTCAAATACTTTAGTATCTGCCCAGGCCGCGAAAACTTCGGAAGATGCTGCAAAGAAATCATCAGACCAAGCATCGAAGTCTGCTGAAAGTGCCCACGCTGATGCCCAACGAATAGTGAAATCTATGGCGGATGGCATTCCACAAGGTGGCATCACCTACGAGCATTTAGATGCCGGTGTGATTACTCGCATCAGCTCACTCATCACCCAGGATATTGATGCTTTAGTAGATGGCGCTCCAGAGGACCTTAACACTCTTAAAAAGTTAGCTGATGCCAAAGCCCCTAAAATTCATGTTCATGAGTTGAGCGATATCACTGGTTTGCAGAGCAATCTAAACAGTCTTAGTTCTGCTGTGAACCAAATGCAGGATACCCTGCGTAAAATGTTTGATACAGATCACGTTTTCCTTGATGAAAACCGAATTACGATCGTACATATTGGTAACTGGGCCTACGTTATTGTTCTAGCGTATAAACCTGGAGTAAAAGGTAAGATACCTGAAAAATATGCACACTTTATCCAAAGGGATGTGGTTTTTCCATTATTTACTCCAGGAAAACCGTCAGCAACAGGGTTGTTTACTCTTAGCACGACCGGAGAAATCTCCGTGGATTTTGTTGATCCTAGCGTAACGCTCGTACATGGAACAGGAGTGTATTTGCGGAAAACTCATTGGTAAAGAACAGGTAATCTAGCTTTTCCTTATTCCCGGAAGCTAGTCATGCGTGGGGGAGCTGAATAGGTTTCAACTGCGGGAATAGCATTTAACCGTTGGGGAAATATATTGAAGGAGAAAAATATTGTTAACTATTCTTGATTACAGTGCTGGCGTGCCGCCAGCTGCAGCGATTCGTGCCGCTGGCCATGATGGCGTGATTCGCTATATCAGCCCACCCAGGGCCGGCTGGATGCTGGGAAAGTCCATCCAGAAGGCTGAACTTGGCGACCTCCAGGCGCATGGCCTGGGGGTTGCTTTCGTATGGCAGTTCGGGAAAGAAGATGATTCCGATGTGATGCGTGGCTACCCTGGCGGCTTGGCTGATGCCAGGGCAGCCCAGCAGAAACTCGACGAGCTCGGCTGTCCTAACCATCCCGTGTTCTTTGCGGTGGATTTCCCTATCAGCCTTGATGAGTGGAACGGCGTCGCATCCGAGTATTTCCGTGCCTGCTGCGAGACCCTAGGTCGTGACCGGGTCGGCATTTATGGCCATTCCAGGATCATTGCTTGGGCTGCCGTAGATGGGCTCATCGCCGACCTAGATGGCGGCAAGTATCTGGCGTGGCAGACCGCGGCCTGGAGCGAAGGCGTCCTATCCACGGAAGCAGTGCTGTACCAACGCCCGGGTAGCGAGAACGTGGGCGGGGTCGACTGCGATATCAATTTTGTGCTTGCCAACTACTGGGGCCAACACCTAAACGTCACCGCATCACACGCCCCCAACCCCGTACCTGAAACCCCAACCCAAGAAGAAGGAGGAACCATGGAAATCCGATACGATGCTGATTTCACCGCGGACATGCCCGGCGTCGGCTACCGGTCGCTTGATGCTATTCAGTCGATCTGCGTCCACACGGTGGAGTGCCCGCCAGACCGTGATGGCATTGCTGTCGCCCAGTGGCAAACAAACCCCGCTAACGGCTCCAGCTATAACGTGCTCGCCGGCGCCGATGGCATTTTAATTTTGTGCAACACGGATGATTTCATGCCGTACGCAGCAGGCCCCACAGGCAACGCCCGCTGCCTCCACATCAGTTTGACCGGCTACGCCAGCATGAGCCGCGAAGACTGGCTTGCCGACGACGCAAAGCTGCGGCGGACCGCCGAACAAATCGCCAGCTGGTCACAACTCTACGACATCCCCCTAGAGTTCATCGACGCCGATCAACTCCGCGCCGGGGCTCGTGGCGTTCATGGCCATGCGGAAATTTCCGCCGCCTGGCGAGAAGTCGACCACACCGACCCCGGCCCCGGCTTCCCGTTCGACGTCGTGCTGGCCTACGCCGCCGAGCTTCTCGACTCACCTAACCAACCACAACAAGAAGAAGGAGAACCACGCATGGTGCGTTGGATCCTAGACCAACTAGTTGGTCCCGAATGGCAGGACAACAAACCCCTTTTCACCGGCTGGAAAGTCACCGAAGGCAAAACCTTTGTCGACTTCGTGGCCGACAAAATCAAGCTCATCCCGGAAATCGCCCGCACGGTAGCCACGCTCCCGGAGCGCCTCGACCGGATTGAAACCTTGCTCAAGGAAGGAAACAAGTAATGTGGAACAAAGCCTTTTGGGTTGATGCTGGTAGCCGTGCCGCCAGGACTTTCGCCCAAGTCGCTATCCCAGCTTTGCCTATCAGCATCTTTTCCCCCATTGACGTTTGGAAAGAATGCCTGGGGTTGGCAGTAGCAGCCACCATCGCTTCTCTGCTTACATCCATCTCTACATGGCGTATCGGCGCGCCGGGCATGGTGGCTATTGTTCCGCCGGCAACGCCCGCGACTGCTGTTGAGGCTACGCCAACACTGGCGAGTACCACGCCGGCGGCTACTGCTGATACCCACACTCCGGCCCACCATCGGGAGGTGAAGGAATGGCCAACCAGCTAATCGTGCTACTCGACGCGGTGGAGGCGTTGATCCGCAGCCTGGACCCCACCTTAGTAGCGGCAGTGGTCGATTCCGCGGTGGCCCTATCCTAGGACTGGAGGCCACATGGACCCAGCTGTAGCAGGGCTATCCCTATCGGGTCTAGGAATTACCGAAAGCATCGGCATCGCGCTTCTCACCCTGGTGACTACGCTGACCACCACAGTGATCGTGCAGAGAACACTTTGGCGCACGAAAGCTTTGGAGTCAGCGGCAGCGCGCGCTGTTGCGGAGCGAGAAGCCGAAACCGCAAAAGCTCAGCTAGCGCAGAGCGAACTCCAGCTCACCCTCGAAGCCGGTAATCGGCTTCGGGAAGATCTATGGCGGAAGATCGAAAAGCTGGAAACCCAGCAGGCCGAAATGGAACACACCATCGACGCGATGCGCTCCGAACGTATACTGGATGTGCAGGTGCGTCTGACACTCCGAACATTGTTGGAAACGTACCCTAATCCTCCGGGAAGGCCTACTATCCCCTCAGCTGTGGAACGTGTTCTTGCTATCAGTGAGGACACTGATAATCTGATCCGAGACCGTGATAGCCGAAGATGATATTGGCAACACTTTCGGCCCCGCCTTCGACCCTAAAAATTGGACATTAGCTGGACCACAAGAAAAATAATTCGGCTAAAGACAGAGCTAAAAGCTACTAAGGTTAGATGCCCGTTAGCTCCACTATTAACCCCCAGGTTCGAGTTGGACCTGGGGGTTTCGTTATTTTACCTGGTTTCACGAAAACTCTAGATGGGATTAGGGGCGGTCGGGTCAGGCTGAAAACGGTTTTATTTGGCATGAATTCGGCAATATTTTATGCCAGATTCGGTGACGTCAATATGGAA
>CAUVMZ010000002.1:0-38593 GCA_963552855.1 uncultured Corynebacterium sp. | reverse complement strand
ACAAATATACAAACCCCACCACAAAACCACAAACCCCCACGTCACAACAACAAAAACCGGGAAAAACTCTACAAAGTTTGCTAGCTTGCGCTCTTGATGTAACTAACACAGGTACTTGAGCTCATACTTCTATAGATATAATTATGGTAGCCGCAAAGTTGTACGCTGGGGCTTTGAATGTCGTGTCGACTTGCAGCTTGCTTTAAGGCATGCTTGATATTAACGACTTAATTTAGCTATTTAGACACGAAAGAAACATCAGGAGCCATGCTTGAACGCACACAAATTTTTGTGGATACGTCGTACCTTTTGGCGAGCTTTTATAACTCGTGGGAAATTGGTGCCCGAGCACAATTAGAAATAGATCTACCTGCCGTGGTTCGGACATTAGGAACCATGGTGACTGAACAATTTGAACAACCCGTTCACCGGCAGTTTTGGTATGACGGGATTCCCGACACCGGACCGCATCGCTACCAACGCGCGCTACGTACCTGTGACGGGGTGCAGTTGCGGGCCGGACAGCTCATCGAATGGGGTGAGCGTCGTACACAAAAGGCCGTCGATACCCGGCTGGTTGCCGACATGGTACTTACCAGTGTTCGTCAGGAAGTCACCGATATTGTATTAGTATCGGGCGACGCCGACATGATTCCGGGTGTGCAGGAAGCGGTGAATCATGGGATTCGCGTGCATCTTTATGGGTTTGGTTGGGACTCCATGTCTTCCGCCCTGCGACACGCCTGTGATTCCCTGGTTATACTCGACCCGCGCGAGGATTTTGGCGATTGCATGCAACTGCATGTGCTGGAAGGTCCCCTGCCACCCATTGTGCGCACTGTGGATGATCCGCTTATCGACGAAGAATCCAAGGTGGTTGCCATCAAAGTGGAAACCACCGAACCCGAGTCTGACAAACCTGTTGAACAAGTGGACCCCGAGTTTTCGGAACCGGAACTCGACGACATCAATACTATTACGGTCAGCCACACCACTATGGAGACGCTTACCGACAATAGCCACTCCATTCGGCAAACTGGGCAGATTTCGCTCACCATGAATTCGGAGGGAAAAACCGCCGAACCCCCATCGGCAGCTTCCGAGGGCAAGGCAAAACCCTCACCAGCCGATGCGCCCACCAGGCGCCCCAATCCTTCCATGATGGCCCCCCGGCGCAAGCTTCGCTCGCATTATGTGCCCCTGCATAATGAGGTGTGGACTTCCGCCGGGTTTCTTACCCCATTTGATGTGGGCCAACAGTATGCCATCTGGTGGTATGAAAACGCTGCCACCAGCGAACAGCGGGATTCCGCCCATCTACTTTCCGGCGGGGGTTTGCCCCCAGAGATCGACCGGCCGCTGCTGCAGTTCGCGTGTGATGCGTTGCACGAATACACCCTGACCGAAACCCAGCGGGTGCAATTGCGGGATGGGTTCCACACCGGTATTCGGGGGATTTTGGTCAATAATCGGTTTGACTAGTCGTAGCGGGGAGTGCGGCGCACTGCCCCGAACACGAAAAAGAACACGATGATGAGCACTATGATGCCAATGGCGGCCAGCCGGGGCATGCCTAAGAATGCCATGATGGTGCCCAGGGGTGCGACGGCCATGTTGATGCCGCCGGCCCATCCCTGCAGGATGACGCGGTGGTGGCGCGGTACGGCGTCGACAAGCAAAGCACCGGTGACAACCATCACCGCAACCTTGCCGATGCCCAATATCACAATGGCCGCGAGCACCCATATGGTCTCGCTGGCCGCAACCACTAAAATCAGGCAGCCTATCACCGCCAAACCATAGCCCGTTGCCACCACCCGGGTGCGCCCCAGACGATCCGCTACCACGCCGAACAGGGGGGACATGCCGTATCCGATCAGGCTCGATAATATTTGGGCCGCCCCCACCAGTATCAACGACTGTGTGCCGTACAGTTCGTTTTCGGAGGACACCACATAGACCGTGGTCGTGGTCCATAGGAGGTCGATCACTAAAATCATGGCGGTGAGCGTCACTATTGCGGCACTTGCGCCTGGCGCTTCCATAAACTGAAATTGGACATCGTTATCTTCGCTCAAATGTTCGGTTTGCCGCATGGTGTCCGCTACGGGATGGAGGCCAAACCAGAGAATAATGACCGACGCCATGCAACACAGCATGCATAGTGTGAACCCAATGACCCCAAGGGGAATTTCTGCCTGTTGCTCCAAATGATATGCGTAGTTCACCACTGGCGACCCGAGGGCCATCCCGATGGCGGTCATGCTCAGAACGTAGGAGAAGTCGCTGGCCCGCGACGTTTTTGGGGAGAAATCCGTGGCGGCAAACGGAATGTACCAGTTCGTGGCCAACCCCGCCCCCAGGAGGAAAGCAACAAGGTAGAGCAGTAAATCCACATCAAGCAGGGCGGAAACCAATCCCAGCATGCTAGCCGCCAACATGAGTCCCATGCCCGCTACCAGTGCTAATCGACGTCCCTGCCGCAGGGTGATCCTCGCAAATCCAATGATTGCCGCCACGCATCCCACCTGGGACACAATGCTCAACCAGGACACTCCCGACGCCTGATGATGGTGCGCATGCTGCAATTGGATGAGCGCGGTCACCATTCCCAGGGGAAACGCGGCAAAAAGCTGGGAGAGCATAAGCACTCCCAATACCCGGCCTCGATATGAATGTTCATGATACGAACGTGACGCATCACGTGTGACGTGAGCACCCGACGCGTTCGTCACGCGCGCTGAATGCGCCGAATGCGCCGAGTGTGATGAACGCTTCGGATGGTTTGAGCTGCTGAAAGCAGGGCTTCTCCTAGCCGAGGATCCATGGGCCATGAAAAAACAGTATCATTACCCACACGCCTGAGGAGCTTGTGGTAGGTGCGCTACCCCCAGAGGAAACCAACGAAAATTGGGGTGTTTTCGCTGGTTATTCCTGTGGTTTTAGAGTTCTTTGTGTTGTGGCCCGGGGAGTTGGAAGCCGTTACCAGTAGCATTGCTGTTTCCTGCGTTACCAGTGCTGCCGGCGTTCCCGGTGTTTGGGGTGGTTTTTGGCTTGGTACTGGTTGACTCGTCGGTGGGGTCTTCCACCACGTCGGCGTCGTCAACGTCGAGGGTGTTGGTGACACTGGTTGTCCCGGAAGAGCCTGCGGGTTTAAAAGGGTTTTGGTCTGGGCCCACCTCTTCGAACACAGGTTCTGCGTCCATGGGGGTTGTGGGGGCTGCCGGCGTCCCTGTTGCCGGGGCGCCTGTTGCCGGCGTCCCTGTTGCTGGGGTTATCGGCGCCGAACTGCCCGTCGCCGGAACGCTCGGTGCCGAGGCGCCTGTTGCCGGGGTATTCGGAACGCTCGGGGCCCCTGTTGCTGGTGTTCCCGCCGCTGGACCACCTGCTGCCTGGGTGCCCGAGGTCGGGAGGGCCCCCGCTCCTCCAACTCCTGTTCCCCCAACCCCAGCGCCCCCGGTTCCTCCGGTGCTCCCGGCCCCGAAACCGGATTGCGGCGTCGTTCCGGCGTCGACACCAGCATTAGTGCCCACACCGGTATTCATGCCGGTACCTGCGGGTAGTTGGGGGCTGGTGGAATCAAACCCGGCGGTAAGCTGGCCACCGGTGGCGCTGCCGCTGCCATGCATTTGGGCGCGGATTTCGGCGAGCTTTGCAGAGGCTTTCATGTCATTGCTTGCCGCCTCGATTTCGGCGAGCCGGTCACCAACGGAGTTCTCTAGCAACTCCTGGGCGCCCATGGCGGTGGCGTAGCGGGATTCGATTTTGGCTCGCACATGGTCGAGAGTGGGAACGTTGTCATCAGGCTTGAGCTGGTTCATAGTGTCCATAGCCTTGGTCGCGGATTCCTGCATCTTTGCCTGGCGAGCCTGGTTGAGCAGCTGGTCGGCTTCGGCCAGCTGTTGCTTGAGCCGCGCCTCGGACTGTTGCACATGGCGTTTGGCCTGCTCGGCGTTTTGGGCGGCTTGGGCGTGGAGGGTTTTTGTTTCCTCTAGCTGGGTTTCGACGCTCACAAGTTGGGTGGCGTAAATTTCGGCGGTGGAGCTGAACTCTTGGGATTTTATGGCATCTCCCTGGGCGTTTGCCTGGTCGGCAAGGGTGAGGGCTTGGCGGGTTTTCTCGGCAAGTTTTTGTTGCTCTTCGATCAACCGGTTGAGTTTCATTTCCAGTTGGTTTTTGTTCCCTATCACCGCTGCGGCTTGTTGGGAGATTTGCTGGTGTTGTTTTTTGGCTCCTTCGACGGCCTGCCGAATTTGAATCTGAGGATCGGCGTTTTCATCAATGCTGTGATCTAGTGACGCCTGTAAATATTTCCACCCTTTAGAAAATGGGTTCGCCATGATACGTGCTTCCTCCGCTAGTTGTTACTCAATTCGATACAGGGTTTCGAAGGGGTGGAACACATATTTTTTATGCCATAGGCCCCTCGCAACCATGCTAAAAAGCATCTACTAGTGTAGTGCGAAAGCTCATAGCTGTGTGATGAAGGTACTCGGACTCACACTGGGGTCACATGAAAAACCATGATGATGGCGGGAAATCCCGAAGATATCTCACAATTATGGGTCCGCGGTTTCCCACAGACCCATAATATTAGTCGTTCGTAGCGTTATGTTCCGCGATTTGGCGTCGCACATCATCCATGTCTAATGCGCGCACTTGTTCGATCACGTCTTCCAATGCTGCGGGCGGCAGGGCGGCGGACTGCCGGAAAACCATGATCCCATCGCGGAAGGCCATGATGGTGGGGATGGCTTGGATTTCCAGGGCGGCGGCCAGGCCTTGGTTTTCTTCGGTGTTGAGTTTGGCAAAGGTGATGTCTTCGTGTTTTTCGGATGCCTTCTTGTAGACCGGCATGAATTGCCGGCAGGGTCCGCACCATTCGGCCCAGGCGTCGACAAGCACAATGCCTTCTTGGGTGACCGTGTCGTTAAATGTGTCTTCGCTTACTTCTACGAGTGCCATGGTTGCATTCTCTCCTTCAAAGTAGTTATCTAAGTTCTAGTCTTCCTAACATTCAGTAGTGTCCACATTATTCCCGTTAGCGAAGATTTCGTCGTATTTTATTTGGGTTATACCTATAACCAGCGTAAAGAGAGGAATCCCATGACGAAAACTTACCAAGTTGAAGGCATGACATGCGAGCATTGCGCAGCTTCCGTCCGCGAAGAGGTGGGCGAGATCGCCGGTGTTACCAAGGTTGATGTTGATGTGGCTTCCGGCCAGGTCGCCGTGTCGGGCTCAGATTTCACCGACGCCCAGGTGAGCGCTGCCGTTTCCGAGGCAGGCTATTCTGTCAAGGCTTAGCGGTCAGCCCTGCGCCACGGTCTCGTTGCCGTGGCGTTTTTCGTTGCTTGACGACGCCCAAAGGCACCCAACCTGATCCCCGGCCCCAGCCCCCAGCCACAAACCCAAGCTCAGCATTTATGCAGCAGGCCGGGCTGCAAACATACTGAGCTATACTTTCTCGATTCAGTGACCCAATGCGGGCATGCCCAAGAACGGAACTCCAGCTCAGAACACTTGATACCCACCATCGCCTGCGACAGCGCATTCGCTAAGCTTGGTTTCGTTCAAAACAGGGGGCCACAAACCAGAAACCAAGCTTAGAACTTCTGCGGCACAGGCCATGGGCACATTCACACCGGCTGCACGTTTACTGAGCTGGAGTTCCAATTCACCGGACCCCCTACCAGTCCCGAATAATGACAAACCCAAGCTCAGCACTTCCGCTAAGCTTGGTTTCCATTTTTCGGCCCACGCTCCTCCTGCGCAAACGGGGGCCACAAACCGGAAACCAAGCTTAGAACAAGTGAAGCAGCCCCCGGCGCCCGCCACAGCGCCCGCGCCGACTCAATATCCGTGGGAATTTTTACCCAGCAGGCGTGGTTACACCTGATGGTTTATTTACATGGAGGTTCTATAAGTGATAACAGAAAATACTCCAGGACTTATTAGTGTGGACTTGGGTGTCACCGGCATGACCTGCACATCCTGTTCCGGTCGAGTGGAGCGGAAACTGAATAAGGTCCCGGGCGCCCAGGCCACGGTGAATTTCGCCACGGAGACCGCCAACGTGCGTTACGATCCGGCATCCGTGAAGATACCGCAGCTAATTGATGTGGTTCGGGGCGCTGGTTATGATGCGTTTGAAATCACACCAGATTCCCCAACCTCGGATGATGCCACTGGCCCAGACTCGGAGCTTTCGGAAGCCTCTGGCACGGATGCCACGAGTGCGGCTCGGGATGCGCATGCCGCGGATTTACGAAAGCGTTTGATCATTTCCGCCGTGTTGTCGGTACCGGTGTTGGCGTTGTCGATGATTCCGCAATTGCAGTTTAATAATTGGCAATGGTTGAGCTTTGCCCTGGTTGGCCCGGTGTTTTTCTATGGGGGCAAGCCCTTCCATGTGGCGGCGCTTCAGAATTTACGGCATGGGGCATTCACCATGGACACGCTGATTAGTTTGGGCACGTCAGCCGCGTTTTTCTGGAGCGTGTGGGCCCTGTTCTTCGGCAATGCGGGCATGAATGATATGCGCATGTCGATGAGTTTGTCGGCACATTCGCATGAGGGCATGGACCAAATCTATTTGGAATCCGTGGGCATGGTGATTGTGTTTTTGCTGTTGGGTCGGTGGTTTGAGACCCGCGCAAAGGGCCGCAGCTCCGAGGCGCTGCGGGCATTATTGGACATGGGTGCAAAGGATGTTTCTGTGCTTGTCGACGGCGCCACGCACCGTATTCCGATCAGTAAGCTCGCGGTGGGGGATGTGTTTGTCGTCAAGCCTGGCGAGAAGATCGCCACCGATGGCGTGGTGGTTGAGGGTCATTCGGCGGTGGATGAGTCCATGCTCACGGGCGAATCGGTGCCGGTGGAGGTGACGAAGGATAGTGTGGTCACCGGGGCGACCATGAATTCTTCGGGCCGGCTGGTGGTGCGGGCCACCAGGGTGGGGGCGGACACCACGCTGGCGCAGATGGCAAAGTTGGTGAGTGACGCGCAGGCGAAGAAAGCTCCGGTGCAGAAGCTTGCCGACCGGATTTCGCAGGTGTTTGTGCCAGTAGTGATTCTGGTGTCGGTGATCACGCTGCTGGTTCATGCTTTTGTGTTGGGCCATGGGTTGGCCGAGGCATTCACTGCGGCGGTGGCCGTACTGATTATCGCCTGCCCTTGTGCTTTGGGACTGGCCACCCCTACCGCCCTGTTGGTGGGGACCGGCCGGGGTGCCCAAATGGGATTGCTGATTAAGGGCCCTGAGGTGCTGGAACACACCCAGAAAATCACCACCATTGTGATGGATAAGACGGGCACGATCACGACGGGCATTATGTCCGTGAGCAGCATACAGCCGGAGACTGGCTTCGAGAAGGACGAGGTACTGCGATTGGCAGCGGCCGTGGAGAATGCTTCGGAGCACCCCATCGCCCGAGCCATTGTGGCGGAGGCCACCGACATCCCGGAGGTGACGGAGTTTCAGAGCACGACCGGGGTGGGCGTGAGCGGCATGGTTGATGGCCATCGAGTTGAGGTGGGCCGGGCCGATTCGGGCGGTGAGACCGGGGCCACGGTGGTGGCGGTGCACGTCGATAAGCAGTTGGCGGGGCATATTTCGGTGATGGATCAGCCCAAGGAAACCAGTGCGGCGGCCGTCGACAAGCTCAAAGCGATGGGGTTGACGCCGATCCTGCTCACGGGCGATAACGAGGGGGCGGCGCGGCAGGCGGCGACCAAGGTGGGGATCGACACGGTGATTGCTGGTGTGCTGCCCGCGGATAAGGTGACGAAGGTCGCTGAGCTGCAACAATCGGGCCAGGTTGTGGCCATGGTTGGCGATGGCATTAACGACGCCGCAGCGTTGGCGCAGGCGGATCTGGGGCTGGCCATGGGCGCAGGTACCGATGTTGCTATCGAGGCGAGCGATATTACGCTCATGAACGATGACCCCCGCGGCATTGTCGACGCCATCCGGCTTTCACGCCGCACCTTAGCGACGATCAAAGGCAACCTGTTTTGGGCGTTTGCCTATAACATTGTGCTTATCCCGGTGGCTGCCATGGGCTTATTGAACCCCATGTTTGCCGGGGCCGCCATGGCGTTTTCTTCGGTGTTTGTGGTGAGTAATTCGCTGCGGCTTCGGGGATTCACCTCGGCGTTTTAGCTGTGCTGAAACAAGTTTGGGAAAACCCATGATAACCAACGAAGAATTCCTCGCATATGTGGCAGAAACCGTCCGTGATGAGCTGTGGATCGACCACGACGCCTATTACTTTGGTGACGATATTTATATTCCGGCCTGCGTATCCATGTGGTATGGCTCCTACTACGAGTTTTATATTCGTAACGCCAAGGTGGAACTCCGCCACTCCAATCAAAACGCTCTTTTTAAAGGCTGGACTGTTGATCCTAGGGAAACAGAGCCGTTTTATTTGTCCCATAATCAGGTTCGGTTTGTCACGGAGGAGTCGGATTTCGGTGCAACCCGAAACGCCGAACTGGTGTTTTCCGGGGAAGAGTTTTTCGTCTCCACATGCCAGTACCCGAATGCTGCTGGGCGGTGGCAATACCCGCTGCCGGGGATGAGCACCGAAACCATTGAGCAGGTGACCCGGTTTAAAAAGCTTGTTTTCCCCGAAGATCCACCCGCGTCAGCACCGGTGGCGAAACGGCCCGCGGAATTGGTTCTCCACTACCACGCGGTGCCCGCACGGGTGTTCGATAATCTTTGTTATTCGCCCACCTACACCCATGACGCCCACCAACTCACACATCAAACCCGCTATCCTTCGATGGCTATCACCCACCATTATTGGGTGCCGCTCATGCTCCTGGGGTGGGGTGCTGACCCATTGAATAACATGATCACGGGCTGGTGCTCTTGGGATACCTGGGTGACCGTCAATTATCCCAAGATCGTCATCACTATCATGGCGGATTTGCCAAATATGAACCTCAAACTACTCCAGGGGCCCAGCACCCATTTGGGGGTTCCCGACGGGTGGGCGATGGACACGTTCACCAGGCTCCAACGGTTTTATGGGGCCGCGGCTCACCGGGGCGATGGGGTCGTCATTATTGCCGAATTGCGGGAATAAGGCCGCGAGACTCCCACACAGCACAAGAAAAATCCCCACCCGAAAGTGGGGATTTTTGGCGTCGCAAAGCTTAATTGGTAGCGACGATCCACTCGCTCACTTTGCCGTCGGCACGCTTCAAATAAGCGCGATCACCAGCGGCATTGAAATAAATATCGGATTGCTTCATGAACGTCTGGAATTCCTCGCTCTGCTTCTCCACATCGATTTGGCAGCCACGCAGAGTTTGCATGCCCCAGGTGGTGGTTCGCATCGTATTGCCGTCAAACCACACCGCGGTCTGAACCGCGTTGCAGGTCGGATCGTACGTAAGCATCCGCAGGCCTTCCGGCACGTTGCCGTTGAATTCCTTCTTGATCTCCTCGGTGCCGTTAAAGGGCTGGGACTTGCCCATATAGATCACGGCATATTTGTTCGCGGTGGAGGTCCAGTTGTGCGACATGAATTTACTCATGTCGGCCTTGGTGGCGGGATGCGTGCCAGCCGGCATATCCATCGCCACCGGCCGCAATGGTTCCGGCGCTGCGGTCACCGACGTGCTTGGAGCTGGCACCCCGGTGGAGTCCGACGATGCGGTCGAGGTCGGCGTCGAAGTTGGCGTCGAGGGAGTCGGCAGCGGCTTCGGGACCGGCTGGTGCAACCCGAGCAGGCCTAGTAGTCCGGTAACTGCCGCGACTATCAGGGCAAAGAGTTTGAAAATCATGGTGTTTCTCCTCCAAAAAGGTGGTGAAAATTACTTGCTGGCTTTGGGAGTTGGGTGCTCGTTATACTTCCACTCGCTGACAGTGCCGCCGCCCTGCACATACACATAGGTGGCATCAGCGTTGAAGTACAGGCTGGGCCTGGAGCTGAAATGCTTCATGATGTCCTCATCCAACAAGGTCTCATCGCCACATGCCTTTTCAGTCATTGGGCCCCAGTACACCTGCATCACATTCTTTTCGAACGCTGCCCAGGACACAGCCGTGTTGCATACCGGAATGCCGGTGAAGCTGCGGGCATCATCGGGGATGAAACCAACGTCGTTGGGTGTCGCGTTCTTGCCATTTGCCTGGCGCGAATCCAGTTCATTGCCCTTGGGCATGAAGCGTGTCGATTCGTAGAAGTTCAGTGAAGCCTTCTTGTAGGCGGTGGAAATCCACTCGTTGTGCATGAACTTCTGAAGGTCAGCATCGGTGGCGGGGTGCGCGTCGGCCGGCAGTGTTACCCCACCGATCGTCTTCGGCACCGTCATCGTTGGCGTGGGGGTGGCCGGGGTGCTGGTGACCTTCGTGCCTGTGGGCTGCGGTTGTACCGTGGTGGTGCTGCTTTGCGACGCAGTCGGCCGTATCGTCGGTCCAGGCACATTCACGCCCAAGAGCGCTATTATGGCTGCGACAATCATGTCAAACAGTTTGAAAATCATGTTTCCTACCTCACATGTTGGTTATTGGCTAGTTTCCATTCGTTGACGGCACCGTCTGAACTTCGTTTCAGATACATGCTGCTGCCGTCAGAATTGAAGTACACGGTGGAGTGGTCTAAGAACTCCCGGAATTCTGTGTCTTCCACCGCCAAGACCTGCGGGTCACAGGCGGTTTTTGTCGAGTCTCCCCAGGAGACGATGCTGATGGTGTTGCGCGCCACCAGGACGGTTCCCTGTACCGCGCAGCACTTGGTGCCACCGGAGAATGCTCGGCGGGGACCACTCGTGTCGTGGTTGGTGGTGAAGTCTATTTCGGCGTAATTATTGACCCGGAAGATCAGCGGGCTGGTGGAAACCCACCGGTGGGTGGTGAGTTTCTGCATTTCCGCATCGGTTGCCTGGTGTAAACCACTCGGCAGATCCGACAGCGCCATCAGCGGTGGTCGGGGCGGAATCGGGGTCGATGTCACCGGTGCGCTAGTGGTGCTGATAGAGGTAGTAGAAGTGGGCTGGGCCGGTTTCACGGAAGCCTCCGGTTGCGCTGTCCGCGTGGCCGGCGTGGTCTGCGTGGTTGATGTGGTCGGCGTGGCCGGCGTTGTTGGTTGCGGCGTTTGCTGGTGCAGTCCTAATAAACCCATGATGAATGCGACGATTGTGGCAAAGATCTTGAAAATCATGAGTTTGTCCTCGCTGGTATCTTCCGTGGGTTAGCTATGGAGTTTCCATTCGCTGATGGCGCCGTCGGTGTGGCGTTCGACATAGACGCGGTCACCAGCGGCGTTGAAATATAGGGTGGCGTTCTTGAGGAAGTTTTGGAACTCCGTATCCTCAATTTGTGGAACAAGCCCACAGCCTTTGGCAGGGTGTGTTTTCCACCAGCTCATGGTGTGAATGCGGTTGCCCTCGAACCACGCCAATCCCCGCAGTTTGGGGCACATGGTGCCGCCCACATAGCTGCGGGTGTTGTCCGGCACGGTTGTGTCTTTCAGTTGTTTAGCAGTCCGGGGCCCGAAGTCGCGCAAGAAATCCATTGGGGGATAATCCTTGTACAGCTTCGATTGGGAGAAGTCGATTTTCGCATCGGTGCTGTTGGGGGACACCCACAGGCTGGTGACGAATTTCTGCATGTCGGCCTCGGTGCCAGGGTGTGCGTCGGCGGGCAGCGCAGGAATGACCGCCATCCCGAATTCCGGTACCGCCACGACCGGCGCTGTGGTAGGCACTGATGTGCTCACCTGCGTCGATGTGCTGGTGGGTTCCGAGGTTGCCGCTGCGCTGGTGCTGGCGGTGACCGTGGGAGGCGTCGAAGATGTCGAGGGTTGTTGCAGTCCCAAGGACCCTAAGACTGCCGCGAGGAGGGTGGCGAAGATTTTAAAAATCATGATCGATTCACCGTTCCTGCGTCAGCGAGTTTCCAGTGGCTGACGGCCCCGTCCGAGGCCCGCTTCAGGTACATGTGGTCGCCGACCTCATTGAAGTAGATGGTGGACTGTTTTAGGTAGGTTTGGAGCTCCCGGTCTTGCTCTTCCACCTCTTTTTGGCAGGCAACAGCAATGGTGGGACCCGCGTCAATGAACCGCATCACGTTGTCGTTTTCGAACCACACCAGCATCAGGCTGCCCCGGCAGGTGGAGCCGCCGCCAAACGTGCGGGCGGTGTCCGGCACGTTGCCAGTGAATTTCTGCTCTGCTTTGCGGAACATGGTCCGAAACTCTGCTTCGTTCCCCTTGTATAGTTTCGACTGGGTGAAGTCGAGTTTTGCGGTGCTAACGGTGGACACCCAATTCTTGGTCACGAATTTCTGCATGTCGGCGGCGGTGGCGGGGTGGGTTCCGGCCGGCATTGTGCCGCTGAGCGGCGGAACCGGGTGCGGCTTGTGCCAGTCGTCAATGATGTCCCGAGGGGTTGTGGTCATACTTGTCGATACGCTGTCGCTGGGCTTGTCGACGCCCATTGCTGGGATCGGCGCCAGCATCCCAATGGTCACGGCAGCAATGCCGGCGGCGAAAATCTTCGTCTTCATAGGTTTTTCCTTACGATCCTTCGTTTTGCCTATAGGCCGGATCCCCAACTACCGGACCATAGGTTTTAATAATCAGAATACGTACTAATATACCTGCGCTATGTGCCATTGCCCCAGATTGAGGGGAATTATCCATAGGAAAAACATATGATGTATGACCTCTTAGTCCCCCGGGTTGAGGCATGTTAGCCGCGCACCTCCCGCCACTGGCTGACCTTGCCGTCCGCTGACCGCTTCAGGTACATGGTGCCGTTTCCATCGAGGTACACGGTGGGGCGGCCCACAATATAGTTCAGGGCTTCCGCATGCTGTTCATCGCTGGCGTTGTCGCATTCCCGATGCCATTGGGCGCCCCGGTCGGTCAGGTAGTAGTGCAGTTCAGCACCCTTGAACCAGGCGATTCCGGCGCCACGACCGTTGCAGCTGCTGCCGGCGAAGGCATTGATGGCGTCGGCTTCGGGGATTTTCTCCTTCGGCGGCTTGGCCGCATAATACTGGTGCAGCCAGTCCCAGTCGCTGCTGGTGGGGGCGCCTTGGAATTTCAGCACGGTATTGGCCCGAACGGTGGATTGCCAGTTTTTGGTGCGAACCTGGGCGATTTCCGCCGGGGTGGCCACATGGGCAGTGGCCGGCAGGGTGGTGTCGAGCGTGCTTCCTGGGATGGGTCCCTTGCCGTCGCCGGGTTCCCGACCATTGAGGAGATCCTGACCGTCCTTTTTGGCGGTGCGTACCAGCTTGACGCCGGAGTCGGTGGGTTCCGCGGCCTTGATGGTTTTGAAGTTAGGGTCCTCGGGAATAGCGGCGCCATCGGACTTAGGGGTGACCGTGACAACGGTGGTCGAGTCCGTTGGCTCTGCGGCTGCCGACTGGGTCAGGGGTCCTACGGTCGGCCTGGTATGTCCTTCAGTTATTGTCGTGGTGGGGGTCGGCGTCGATAGGCCAAAAAATGCCAGGATCGCCGTAAACAGTGTCATGAGAAACTTAAGAATCACAGCAAAAGCTTCCTATCAGTACTATCAGGAAAAATAATGTTCTAATTCCCAACGTACAAGATCAGCTTTTCGACGTTTCCCCCATGGCAAGAATAAAACCGGCAATATGTACAACATCCTGCATCGTTGCATATTGCCGGCGGTAGCGACCATGACCTATTTGCTACCTCTTCCGGGGGGACCAGCGTTATTTCACCAACCAGGGACGCTGCCACTCGGAGGCCACCCCGTCGGGGCGTTTGAGGTAGAGGTGCCCCTGCCCGTCCAGGTAAAGTTCGGGGTTGGCGCTCAGGAAGGCTTGAACATCTTTATCGCGGGTATTTGCCACCTCTGGGCAGGGATTATTGGTGACAAGGATTTGGCGGGTTTTGTGCATGACATTGCCGTCAAACCATACCCCGCTGGCGGTCCCATTACATGATGCGCCACCCGAAAAATGTTGCAAATCGGCTGGTGCATTGCCACCGAATTCTTCCCCAATATTCGGTAGTTTTTTGGGTGCGTCACGGTAATAATCCCCGAAATACATCGTGGTGGTTTGGGGTCGAACTACAGACATCCAATTGCCGGAACGCACGTCTTTCAGCTCAGCTTCTGTTACCGGATGGGCGTCGGCAGGCAACACGGTGTCGAGTGTTTTGCCGACGGTAATATCGGCAAACCAGTGTTTTACGTCATCATTAAGCGGCACGATCGCGCCGAAAAACGCCACGATCGAGGCGAGAATAGATGTAAATAATTGGAATACCATGTGAACCCCGCTCGGATGATAACAGATTATTCAAACAAATAATATCCTGATTTAATATTCTTTTTAAATATTTCCGCAAAATGCCACCCCGAATAGGGGTGAATTATAATTGCCGGGCCATATCTTTAAACCGCGAGAAATGCAGCTGATGTGCCACCTGCACAGTATCAATGGGGCCACCACGGTGCTTCGCCACAATAATATCTGCTTCGCCCGCCCGCGTGTCGTCTTTGTCCTGACTATCTGGACGATACAGCAACATCACTATGTCCGCATCCTGTTCCAGGGAACCCGACTCACGAAGATCCGCAATTTGGGGGCGTTTATCCGTGCGCGACTCTGGCCCCCGGTTCAATTGGGAAATCGCCACCAATGGTACATCGAGTTCTTTTGCCAAGAGTTTCAGCTGGCGGGAGAATTCCGCCACCTCTTGTTGCCGCGACTCGGTTCGTTTACCGCTGCTCATCAGTTGAAGATAATCAACCACAATCATTTGCAGGTCTGCTACCTGCTTGAGTTTGCGTGACTTCGACCGGATTTCCATCATGGTGAGACTGGCGGAATCATCGATATAAATGGGGGAATGCTCGATCGTGTCGAGCCGATTCACGAGCTTCGCCCAATCCTGGTCGGTCATCCGGCCCGACCGCATGTCCGATAGTTTCACGTCAGCCTCGGCGGATAATATGCGCATGACGATTTCGCTTTTCGCCATTTCCAGGGAGAAAATGACCGCGGCCTTGCCGTTCTTGATCGCGCAGGAGCGCACAAAGTCCAGCGCCAGGGTGGATTTACCCACACCCGGTCGGGCCGCAACGATAATCATTTGGCCCCCATGGAGCCCATTGGTGAGATTGTCGAGGTCTTCAAACCCGGTGGGGATGCCCCGAGCCAACCCACCCTGCACGGAAATCAGGTCGAGTTCGTCCATGGTGGGTTGGATCAGGTCGGCAAGCACGGAATAGTCTTCCACATGGTGCCGCTGGGCGATATCGAACACCTGTTGTTGCGCCATGTCGATCACGGTCTCTAGCTCGGCGCCTTCGGTGCCTTCGTAGCCGAGCTGCACCACCCTGGTGCCGGCAGCCACCAGTCGCCGGAGCACCGCTTTTTCCGCCACAATTTCCGCATAGTAGCGGGCATTGGCGGCGGTGGGCACGGCCGACACCAGCGTGTGCAAATAGGTGGATCCGCCAATACGTTCGAGATTATTGTCGCGGTCCAGCCGGCCGGCAACGATCAGCGGGTCAATCTCCTTGTTATTACTGAACAAGTCGATGATGGCGTTGTAAATGAGCTGGTGGGCGGGCCGATAAAAATCATCGGGCACGAGGCTTTCTATGATGTCGGCCACAAGGGTGGAGCTCAGGAGCATGGCCCCGAGGACGCCTTGCTCCGCATCAATATCGTGGGGCGGCTGGCGAAAATCATCATAGTTTTGGTCGTCGCCTCGACCGTTGGTGCGCCCGCCTCGGCCACTCCAGCTGCCTCGGCCGTCTCGGCTGCGGCGAGATCCCTCGGACATGGATGGCATGGATACCAAGGATGCCGGGGGTTCTACTGGTTCGTCGCTAAAATCTGGTTCGCTGGGAAAGTCGCTGCTCATTGCCGATTCACCCCCTCATTATTAGCTGTGGTTGGTCTGGTTGGGGAAAAATTTTCTCTCTATCATTAGTACCATCACTGGGCCCGCGCAATTGCATCGACCGCACGTATCACTCCGATATGTGAGAATGCCTGCGGAAAATTCCCCGCTAACCGTTCCCGCACCGGATCGTATTCCTCCGCTAGCAGCCCCAAATCGTTTGCATAGCCAACCAACTGCTCTAAGAGCCTGGTGGCGACATCCAGGTGGCCGGCCCGCGCATAATGCTCAGCAAGCCAAAAATTGCAGATGAGGAAGGGGTATTCCGCCCGGGGACCATCACTGTTATAGCGGTATATGAGCCCGTGGTCGTCGCCAAGTTCTCGCACAATGGCTGCCACCGTATCGTGCATGCGCTGGTCGGTCACCGCAATAATGCCCGTGTGCGGCAGCTGCAGCAGCGACGCATCGACGCCGGGGTTGTCGTAAATCTGCCTAAACGTGTTCCGCTCGGCGTCGAAACCGCGGCTGAAAATCTCGTCGTAGAGTTGATCACGGTATTTCCGCCAGGTTTCGGTGTCCCCGGTCAGCGTTTCATGCTTTGCGACGGCATCCAGGGCGCAATCGAATGCTGCCCACATCATGGCCCGCCCATGGGTGAAATAGTGCAGCTCACCCCGCATTTCCCAAATCCCATGGTCCCGGCGATCATAGTTTTTGATGCAATAATCCAACAGCCTCGTCTGTAGCCGCCACGACTCCTCAGTTTCCGGGATTCCTGCCTCCCGCATGTGCCGGCAGACCAAAAGAATTTCCCCCACCACATCGGCCTGAAACTGGGATGCGGCGGCATTCCCCACCCGAACCGGCAGGGAGTCAAGATAGCCGGGCAGATGGGCCAGGATGCGTTCCTCCAAATGGGTTTCGCCCCGCACCCCATACACAATCTGAAGATTCTCGGGGTCGATGGTGCGCACCAACCAGTCCCGCCACGCCACGGCCCGCTCCCGCACCGGGGCCCGGGTGTAGCCGTTCTGTTCCGCCATGAGGAGGGCGTCTATGGCGAATGCGGAATCCCGGAGCCAACAAAACCGGTAATCCCAGTTATGGTCGCCCCCGATGATTTCTGGTAGGGAGGCGGTGGGGGCCGCAAGAATCGCCCCATTGGTGAGCGCCAGGGCGTTCAGCACCATGGCGGAGCGTTCGGCAAGCCGCACCCACTGGCCGTTGTATGGGGGCAGGGGCTGTTCCCGAAATTCCCTATGTGGCGCCGCGGTTTCGCCCAGGGTCCAGGTCAGTGTGGTTCCGGCCGCCAGGTCAAAGGAACCAACAAAATCAGCATTCCTGCCGGTATGGTGCAATTCGGGCCCGTGGAGGGCAGTAACTGCCTCCCCCTGCCGGTCAACGAAGTGGAAGTGATCGTCCCAAGCTGGGGAGTGTGAGCCATAGTCGGTGCGGATTTTCAGATCATGGCTCACAGTGATATCCCCGGTAGTGCAGGTCACGGCGCGCACCAGGGTGGTTCCCTCCAGGTAGTCCACCACCTCGGCGGTGCCGGTGGCGGAAAGCCATGTGGTGTGGAGAATCAGGTGATCTGGGTGGTCCAGATAAGTGCGGGCGGTCATATTCGCATCATCGACGGTGATGCCCCAGCTGCCGTGTTTTGGTTCGCCCAATAGGGCAGCGAAGGTAGCAGTGTGATCAACCTGCGGGCAGAACCAATCAACCCGACCGGCGCGGGAAATCAGCGCCACGGTGTGGTGGTTGGCGATAAGTGCGTATTCTTCTAACGGCACGCTATTGGTTGGTATGAACATTCTCCCTACCCGATTGTAGCAAACCCGCAGGTCATGACTTTATGAATCCTAGCGGAATATTGACGCGAATGCTTCTCCGCCACACAACTACCCCCATGTCTGAGTTTTTCCTTAATATGTCATGGGTTTCATGTTGCATATGGGGGGATTTTTCTGCTTGGAATCAGGGGATTTTCTGCGCTTTGCTACCCGCATTATGCACAGCCTGGGGATAAAGTTATCCACAGGGCCTGTGGAAAACGAGTGATCCTTGTGGATAAACTTGCTGCAAACTTATTATCTATGCAGCTCAGAACATATTTTCATCTTGTGGATAAATCGGTTACCAGCGGGTTTGACATTGGGGAAAACTATGATTTTGCCGCTACCTGCGGGGAGTTATCCACAGGGTTATCCACAGGCCCCCCAAGTGTGGGAATCTTACTCATCAAGGAAACCTATATCACCAGCTGATTTTTCTTAAACTTTCCGCAACACGTATGCAAAAATAAAACGAGCCGGCGCCGCGGCCGACTCGTTTTGCGCTGTTGTCGTTGGGTCACAAAATGTGACCGTTGCGGCTGCTTGTTAGGCAGCTACAACCTGGAAGTTCACCGTTGCTGCAATATCGGAGTGCAGCTTGACATTCACAGAATAGGAGCCGACAGTTTTCACGGCACCCTTCTGCAACTCAATGCTGCGTTTGTCCAACTTGGGACCACCTGCGGCCTTAATGGCAGCGGCAATATTGTCGGCAGACACCGAACCGAAGATCTTGCCCTTTTCCGAAGTCCGCACAGAGATGGACACGTCGGTAAGTGCTTCGAGTTGTTCTTTGACCTCACGAGCATGATCAAGGTCGCGGATGGCGCGTTCCTCTTGGGCACGCTTCATGGTGGCGATCTGCTTCTCTGCACCACGGGTCGCAACAATTGCGAGGTTGCGCGGAAGCAGGTAGTTACGTCCGTAGCCGTTCTTCACCTCGACGATATCGCCAGGGACACCGAGGTTCTCAACGGCAGCGGTGAGGATCAGTTTCATGACCCCTGCCTTTCATGGAAATTATAAGGTTTTCACTGGGTTTTAGAACGGAGGCTCATCATCAGCGCCCCCGAAACCACCATTGGCTGGTGGTGCGGATGACCAAGGATCATTGGCGGGTGGTTGCTGCTGTTGCTGCGACGACCGTTGTTGTGGTTGCTGCTGCGATTGCTGTTGCTGCTGCGGCTGCGAATATTGTGGCTGCATCTGCTGCTGTTGTTGTTGCGGTGCAGACTGCTGCTGGACTGGGGCCTGCTGCTGTTGCCGCATACCACCGCCCTGATTGCCACCAAAACCACCACCGAAATTGCCGCCGCCTTCACCGCGGGGATTACGGGTAACTTGTGCCGTCGCATAGCGCAGGGATGGACCAACTTCATCAACTTCCAGCTCCATGACCGTGCGCCGATCCCCATTCTGGGTATCGTACGAGCGGGACCGGAGGCGACCGGTAACAATAACCCGCATGCCCTTAGTCAGGGTTTCCGCAATGTTCTCGGCAACCTGCCGCCACACATTACAGGTGAGGAATAGTGCTTCCCCATCAACCCATTGACCGGACTGGGAGTCATACCGACGCGGAGTCGAGGCAACTCGGAAGGTAGCAACCGCTGCCCCAGTTGAGGTGAAGCGGAGCTCCGGGTCAGCAACTACGTTGCCAACAACAGTGATATTCACGTCTCCTGATGCCATGTTCGTTAGCCTTTCTGCGTATTTTTCAGTTACTACAAGCAACCTTAGTCATAACCTTGGACACGCAAGGTTTTACGCAAGGATTTTACTTGTCGTTGCGCAGAACTTTGGTGCGCAGAACGCTGTCATTCAGGGTCAGAACACGATCAAATTCCTGAACGGTAGCAGACTCGCAATGAAGGTTCACGACGACATAAATGCCCTCTTCCTTCTTAGCGATGGGGTACGCCAACCGACGCTTCCCCCAAATGTCAACCTTTTCCACGGTGCCGTTTTCCTTGCGGACAATTTCAAGGAACTTGTCCAGGGACGGGGCAACGGTGCGTTCATCCTGGATCGGATCCAGAATGATCATAACTTCGTAGTGACGCACGGACCTCATCACCTCCTATGGTCTTTCAATATCGTAGTTTCGGCCGCAACCCGTATTGGTTGTGGCAGGAGGGTCGTTGCGTCAGCAACCCGTCAAACATACCTTATTTACTGCTCAAAGTCGAAACATGTTTCCTACTCCCCGGCAAACGCCCACCAGCAACATCCCCACCCAAACGGCACATCCTCTAAGCGGGGTTTCTCCCAATAGGTCAACACCAACCCAGACGAATCGAACCGCACCAAACCAGAAACCCCGCTTAGAGTTATTGCAGCCCTGGGTAAGGCCCTGGCAGCAGATGTTCTAAGCTTGGTTTCCGTCTGAAACTAGTACTTGTGGGTGGCCCCAAAACCGGAAACCATGCTTAGCGGAAGTGCTGAGCTGGACTTTAGATTTCTGTCCGCCGACTTTCTTGCTGGTATGCACACCTGCTACCTCAAACTCAAGCTCAGCACTAGTGCAGCCAACTCCGTAGCATAATGTCTAAGCTGCAAAACCCTTCCAGGGCATCTTGGAAAGCCCAAGTTTCGGGAGAAGTGGAGCTTAGAACACCTGCTATCTGCGCTGTTCCACGACAGCTTGAGGCTGCAAGAGTTCTAAGCGGGGTTTCTCCCAACAAGCCGACACCACCCCAGGCAAATCGAACCGTACCCAACCGAAAACCCCGCTTAGAAGATGTGCTGAGCTTGACTTCAGAGTTCCTCCTATCACCCCTCCTGCTGGTATGCACAACTACTGCTCCAAACTACAGCCCAGCACTAATGCAGCACCGCCTATAGCGTCTCCTCTAAGCTGCAAAACTCTCCTGAGGTCCTTCAGAAACCGCGAGTTTCGGCAGAAACGCAGCTTAGAACACCTACTGCCAGACCCCACCAGGGCCGCACTAATTCTAAGCGGGGTTTCCAACAAGCCCACACCACCCGCCCCAACTCCCACACCCCAGCTCACCCCAAGCAATCGCAGGCCATAATCTGAAGCTAAAAAGTAGCAATAACGATCGCTTAGCAAATACGGACATTATACAATCACTATCATGACGGAATCAGAGATTGCGCAGCTCGCGCAACCCGCCCCTAGAAGGCGGGACTATTCCGATCAAACAATCACACAAAAACCACCTGCGCTCACCGAATTAACCCTGCTCCGGTACATCACCCTCATTGGACTGGCCACATATATTACGAATATCCTCTTCAAGTTCGGCCCATTTCTGGAATTTCTCAGAAACAACCACCGGTTTATCACATGGACCAATAGCGCCTTTGTCATTTTCTCCTTGAGCCTGGCGAGTTTATTGTTCGCCATCATTATCAACAAGCATCTGATCTACACCATTGTCATTTCTATCGCCATGGTGGCTTATCTGCAATTGGCCATCATCCAGATCACCGAGCTCATCATTTTTCACGACTCCCCTTGGGACCAACTCCACCTGGGAGATTTTGCCGGCATCCCCACCTGCCTCATAGTATCCATTCTGCACCGGAAACTCGGCAAGATAGGCATGGTTGCGGCAATCATTATCATTCCGGTGGTGGCCACCATCCAAAACGTCAACTCCATCATGCTGCGCCCCTACGTGTTTGATGTGCTGTATTCCACTTTTATCGGCACCCCATGGATGTACATGGTGCACCATGTGGTGGCCACCAGCCGCAGAGCAGACAAAGCGGCGTTTGACGAGTATCAGGCGCTCACCAGTATTCAACGGTCAAACCAGTTGAAGGAACTAGAGACCACATCGCTGAGTAATATTCACGATCGAATATTGTCTACGCTCAATAACATCAATAAGGGGGTTGCCGATCCCGAAGACATCCATACCATTGATGTTTTTGACCTGGTACCAACAGGTTCCATGCCACTCACCACATTCATTCAAAACCTCAAAACCCAGGTGGGAGACGACACCCGGGTCGTCATGCCGGAATCCACCAGTGACACGGTGGCGATTCCCATGGAAATCGCGGCCACAATGCTAGCGGCCATCGAACAGGCCTACACCAATTCCATTGCGCACGCCCCACAGGCGCATCGGGAACTGGTGGCAACATGGGACGAATCCCAGTTGAGCATTGTGTTTGCGGACACTGGCCCTGGATTTAACGTCGCAAAGATCCCACATCACCATGCGGGCGTGACCATCACCATGCTTGAGCGACCCCGAAATCACCCGGGTGTATCGGCGCAGCTCACGACCGCGCCGGGGCAGGGTACCCGGTACCGGTTGACGTGGCAGTTAGTCCCACATCAAGAGTTAGCAGCCACCGCTGAGCCGTTGTCGGTGTCAAAACTGATTGGTGTCGCAGATATTTTTCGGCCGCACTGGGCGGTTTATGCGTTTCTGGTGTTTTTCGCCGACTCGTACCGTTACGACCATGAGGGCAGGTGGCCAGCGTTTATTATTGGGTCGGCGTTTTTTGCGGGCGGGCTGTGGGCGTTGACGAATACAACGGAGTTGAAGTTGCCGCGGCGGAACACCATTATTTTGTCGGGTTGTGTTGTGGGATTGGTGTCGGCCGGGCAGTTGGCGCATTATAGCCCGCTTATGCCATATCATTCACACTGGTTTTTGTCGTATGGACTTATTTTGGTGGCCCATATGGCATTGCGGCTGCGCCCTATTACGGCATGGGTGGTGTGGCTGAGCCTTACTGTCGCCACATTTGTTGTTGACGACATCATGAACATTCAATTGTCCGCCTGGCCGATCAGTTTGTTTGTGGGGATTACGCTTTTTGTGCCGGCAACGTTGGTCCCGTCTCAGGTGGCGTTGGCGGTGCGGTCACTTCCGGCGTTGGAGCGGGTGCAGCGGAATGAGCATTTGGAGCTTGCCCGCGCGCTCACGCAGAAGCAGTATGTGCAGGCCATGACCGGTTGGTTGTGTTCGCTTTTGTCGCTTGTCGACGACCCGGCCACCGCGGGGCTCATGCAAAAGCGACTGCGTGACGCCATCCGGTCCCCACTGTTGGATGTTCCCGAACTGACGGCGGCGGTATGGCAGGCCCGGGAAGCCGGCACCGAGGTGGTGCTTATCGACGCCCGAAGCGAGCAGGACCCCAATCCCGATCCGGTGGAGCATCCTGCTATCATTGCGAACGCTATCACCGCCCTGGAGTCTCGACCCAGCAAGCTGACGCTGCGGCTTTTACCGCCTGGCCGGAGCCGCTATGCCACCTTAGTGTATTACTGATCCGCTGGGGGGGCATGGTAACCCCTAGAGCATACGTACTGGAAGGGCTATAATTTTAAGTGTAATCACAGTAGCTATATAGCTTCCCCACAGTGCCCTGGTTTTCACGGTCACCTAAATGACCCCCACCATGACGATCATCCTTGGCGGACCATGGCGGCGTTATGAATCGGGTTACATATCCAATAACTTGGGGATATTACCCACCTATCATCGCATTTTAAAGGTATACAATCGTAGATCATGGAAAGTTCGGTTCTCGCTCGTGTGGCCCAGCCCGCGCCCAAGATCCGTCAGTATTCGGATTTGGCGGCCCGTACCCCACCCCGACTTGCCGAACTCACGCTCATCCGGTGCATTACGCTCGTGTGTTTTGTTGCCTATCTTGGGTATTTGACGCTGAAGTGGGAAATATTGCGAGAGTATCTTGCAAAAGATTTTATTTTTCCGGTGTGGACCACGGTCTCCATATGGTTATTCGTCATCACGCTTGCGGGTTTGGTGGTTGCCGCAATTATTAATACTCGGATAGGTTATGTTGTTGCCCTGACCAGCTCGGCCGTGGCCTACAGTCAGTTTCCACTGATTCAAATGATGGAGCTATTCGACCGGGGGAATTCCCCGATGGGGAATCTGTACTTGGCGGACTTCGGCGGCATCCCAACCTGCCTATTGGTGACGGTTTTTCCCAATGCGTATTGCTATATTTTCTGCCTGCTCAGCACTTGCATGATGTCGGCCTTGTCGGACGGCTATTTGCCGTTTTGGCACTACGACGATTTCAATGGCGCATTCTATTCCACCTTGATCTGCGGCCCAGCCCTATTCATTGCATACAATGGGGTGCGGGTCTGCCGCGCGGCGGACCAAGCGGTGTTTCAGGAGTATCAGGCCACTACCGCGGTGTTGCGGTCGCGCTACCTGTCCGAGTTGGAGGCCTATTTCATCCATCACATTAACGACAAGGTGCTCTCGACCCTGAATGCGGCCGCCGCCGGGCTCATCCCCATCAGCGATGTCACCAAGGCGGATATCACGAATGACACGAATGTCGGCACCATACCGGTGGAGAGTTTTATTGCCTCATTGCAGGATTCCGTCGACGAGTCCACCCGGGTCATTATCAATAGAACCGCCGACGCATCCACGCCGTTGCCGCTGAAAACCGCCATTTCCCTGGTTGATGCCATTGGCGAGGCACACCATAATTCGGTGCGCTATGCCCCGAATGCGCATCGTGAGCTGATGATCAATTGGGATGGCACCATCATGTCTGTGGTATTTCGGGATACCGGGCCGGGGTTTCGCGTCGATAAGGCGTCGCGGAAGCACACGGGCGTGAACATCATTATGACGGACCGCCCGCAAATCTATGATGGGGTGACGGTCAATCTCACGTCCAGCCCACGGCAGGGCACTCGCTATGAGGTAACGTGGGTGACGGACCATTCTGCCAGGTCACCGAGTGTTACCAACAAGCAGGACACGTATGTCCCGTCCGATGCGGAGTTATTGGGGATTCATAAGCTGTTTCGGATGCGGTGGGTGATAGTCATGCTCGCCGCGTTTGCGTTTGACACCATACAGTACGATCACACTGGTCAGTGGCATATTTTGCTTGCCGGCACCGGGTTTTTAGCAGGGGGGTTGTGGGCGCTCACGGATAGCTCGCAGGTGCAGTTGCCGCGGCGTAATACCATCATTTTGGTTGCGTGCGTTAGTGCCCTTATATTTGTGGGCCAGTTGTCACATTATCCCCGCCCCATACGAGACCAGCATTACAGTTGGTTTTTATCGTATGCCCTGTTGGTGACCATGTATTTGGCGTTGCGGCTGCGGCCGGGGGTGGCGTGGTCGATGTGGCTGGGGTTTGCGGCAATAACCTATGTGGTGGATTCGTTGTTGGGGTTCTATTTGGTGGCACCGGTAAGCATGTTTTTGCGGTGTATTCCGCTGCTTATTCCGGCGACGCTGGTGCCGCTGCAGGCAAAGTGGGTGGTGCGGTTGCTGCCTGCGCTCCGGCGGGTGAATCGCAATGAGCATTTGCAGTGGGAAACGGCGTTGGCGCAGCAGCAGTATACGGCGGAGATGACCGAGTGGCTGCGCTCCTTGCTTCAGCTTGTCGACGATCCTGCGACGGCGAAGCTCATGGAGGTGCGGATTCGTGACGCCATCCGGTCCCCACTGTTGGACGTCCCGGAGCTCACGATGGCGGTGTGGCGGGCCCGGGCGGCCGGCACCCAGGTCACGCTTATCGACAGTCGTAGCCCCGCAGACCCCGACCCCGAGGAACACCAACGCATCATTGCCGACGCGGTGGAAAAGCTGGCGGAAGACCCAGGCAGGGTAACGATCCGGCTGCTGCCGGCGGGCCGAGACCGGTACGCCACGCTTGTGGCGCGGTGACGGCACCTAGCTGCTGAACGAGGCTGATGGGGAGTTTGGATCAGGGATCACTACTTCTTGCAGGATTTTCCCGTCCCCTTGCGGTGCGATAGCGCTCGCCTCCACGACCTGGGTGCCTGGCTCCGACGGTTTGCAATCAAAAATCCGGGTCACCGTGGAACCCGGTTCTGCTTTCACACCGTACGTTCCCAGCTGGGAGGTGCGCACTATGTTATCGGTGTGAAGAGCACCGGTTGGCTTAACGTGGCAAAGGCGCGGAAGTCCGTGCTGGTCCACGACTTTGAATACGACGTTGACATCCTTGCCACTGTCATCGAGTAATGATGATTGTGTGTTTGCCGATGGCGCATTGGGGTTGGGAATCACGACTTTTTGCTCTAGCACACCGGTCTCTGGGGCGACGGCGGATACTTCCACGGTGTCTAAGACACCATCCTTGGCCTGATTACAGCTGAATATCGCTGTCACCGTTTGGCCAGGTTTTGCTTTGATGGGATAGGTTCCATCGAGATTGTTATACCTGGCTTTATCATCATGTGGACTTGTTGTGGGAATCAGCAAACAAACACGTGGCTTCCCGTGCTGGTCCACAACCTTGAAAATGACATTGGCATCCGCGTTATCGTTCTCCGAGGAGGAGCCACCCAGACCCAACCCACCGGCAACCGCAATGATCGCTGACACCAGCAGAGATACAATCCCCAACGCCGGCAGAGCGTATTGTTGCAAGCTCCGCCAATCAAAATGAACAGGCATGATTTTGTTATCCTTTCCAAAAATAATGCCGACAGCCGCCTGAGTGAAAGCAGTGCTATTGACCACATAAAAATCTTAATAAAATTAAGATTTTCCTTGCATAATCCATAGATTATTGCGCAAAACTGCGACCATACCACAAGCGCACCCCTACTCTTCTCCAGGTAACAGCCCATATTTTTATGGGCCTATACCTTAAGGTATCCTTGTTAGGTATTATGGGCTTAGGGTTGTCGTACAACCGAAACGGCACTTCATCCCGACTACCATTCCCTGCCCCAGAAGATTGGGACCCTAATTAGGGGTCCTAGCTTGGAGAGAACCAATAGAATCTCAAGAATGAAGGATTCGGATTTGGTTCAGCTCGCACGCCCGGCACCGCGAAGTCACCATTACTCCGATTTCTTTATTCCTCAACAACCACGAATCACCGAGTTAAAACTAATCCGCTACATCACTATTATCTGCTTGGTTTCTTACTGCGGATATTTGTTGATGAAGTCGAGCTTAATTTATTCATGCCTCTCCACCAATGACAGCTACGGCGGGTGGATCACGGCTGCCATGGTCATGTTTGCCGGGTCGCTAGTGTTCTTGGCAATTGCCATCATGATGAATAAGCGGGTGCTGTACCTTCTGGCCCTGCCGAGTTCTGCCCTGGCGTATGCCCAGTTCCCGATGATTCAGATAGCGCAATTGGCTCATTATGGGCATTCGGCGGTTGGGGATATGCTGCTGGGGGATTTCGTGGGGATCCCAGCGTGTTTACTCATGATGCTATTTCCAAACTGGTGGTGGTTTGCCACCATGCTGGTGAGCACCTCGCTGGTTGTGACATTGCACGATAATCAGCTGCCGTTTTGGCACATGAGTGATTTCGACGCAGCCCTGTATTCCACCCTGATTTCCGGACCGGTGTTATTCATGGTGTATAGCGGGATCCACACGAGTCGGCAGACTGATGCGGCAATTTTTCAGGATGCTCAGGCCAATATGACATTCTTGCGGTCACAGTCATTTTCCGAGCTGGAGAACTATTTTACTAGCCGTATCCACGACAAGGTTTTGCCCACATTGAATTCCACCGCAGCGGGACTGACGCCTGTTACCGATGTGCCGCGCATCAATATCATGGATGTAACACAGGCAGACACCATGTCGGTAGGAAATTTTATTACTACGCTGCGGGATTCCATGGCAGAATCTACCAAGATCACCATTCATCCTGTTGCCGACCTCACCACATCGTTGCCGTTTAAGACCGCCATGGCCCTTATTGATGCGGTGGCTGAGGCGTCCCATAATTCAGTGCAGCACGCCCCACAGGCCACGCGGGAGCTCACCATTAGTTGGAATGGCACCGTGATGAATGTTGTGTTTCAGGATTCGGGTCCGGGTTTTCACATCGATAGGGTTTCGCATAATCATGCGGGCGTGAAGATCACCATGCTCAAGCGCCCACAAATTTATACTGGGGTGTCCGTGAGTCTCACATCCGCCCCGGAACAGGGCACCCGATATGAGATTACCTGGAACGTGACAGATACCGTGGCGGCGCTTGAAGGGGCAACGGAGCAGCAGGATATGCTTCTATACCAGGTGCGGAAGCTGGGGTTTGACCGACTGTTTCGGCCCTGGGTGGCAGCGTATGCGCTTGCTATCTTCACTTTCGATGTGACGCCCTACGACCATACGGGGCAGTGGCATGTGCTGATTATCAGCATGGGGCTGGTGGCGGGCGCATTATGGTCGCTCACGGACCGGTCCCAATTGCAGCTACCGTGGCGAAATACCATTATTTTGATTGCGTGCGTGAGTGCCCTCATGACAATCGGACAATTCTCGCATTATCCGCAGCCGCCGCAGCTCCAACGCTATGGCTGGTTCGTCTCCTATTCGGTGGTGTTGGCAATGTATTTGGCATTACGGTTGCGACCGGGGACGGCGTGGGCAATGTGGGTAGGGTTCGCGGTGATGACATATGTCGCCGAGTCGTGGTTGGGGCTGGACCTTTTGGCATCGGCAAGCTCGATTATTTCGTGCATACCGCTGCTTATTCCGGCGACGATTGTGCCGCTCCAACTCAATTGGGTAGTCAAGTCGCTGCCCACACTCCAGCGGGTGGACAGCAATGAATATTTAGAGCCAGACCTGCAACGATACACCTCAGAGATGACGAGGTGGCTGCGCTCGCTGCTCCAGCTTGTCGACGACCCCACGGTGGCAAAACTCATGGAACTGCGGCTACGCGACGCCATCCGGTCGCCACTCCTGGACGTTCCAGAACTCACGGCGGCGGTGTGGCGGGCCCGGGCGGCCGGCAGCCGGGTCACGCTTATCGACGACCGAAGCCCCACCTGCGCCGATCCCGAAGAGCACAGCAAAATCATCGCCAATACCACCGACGCCTTGGCGAAGAACCCCCACACGTTAACATTGCGGCTGCTGCCCGCGGGGCGGGACCGATACGCCTCGCTGTGCTGGAATTAGGGATCCGTGGGACACCGCAGAATACCGCTTTTAATCCCCTCTCGAACCAGGAGGACCCTCCCCTCGGGAGTACTGCCCGCCTTAGCGAAGCTGTCGCGGATTCGATTAATATAATCCCGAACCGTGTTGGGGGAAATACCCATTTTTTTGGCGATCATTTTGTCGGTTTCCCCGGCAGCCATGAGTTCCAGTACAGTTTTTTGCTGATCCGATAGTTTTACGTTCAGTAGCTTATAATTACTGTCGATGACAGATGCCCATTCAGCGTCAGAGAAGGTATTCCCAGCGGCCACAAGCCGAATGGCGGATAATAATTCTTCCATGGATCGGCTTTTTTCAAAGAGCCCATGCGCCCCAGCACCGAGGACGCTTCGGAATCGGAAGGGGGATTCCAGGGAGGAGTAGATGAGAACCTTAAAACCGAGCTTGATAAGAGCAATGGTGTTGTCGTAGGGGTCTGAGGAGTCTGCGAGTCGTAAATCCAGGAGTACCACATCCACCGGGTAGATCACTGCCTTCCGGGAGGGACCGTATACGTTTTCGTAAAACTCCGGGAGGGTGGCGTACCCGTTATGGAATTCCATGTCGTTGGTCTGGTTGACCGCGGTTTTTACCCCTAAAATAGTTGATGGGTGGTCATCAATCATTGCTACTTTTATAGTTCTCATGAACTCACCATATCGAAATCAGTACTGGACAAATAGGGGTCTTCACCAGAAGACCCCAGAATAACGGGCACCATTGTTGTACCCATGAGCAGGTGTTTAGTTCCGAGGATCGGATGGCCCAGGCAAAATGCCGCTATACATACCCTGCTTAATCAGTTCCCCCCTTCCTTCGGTCTCGCAACCTGCTTGTGCGAATTTGGTGCGGATACGGTTGACATAGTCGTTGACTGTGCTTTGTCGAATGTTCAGCATTTCGGCGATAGCTCGGTCGGTTTCCCCAGAGGCGATGAGTTCTAGGACCTCTTGTTGCCGTGGGGATAGATCCACTCCTAGCGCCTGGTAATTACTATCAATGATGGACGCCCATTCAGTTGTTGCGTGCGTATTTCCAGTGCTCACAATTCTGATGGCATCCAATAGCTCTTCGGTGCTTCTATTCTTTTCGAAGACCCCATGGACACCAGCGCGTAATACGTCCCGAATAAGATAGGGAGATTCTAATGATGAATAAACTAATACCTTTAATTTTTGGTCAATGAGGGCTTTGGCATTGTCATAGGGCATGGAGAGGTCTGCTAGGCGCAAGTCCAAGAGGACCACATCTACCGGGTGGAGGGCGATACCGGTTCGAACAAACCGAACATAGTCAAAAAAGGCCGTTACGGTGGGGAATCCTTTGACAAATTCTATATCCTTCGCGTTCTCAAGCATGCTCTTCACCCCCAAAATAGTTGTTGGATGATCTTCAATGAGCGCCACTCGAATAGTCATAGGCTAAGAGTATCGAATCTTAGGAGAGAAAAACATAGCTTTAAGCTTAAACCCCTCAGAAATTGGGGCACCAAACTTGCATCAATGCCTCCGGTAAAATGACGAGTTTTCCAGTGTTTTTATGCGATCTTTTTTTATAATGTCACAGGTTATCAGATTAATTATCGAAAACATGAACGGTATAGTTGAAAATAGTAAATTAGCTATTTATCGGTATATTCCTTATTAATCCCCCGGTTTTCCGGTAATAACCAGAAGAACCAGCACCGTCTTCTCAGCTATATCGAGAAAGCGAGCCATACCATACAGATCATTGCATGATATATAATCAGTATAAGCTGGGGAAATAATGGAATATCCCAATTTCTGAAGCATGTGACAATAATTGGCGCGCATCTGAATGGCGGGGCACCGTCACCCGAGATCGTAATAGAAAATATTTTCGATTGGTTCTATTTTTTATTACGCTTCATCGCATCGCCACCGCGGCGAAAACTCCACCTGTCAACCACGTGGGTACTGCCCTGGTTTTTATTCAGTCAGTCCTCGCCGGCTTCCGGCACCTCCCCGGTCTCTAGCCAATGGCTATCAACGCCGGTGATCGCCGCGATGGCTAGTAATTCCCCACGCCGCGGTTCACGAACCCCTTGCTCCGTCTTGGCATACGTGGCGCGGCCAATGCCGATCTTTTTGGCCATTTCTTCCTGGTTGAGGCCGGCGTTTTCCCGGGATATCCGCATGCGTTGCTGTAGTGACATCACTGGTATAGATCCCCTTGATTCCATATGGCCAGGTTAGCTAATCGACTGGAAAAGCACAATGACCAAATAGCAAACATACCCCTTTTTAGCACATTAGCTCATTTTTACTTGACAGGCCATGCCCATATGGCTAACATTGAGCATTATAGCTAATCTGATTAACGTCCCGGAAACAGCTCTAAGGCTAGGAATGACTAGAAATATGCTCATTTAGCAGGTTAGATCAACGTTTCTGTGTCGTGGAATGGTTTTACTTGAGTCAGGTGATTTTGTTTTTGAGATGCTTCTGAATAGCGAGAAGTTATCCACTTCTGCTGGGAGTTTCGTAATCCGCCGCCTCCAGCTGGCGGTGGATATCGTGACTCTCTGCAAAAGTATCTGCGAGAGCCACTAGTTAGTAGTCAACCTCCGTCCTGCTTTCTCATCCTAGTACAGGACACAATAGAAAATATCAACAACTAGGACCGCTAAAGTGCTTCTAGCAGTAATCCTACATCGAGAGCGGCGATGTAGGGCCACCGGTAACCTGGCCTTTTACCTGGTGGTGCGAACCTACAGAAGCCGTCGCATATGGAGGTGCGACGGCTATTAGGCGTGGGGTGGCGACGGAAGCGGTAAAACTGGGAAAATTCCACTGGGGAGGCCATTTTAGCCGGGGATCCCCTAGGGGGATCTCCATAAAAGCCATCTGGCACCTGTTATGTCAAGGGAAATCAACTACGCTTCTACGGCTTCCCCTAATCACTGTTCCCAATACTCTCTATAGGATCTGCTATCTCACCATCCTCATCAACCACTCACCTGTACCACTTAGAAATAGATTCGATAATTCCGGCAACCAGGAACCAACCCCGCTCAATGATTTTCATTGCACACCATGCAATAACTACGAATGGCGGCCACCCGGACGAGGAGCCGCCATAGCGCAAGATTTATTGCAATTATGAGTGCTTGGTGTGGGCCTTAAACTTGGTCACCAACTCATCTAACTGGGATTTGAGCTGGTCGTGTCCGGCCTCAACGTCGTGCTTCACATGCTCCTCAAACTTATCGAGCACATTCTTGAGTTTCGTTTCAATAGCGACGTGATCCGCATGCGACTGGTCGTTATCGCCAGCATCATGGTGTTTCACATGCTCGTCGAACGCCGCATTGATGTCCTGTAATTGTTGTTTTAAAACCTCATGGTCATGAGGACCAGCCTGCTGCACATGAGAGTCCAATGTGGTTTTTACCTTGTCGATGAGCTGCTCTAGGTGCTCGTGTTCTTGATGTTCATTATGCTTAGTCATGCCGCCCATTATGGCACGATACCGAAGGAAGCCACAGGGCACATGAATAAAACACTTTAGACGACGTCGTAAAGCTATGGGGTGCTAGCGGAGAACACCGCCAATGCCACCGGAATCACCGTAATGAGCACCACGGCTATGGCGAAGAGTCCCCAGGTGAGCTTCGCCGGCTTGTGGTACATGTAGCAGGCGAACGATCCGCCGAAGCAGAGAAATCCCATAAAGACGCTTCCCATTGTGGCGATTGTGGTGCTATCCATGCATGCTTCCTACAGGCTCGGCGGCGAGTTTTGGGGATGTGGGGAATATTGTCACGCAGCATCACCCACACCAGCATTAATAATAAACCGCCGCGGATAATCAACATGAAATCCAACATGCCGCCCGGCAGCCCCAGATGGTCTTTTCCCAACATATGCAGCGCCTGCACATACCACAGCACTGCTTCTACCGTTCCCCAGGCAAAGACCAGCCGCCATTTCGGCACCGCTAACACGATGATTGGCACCAGCCACAGGGAAAATTGGGAGCTCCACTCTTTCGTACTCAACAGCCACGCGACAAGTAGCAGGAGCGTGACCTCGGGGACACCGGGTGTGCTGGGGGATTGGCAGATCATCGCGATAATCATGACCAGCAGGACCGAGAACATGCCAACCATCACCAGGTTGAGTGTGGTGGCGCGGTCGAACCCCAACCAATTCGTCTCCCGGATCAATAGCGCAAAACCGGACTGCCAGTCCCACATTTGCAAATACACATCAACGAAGTACCGAAACCATGTGTGTGGAAATAATACCGCCACCGGGATGTTGATCGCCGCCCAGCTTAAAATGGTGAACTCTGTGCATCGCAAGGTCTCCCACCACTGGTCGTTGCGGCCGGCAATGATATACAGCGCAAGTAGTAAAAACACCGGCCATATTTGGGCACTGATGCCCAGGCCGATGCACACGCCCGCATACCCGAAGTGTTGGCGGGACAGGCACCATAATGCGCCCACCACGGCGGTGATGGACAGGATTTCCCAGTGGGTGAATGCGTGCACGATCACCACCGGTGAACAGGTGAGCAGCAGCGTATCCCACACCCGGCTACCTGTCAGGTCCGCCATGATTCGCACGGTAATCATCCACAGTATCGACAGTGTCACCGCGGTTACCGCGAAGTACACCACCGGCGGCGCTATCTGCAAACCCACCAGCCGTACGACCGCGCCGACCAGGCCCGAAATCCAGTACATGACCCACCCGAAGAGTGTCGACAGGACTGGGCTTTTGGGGGCGTCCGCTACAGGCACATTGTAGGGGAAGTTGTGGGAAAACTGGGTATAGCCGGCGATGGTATCGCTGTAGCAGGCGGCGGTGTATTGGCGATTCCCGGACCAGTTCAGCAATGCCTCCCCGGCCCCGCCACCGCTACTACCAGCACTTCCGGCGCCGCCGAGGCCAGCACCTGGCAGTACCGATTCCAGGCAGTAGGCTTTGCTGAGGTATGCCAGCCCTAAAAATATGACCGCGAACATGAGGAGCACCCGCAGAGGCGTCCAATATCGTTGCGTCCCCACCTGGGCGTAGCGGCCGAGTTTGCCACCAATGAATTCGATAAAACCCGCAGCCATGGGTTCCTCGACTGCGGGTGAGTATCGGTTGTGTACGGTGGCGTTCATCGCGCTTTAGCGTAGCGCAGTTTTACCCCGTTGGACGGTTACGCTCGCCATAACCGCCTCATTATTCTTCAATCTCATTAATTTTGGGTGGTGTTCTGCCCTCGGGGATTTTCTAATTGTTGCTGTAAGTCTTGGAGATTCCCCGGCATGGTACCTGGCATGTTATTGGGCACGTTATTGGTCACATTCCCCGGCAGGGTAATGTCCGGCAGCCCAGGAATTTCGATGGTTTCTTGCCGCCCGGTGTTGGTGTCCGGCGTGTTTGTCACGACGGGTGCCTGTTGGGTCGGCACCGACTGCGGTTGCGCAACCACCGGGCCGATGGCGCCGCCGCTACGGGTGAAGCCCATGGATTCCGCGGCCGGGAAGGTTTCGGCCGGCTGCCCTTCGAGCGCACCGTCCATGATGTTTTTCCACACGGTTGCAGGCAGGTTGGCGCCATAAATATTGGCACCGTATTGGCTAATCAGCGCTTCGCCGCTGTCGGTGCCCGCCCACACTGCGGTGGCGAGTTGCGGGGTGGCGCCAATCATCCAGGCGTCCTTGTTTTGGCCAGTGTCGCCCAGCTGGGTGGTGCCGGTTTTCGCGGCGGAGGTGCGACCGGCAAGGCTGTTGCCGCCAGACCACCCGGCGATGGGGGCCATGGCTTCGAGCACGTTGGTGGCTACCTTTTTTGCTAGACGACGCTCGCCCGCGCCGGCATCGAACTGGTAGAGGACCTGCCCGTCCGCGGCTTCCACCCGTTCCACGAAGTGTGCGTCATGGTAAACCCCCAGGTTAGCGAGGGTTGCCAGGGCGTGGGCCATGTCGAGGGGCCTGGACTGGTATTGGCCCAGGGTGATGCCTTCGAAGGGGGCTGCCCCGTTTTCGGTGAGGGTTTTTTCAATACCAGGCAGGGACCTAGCGACGCCGAGGGCGTGGGCCATGTCGGCCGTGTCTTGGGTGGTGTGGGCCAGTTCCCCCTGCAGCCGGAGGAATGGGGTGTTGAGCGACTGTTTAAGGGCTTCCTTAATGGTGCAGCCGCCCCGGCACCCGCCGCCGGGCACCACCGTGTTGGGAAGTTGGTAGCTGGCGTCGGAAACCACCTGGCTGGTGGGGATGCCTTGGGACACCGCGGCGGCCAGGGTGAAGATTTTGAAGGTGGAGCCGGTTTGCAGGGGAGCATTGGCGTAGTCCCACCCATTGCCGTCGTTACCGCCAAAGTAGGCGCGAACCGCCCCGGTTTTTGGTTCCACGGACACCGCGGCCATCCGCACGTTTTCCCGCTGTTTGGCCAGCTCGGCATTGACCATGTCGACGGTAGTGTTTTGGGCTTTCATGTCGATAGTGGTGGTAACCTTCAGACCCCGGGTTTGGACTTCGCTTTCGTCAATACCAAGATTGCCCAGCTCGGCGAGCACCTGGTTTTTAATGAGCCCATTGGGCCCAGAAACTTCGGGCGCCTGTTCCGGGATGGTGGCTGGGTCGATGGTTTCGGGGTAGGTTTGAGAAGCCCGATCGGAGGGGCTGAGCCAGCCTTCTTCAGCCATGCCATCGAGCACGTACCGCCAGCGTTCCTCCGCCTCGGCGAAGTTGTTTCGGGGGTCAAGCTGGCTGGGCCGCTGGATACAGGCCGCCAGCACGGCTGCCTGGCTGGCGTTGAGTTCCTGAACGGGAATGCCGAAGTAGGCGCGGGCAGCGGCGTCGATGCCGTAGGCGTTGCGCCCAAAATAAATGGTGTTGAGGTAGGCGCCGAGCACTTCTTCTTTGCTCCACTCGTTGGCCATTTTCACGGAATACACTAATTCTTTGGCCTTGCGTTTAAAGGATGACTCGTCGCCCACTAAGGTTTTCTTCACATATTGCTGGGTGATGGTCGAACCACCACCGGCAGAAGAATTGCCGGTCAGCTGGCCTAATATAGCGCGACCAAACCCGGTGAAGGAGAAGCCACTGTTGGTGTAAAACTGCCGGTCCTCGGCGGCCAATACGGCATGCTGTACCACTTCGGGTATTTGTTCGAATGGCACTTCTTGGCGGTTACCGTCGGCTGGAACGATACGGGCCAATTCGGTGGTTGAATCGCTGGCATAAATATGGGAGATCTGCTTGTTCTGTAACTCACTGGGTTTCGGCACATCCGCCATGAGATAAGCAACCATAAAAAGAAGAAATGGGCTTAGGAACATGACGAGTATAGTGCTTATGACACCAATTTTTAGCCATTTATTGCGGTTTTTCTTCTTGCTGGTGGGCCGCTTTTTATTGCGGGGTCGACTAGGCCGCGAGCCCACGGGTTTGCGAGTGTTGCGTTTGTTTGTCACGACAGTTCTTCCTCAATGTTAAGCAGCCTTGATTAACCTATGACTTTAGTATGTTCTCTAGCGTGGTCACACTCCCGTTCGAGATGGTTTTAACCCCGTGTGTTAGCATAATCACCACTCAGGGGCTTTATGTGTTAAGTATCACTTTTATAAGAAGGAGCTGCAATTGCAGTCATGAGTAAATAATTCCATTTGCAGTTCGTGCACACCTCGACTTGGTGGACGGTAAAGGTTAATCCGGCGGCTGCAAATTGTTCAATTTCTGTAAGTGATCGAGCACTGCCCGCCGCTCGTTTTAATTCGTCGCCATAGACCCACAGCACCTCTCGAAGGTTGGTTTTGTTACAGATAGGACAGGGAGTGGATGCCGGAACTCCATGAAACTTAGCCGCAGCTAGAAGCAAGGAATCAGCATCGCAAATAGTATCTTGTTTCACCTTGTTAGCCCGCCAAGCGGCGAGGGTTTTAGCCCGGGCAAACCGATGTGAAATTTGGCCTTGAAATTCCACCACCCCATACAGTGTAGCGTCATTGATGCATACTCCTAATCTTTACCACAAAAGGGAAAATTACCCCCATCTGAACCAAAGATTCTTCTGACATTACTGTAATAATGCAGCCTATTAAAGGTTTATAAAATACCTTGGAATCAATCATAAAATCAAAGTTTTTCGGGGTTTCTGGCACCTCGGGCGGTAGGTTTGTTGACAAACCGATAGAATGTGTTTCATGACATCACAAGCACATCGAGAGTTGGCGGCACGGATTCGGCCCGCCCTAACTAAGTTGTACGTATTATATTTCCGACTAGCGGAAACGTCCGATCTCACGGGTCCGCAATTAACGATTTTGAGCCGGCTCGATAATGAGGGCCCGGCGCGTATCAGCCAGATCGCTAAGGCTGAGGGGATTCGTATGCCTACGGCATCGAATGCTTTGCACCAGTTAGAGGACCGCGGCATGATTGAGCGGATTCGGGAGGAGACTGACCGTCGTGGTGTTAAGGTGCAGTTGACGCCGTTTGGTAAGTCTGAGTTGGAGCGGGTTGGTAATGAACGCACCGCCTATCTAGCAAATATGCTGGCAGCTTTGCCGGAGGAGAAGCTGGGCGATATCACCAAACTGGCCAATTTGATCAATGAACTATCAGAAGCCTATGACACCGAAGAAGCACTTAAAGCGTTCGAAAAGGCATCTCGCCGCTCCAATGTTCAAGCGATTTTGGACGGCACTCTCGACAATAACTAGTGACGTTTCCGCAAGCGCCAGGGCATATAGGTTCACCTAATGGCGCTTTTTTGATACTTTAGTTCGATTCTATTTTCCCTCGTTGATCGCTATAATTCGGGTATGATCCCCCACGCAGTTGTCACCGGTGCTAGTCGTGGCGTGGGCCTGTCGGTCACGAGGTTATTGCTTGATCGGGGCTACCAGGTGTTTGCCCATTACCGTACTGCCCCAGCTGATCTTCAGCATTCGCGGTTGACGTGGTGGCAGGCGGATTTTTTAGTTCCGCTTGACGACGCCGCCCCGGGCGTCGATAAGCTTGATGCGCTGGTGCATTGTGCTGGGATTGCGAGCGTTGGGCGGGGCCAGTCGCGGGAGGTTGCGGCGCAGCACATGGCGGTGAATTATTTGGCACCGGTGGAGTTGACGCAATGGTTTTTGCCGGCGTTGCGGGCTGCGCGGGGGATGGTGGTGTATCTCAATTCGGGGGCGGGCAGGCAGGCTGCGGCCGGCTGGAGTGCCTATAGTGCCAGCAAGCATGCGGCGCGGGGGTGGTGTGATGCGTTGCGAGCTGAGGAGCCGGAGATTCGGGTGACCAGTGTTTTTCCTGGGCGGATTGCTACGGATATGCAGCGGGCGATTCGGGCCCAGGAGGGGTTGCCGTATGTTCCGGATGAGTATCTTGATCCGAATACCGTTGCCCGGGTTGTGGGGGATGTGTTAGAGACACCACGTGATGCAAGCCTTACTGATGTTGTTGTTCGCCCTGCCTTGTCCCCGTTGTTGTAAAGGGATCCCGTGTTGAATCAATCGTATCTCGATCACCCAGAGAATGACCTTATTACCGATGCTGATTTCACCAATATGATGCGGCCGGCACCGCGGGATTTTGATGAGTTGGCGGATGCGCCAGACCCGTTGGTGGTGGCGCAGGCAAATCGGCGTTCCACTCGTCAGGCTATATTGTGGGCGGTACTCACGCCGGTGGTGACGTTGCTAGTTGCCGGGTTCTTGGCGGTGGTGGCTCGGATACAGGGTGGGGAGTATTGCGAGGCGGGGACGGCCACGTGGTTTTGTTCACGGCAGGCGGAGATTTGGTGGCCGTTTGCCACCAGCATAATTCCTATCGCCAGTATGTTCGGTACGGCGATTATGATGTATCGCAAGTTAGTGTCGTACACCAGGTGGCGGCCGTGGATGGGCACGTTTTGGTTCGTCATCCCCTTCACCATGTTGTGGATGACCACGACGTTCCAAATAGCACTGGTACATCATTAATAGGTTAAACCTACATTATTGG
>CAUVMZ010000001.1:0-44031 GCA_963552855.1 uncultured Corynebacterium sp. | reverse complement strand
AAGGCGGAGAAGGCGGAGAAGGCGGAGAAGGCGACGAAAATTCCGCCCCGATTGAGATGCCCGCCAAAAAGCGCGCCTCGCGCAAACCTGCGCCTACGTCTGGCGATTGAGTAAAAGATGAAAACTTGGGCGTCGTGGGTTCCTGATCTTCTGCCGAGATTGCCACAGTGTCCCGTGGTAATTGTTGAGCGCGAATTGCTGCGTGCCGCTCAAGTTTTTTTTGAAAGATCGCGGGCATGGACGGTTGATGTTGAAGCAATTCCGGTTGAGGCCGGGAATGTTGATCTTTCTATTCTCCCCGAAGATTTTGAGTGCGATCTTGTGCGCATCAATGATCTTTGGTTTGACGCAACCAGATTGTCCATTACTACATCTGCTCAGCTTGCCCGACGTTCGTTTGACGACTGGCGCTCACACTCCGGGCAGCCGAATGCTTACTTGCAGAACATCCCGGGCGTTGTTCGGCTATATCCGATTCCGGTAGATGCCGGCGAGGTTTCCGTAAGTCTGTCTGTCAAACCGAGCGATAGCGCTTCCGGGATCCCCGATGAGTTGTACGTGGCGTTCCGCGAACAGATTCGCCTTGGTGCGATGGCGCGCCTGATGTTGTACGAAGACAAGCCGTGGTCTAAGCCGGATGCCGGCGTCAAGGCTGAGGCCGAGTTCAACGCTGCTATTGATAAGGCGCTTACGAAGGCGGAGCGCTCTTTCGGCAGCGCGCGTATCACTTCTCCGATTGTCTGGTGCTGAGATGGCAATTCTGGTGGATGGTCTTCTTAAGAAAGTCTCGATTATTTGCCATGACGAGAGTCGTGTTCGCTGGAAAACGGAAGAGTTGTTGCTGTGGCTGAACGAGGCGTTGGTGGCGTTGGTGGTGAAATTCCCGGAAGCGAATACCAAGAGATTCCCTGGGTTCAGATTGGTTCCGGGTGCGAAGCAGACACTCCCTGAAGAAGTGATTAGCTTGTTTGATATGACAGGCGTTCCTTCAGCCGACATCCAGACACTGGATGCTTTCTCGCTTAATTGGCGGCAGCGCCCGACCGCCTCGGTGGTGCGGAATTTTCTGTACCGGCCGGAAGAATATCCGACGTTTTGGGTATGGCCCGCGCAAAACGATAAACCAGCACAGGTTGAGTTGGTGTGTTCGTGCAAGCCCACCAAAGCGGTATCCGGAGGTACGTTGGATGTGCAGGATAAATACGAGGACAGACTGGTGAATTACGTGCTGTACCGGGCGTTATCAAAAGATGCCGATGTCGGCTCTGCTGAGCGGGCAACGGCGTATTACCAATTGTTTAATGCATAGGAGCAAAACATATGGCAGGCGCATCAAAATATCTGACGACCGCAGTATTCAACCAATACTTTGTGGGTAGACCGACGTTTGTCGCGCTATTTACAGACAACCCGACGGACGAGAACGACACGTCGAAAGAGATTACTGCGTCATGGTACGGGCGTAAGCAAGCAACGTTCAGCACAGTCCAGACCGATGCTGGGAAAGAAATGATCAAAAACGAAGCCCAGGTATTGTTTTCGCGCGTGACCGGAACGCCGGTGAGAGTGAAGTACTGGGGCGTGTATGACGCCGAAACGGGCGGCAATCTGCTGATCAGTGAAAAAGTGCCGAGCGATGACGAAAGCGACCCAGATGCAGGGCAGTCGATCGCCGTCGGCACGGCGTTCTTGGCTGACGTAGCCGCGCTCAAGGTGACGTTCGACTAAAAATGCTCAATACCTACGCGCTTAACACCCGCGCAATCAATGCGCGCGGATCGGTGCCGCTTCGTACCCAGGGGCTTGTCAGCCACATGTCGATGGCCGGCGAACTGCGATCGACGCTCTCCCCCGCACTCTCCTGCGGCATCCGCATCGGCGGGGAAATCGTTGCCTATCCGGCCTCCTGTTTGCCGATTTCCGGCGGGATGTCCATGTCCGGAGAACTGCGGCCGGCGCTTTCTGCTGCGCTGGGCAGCGCCATGACGATGGCCGGGAGCGTACGTTGGCGTGCACAAAGCGACATCCCGCCAACGGCGGTGGCGTATGTGCTGGCAATCGACCGCGTGACCTACGTGAAGGAAGTGATATGACGATATTGAGGCGCTGGGAACAACAGCCTGCGGACAGGATTGATTACGCCTTTGATTATGCCAACGGCGAGCCGCCCTTTCTGGAGAACGGAGATACGCTGGTTTCAGCAACCATTGCTGTCGAGCCGGACGGGCTGAACGTAAGCGAGGCCACCGTTCTGGACGGGCAAGCCCGGTTTTGGGTGTCGGGCGGAGAGTCCGGCAAAAAATACAAAGTGACCTGCACGGCGACTACGCGACTTGGCCGCGTCAAGCAGGACGAGGTTGTATTCACGATCAAGGAGATCTGATGGACAAGTTTCTTTTCGCCAACGAGGCAAGCGCAAAGCTTGCCGCCCCGCTGTCTGCCGGAGCAACGAGCCTGACGCTCGACGATGCGTCCGCGTTCCCGACGCCAGGAGCAAACCAATGTTTTTACGCAACGCTGTTTGAGCCGCAAGCTGACGGCACACAGATGCGCGTGGAGATCGTCAAGGTTACGGCACGGGCAGGCAATACGCTGACGATTGCGCGCGATGTTGAATCCATCACCGGACAAAGCGGTGGCTATGCCTATCCGTCCATTCCGGGCGCACAGGTGCATTGCGAACTGCGCCTGACGGCGGGCACGATGAAGGAGATGCTGCAAAAGGCCGACGCACAGGGTTTTGCCGCAGCCAGCCACACGCACAGCAAAGCGGATGTGGGTCTGGGTAATGTCGATAACACCAAGGATGCCGACAAGCCGGTCAGCACGGCACAGGCGGAAGCAATCGGCAAGAAGGTCGATAAAACAGCAATAGTCCGTTCCGGAAGTTCGTTAAACGATGTTGTGCAGAGCGGATTCTATGATTTGGAGGACAACATCACTGGCGGCCCGGCATCGGTCAATGTCGATCATGGACAAATGATCGTGACGGGGGGCGATGGCGCATCGCAGATTGTGTTTGATGCGCTCGGCAACGGATTTTCCCGTTCAAAAACTACAGCGGGTGGCAATTTCAGCGCGTGGAAACCGCTGGGCGGCGCGTCTTCCGTTCCGGTTGGCGGCTATCTGTATGCGCTCGATATGCCGGAACAATTTACTCAGGACGGCGCAACCTATCTGCGTGCCGGGTCAATTGTCCGGTATGCACCGGAATACGCTGGGGTTTCGGACAGCCTGCGCGTCCTCGGCGTGCTGAACGAAACGGTTTTTCCAGGGCAAAGTGCGGGATCAGACAAGGTGATTTATGCACAATCGGGCGCGAACACGCTCGCCTTTGTCGGGAGTAGTGTCTATAAATCGGCAGACAAAAAGGTGTGGAGCGCGCTCTCCGGCGTAACGGTGGCCCCAGGTATCCGACCTGCCGTCCAAAATGGCATCGTTGCGTTCCCATCTTCATCAAACTCAACTATCCAAGTTATCAACCCGAACGGCACAACGAATAACATAGTGCTGCCGAGTGGAAAGGCGCTGACAGCGATTGGCGTTGCGCTGAATGCCAACTACTGGCTGTGCATCTCATCAATCAATGGATCTGCGGGTGAAATTGCATACAGCCAAAATCCCGGAGCGACAGGAGGATGGACACGTGTTGTAGGCGATCCCCGTATGGGCATGACGCAGTGCAACGCCATTGCGCATAACGGCACGCAATTTATTGCAGTGGGCAACTCGCCAGCTCCTTCGGTGGGCAGGGTAGTCATGTCGCCTACGCCCCACATTCCTTCTTCATGGGTCGATGCGACACGGTACCTGTCGCTCGGCACAAACGAATATCCGCAGGATATTGTGTTCGACGGTGCGCATTTCATGATGCTGACCAATGAAGGCGTTTATGCCGGCGCATCTGGCGGGGACATGAAGAAAGTATCGAATCCGTTCGATACCAACACGATGCCTTTTGACAACTACGGAACCGACAAATTCATCATGCAGAACGCCAGCATGGCGACGGATAGCGCAGGCGTCGTGATACTGGGCTGCACGGCGGGCAACCGGAATCTGTACGCCGTAACCCGCGATCATGGCGCAACGTGGCGGACGTTCCAGGTATTGCTTGCAGCGCCGCTTGGAAGCGCTTACGGCGTCGTGTCTCGGGCAGATACGTGGATGATTAACCTGTCCGGCAATCCGGGCGGTCTGGCGAGCATTGCCAACCCGGATGCCGATCCCGATTCCGTCGGCACGCAGTTTTCGCCCGGCGCAGGATGGTACGTGCGGATCAGATAATGATTGGCGTCGATATTTTTACGGGCGAATCCCCGCGCACCCTGCCGCATCTGCTGCCGGACGGCGCGGCGAGCGAGGCGATCGATTGCGATTTTGCCATGGGATCGCTGACGGGGATTGTCGCGCCGGAAAAGGTGACGACGCTTAACGTGCCTGCGACGGCGCGCACGCTGTTCATTGGCGACGATGCGCAGCGCAACGTGCATTACTGGCCGCGCGACGTGGTGGCGGTACGTGGGCCAGTCGCCAGCGACCGCTTCAGCCGGTTTTACTGGTTGGACGGCGGCATCCTGTACGTCGGCAATAGCGCCGCCAGCCAGGGCGAACCGTCCGGAAACAACAAGTACCGCGTCGGCGTGCCGTATCCGGAAACGCGTGCGGAAGCGCACGCCGTTGCCATCAGTCTTGCCGGGTACTCGTTCAGGATTTTTGCCGAGGACATTTCCGGCGTGCGGACAAGCGCCCCGCAGGTTGCGCTCGCCGCGCGGGTTGTCTCGACGAACAATTACGAAGTCGTCCTGGCGCTGACCGGCGATTACGCGGCGACGATGGCCGCGCCGGGCGGCATGTGGGCGATTGAGGTGACAACCCCTACTGACAACGGCATCCTGCGTCAGGCTAATTCGCCGCTGCCGTCCAAGCTTCCGGCCGCACTAAAAAATTACGCGACCTCAATGGCGGTGCGCGGCTCCTACATCGAACTGCGCATTTTTCCGGTATTACGCAACATCGCGCATCGGGAATACGTCTATACCTACGTCAATCAGTACGGCGAGGAAAGCGCACCGTCGGAGGCGGCAGGGATTGAGGTGCCAGAAGACGGAGTGGTCAGGCTGGTGCTGAAAGGACACGCAAACGACAAGGGCTATTGTCCGGTATCGTGTATCCGTTTGTATCGCGCCGAAACGGGGACAAACACTACATCATGGTTGTATCACTCCGAGTATGCCAATGCTGAAACGGTTGTAATCGAAGACATGCTGCCCGGTTCCGCGCTGGGCGCGCCGATCCAGACTGTCGGTTTTTACCCACCGGACGAAGGGCTGGAAACACTGGCCGTCATGGCCAATGGCATGATGGTGACGAGCCGCGGCAATCAGGTTTATATCTCCGAGCAGTATTTACCCTATGCCTGGTCGCCTGAAAACACCCAGGTTACGCAAGGGCGCGTGGTTGGCTTATGCGCGGCTGAGGGCGGCATGTACGTCACTACGACATCGCACCCGTATTTTCTATCCGGTCAATCGCCGGATGCCTGCACGCTGTCAAAAGTGACTTCAGTGCAAGCGGGTGTATCGCGGGGCAGCATCTGCAACGTCGGCGAGTTTGTCGTCTGGGCATCGCACGATGGCTTGGTGATGGCGCGCGGCGTCAATGTGAGCCTCGACTGGTCGCACAAGTTTTTTACGCGTGAAGCCTGGCGCGCCACGTTTGGCGAGCGCATGGACAAAATGCGTCTGAATGCTCATGACGGCAATCTGCTTGTCTGGTTCACGGACAATGCCCAAGGGATGCTGATCCGTTTCGACGGTGAAGCGCTTTCCATGACCCGGCTGTCAAGGCCGATCAGCGCCGCCTATGTCGATTCGCTGTCAGATTCGCTGTTTATCTTAAGCATGGGTTCCGTGCTCGAATTCAAGGGAGCCATCAAAAATCAGTACGATTTCGGCCAGCGGCTGCCCTACGTATGGCACTCGAAAGATTTCATCCAGCCGCGGCCTACCAACCTCGGCGTAGTGCGCTTGCTTGGACACGGCTCGGTGCTCATGGATGTGTTCGCCGACGGGAAGAAAATCCACACGGAAAGAATCCTGTTCAGCAACACGGAGTATCTGTTCCGCCTGCCCGCCGGATTTCTCGCGCGCACCTGGTCGTTCAGGTTTGCTGGGCAGGCAGAATCCATGATTGAGTCCGTGCGTCTGGCCGGCGTGCCATCGGAGTTGCGTGGTGGCTAAGATTCCCAACCTTCCTCCGATCTCGTCGGTCTCCGATCCGTCGGTGCGCGCCTATCTCAAGGCGCTTTCGGACGGCTGGGCTGTACGCAATGGCACGGCAGGCGATGGGCAGGAAAAATTCCTCACGGTGCGCGACTTGGGGAAGGTGCTGGGAGTGCAATCCAGCGGCGCGTCTGCGCCCGGCAGCAGTGGTGTGCTGTCGCAAAATTCTGGTGGCGGAGCGATTTCTCGCGCCGTTGCGCAACTTAGCGATCTTTACCGGCGCATGACCGACGACATCATGCAGTCGTGGGTATATAAAAACTTAAGTTCAAGCATCGACGAGATTGGGGTTCCATCATGGTTTACCGCCCGCGTTGGCGCGATGATCAAAACAGAAAAAGAAGAACGAATCGCCCAGAACTCGGCGCTGGCGAGCCGGATGGATACCGCTATTGCGCGGATTGACCAGAACATCGCATTAACGCGCACGGAACTCAAAGCCACCTCTGATCGGGTCAGCGCAACTGCATCTGCCGTGACGAACCTGCAAACCCGTGTCGGCGATGTCACCGTCAAAGCGCAGCAGGCATTCACGCTTTCGCAAACGATTGACAAACGAATTGCTGCGTCGTGGAGCGTCAAGATAGACGCCAACGGGCATGTTGCCGGTTTTGGCCTGGGCGTTGATGCCAGAAACGGAAAGGCGCAGTCCGCCTTTGTCGTGCGCGCGGATACTTTTGCCGTGTTCTCGCCGAGAGACCGATCCGAAAAGAATCCATTTATCCTGCGCGACGGCATCGCTTTTATGGATACGGCGTTTATCCGGAACGCCTCGATCACGGGCGCGATGATCGCCAATGCGGCGATCGGTTCTGCGCATATTGGTGCACTGGCGGTCAACAACAGCCACATTGCCGACCTGTCTGTAGATACGATCAAGATTGCGGGCAAGGCGATCAATGAAACGTTTTCGGTTCGCGGCGACATGATGGTGAATAAGGACGCTATAACACCCATGCCGTTTAGCCCTACCCCTGGTCAATACGTTGCTGTAGGCAGGCTGTCTATCCGCCACGCAGCGCAGGCTTGTCTTTTGCATATAAAAATATCGCTTGCATCAATCGTCAGCCAAAACGGTGCGCGCGCATATGTACATTTATTGCGTAACCGTACGGACGACCTCTGGAGCGGTTACATCGGCACCCCGTATCCGAGGCTGGTGCAGAAAAAAGATTCTGCGGCCGAGTTTGATGTAGATGTAACTTACACAGGGACGACAACGCTTGTATTTAACGAACCCCTCGCGCCCGATGTTGTGTATGAGTATGGGCTTTATATAGAGGCGCGAGGAGGTACCAAGATGTTTGTGTATCCTTTACAAGGGATCCACGGCACACGAATAATCGCTGATTTCATTTTACAGGCGCTGTACCGATGAGCGAACGGATTGCATTGTGCATGCCGAACGGAGCCATTTCGGCAGTGCTGGAACGGGACAACATGCTGCCGATAGCGGAGGTCGATGACATGCGCGCTATCGAGTGTCCGGAAGGTATTACGCCAACAGCTTACCGTTATGATTTTGCGAGCCAGTCATTTATACCGATCCCTGAACGCCCGAACGCTTATGCATATTTCGATTATTCCGCGGGCGAATGGATAACGAATGAAGAATACGCCGCATCGGACGTGCGCGCGAGACGTGATGCATTGCTGGAAGAAACCGACTGGACGCAACTTCCTGATGTGCCGGATGCGACAAAATCTAAATGGCAGGCTTACCGAGAGGGTTTGCGCGATGTAACGAAGCAACCCGGATTTCCCCTGGAAATCAACTGGCCGGAGAAACCATGAATATCAAAGTCATGCAGGTTGCGCCGGGTGATGTTGTCGCCATGTGGCCGGTGGTCGGCGAATTGCTACAAAAGGCCTACGATGCCGATCCGGTAGGTTGTGCCGATACCAGTCTGGACCAACTCAAAGCGCTACTGGTGGCAGGTGTGCAGCGGCTGCTGATCGCAGTCCGCGACGAAGCCTCTATCGTCTGTGCCTGCACTGTTGCGCCGGTCTATTACCCGAATGCCAGCGTCGCCTTCGTGACGGCGGCGGGAGGACGGTTCGGCACGGATGAGCGGGTGCAGGAAGCGTTCCAAAACTGGGCAAAGCGTAGCGGTTTTACGCGCATACAGGCGCAGGTTCGCGCGTCTGTGGCGCGGCTGGCAGCGCGGCGCGGATATACCGAGATTGGCCGGATAGTGGATTTTGATTTGGGAAAGGTGCAGGCATGAGCAGTTTTATGAACAACCCACTAGGGCTTCCGGAAGACAACCCTTCACTGGAGGCGCGTGTTCTGTCGCGCGGATTCGACCGGCGCTGTTTTAAAGGCGGTGGTGGCGGCGGCAATTCCGGCGGCAATGATAACCTGTGGAACGCGCAGTCCGACCAGGTACGCCAGTCGATGGCGATGTCCGGCGAACTTTTCGACTACTGGCAAAAATACGCGCCCGGCTATCTGGCGAACACGAGCTCAATGGTGCAGGAGTCGCAGGACGGCACGCTCGCCAATCGCATGCGCGCGCAGGCAGGTGCGGACGCCAACGCCTCGCTGGGTGCGGGATTAGCGGCGGCCAGCCGCAACATGGAACGCTACGGGTCGGAATTTAATCCGACAAAAACCTGGCAAATACAGCGTGACGCCGGGATTACCGGCGCGCTGGCGCGCACCGATGCGCTGAACAAAGCCGGGCAATGGGCGGAGAACCAACGCTGGGCGCGCAACCAGGATGCGCTTGGGCAAGTCTCCGGTATGCCTGGCAACGCAACGCAAATGCTCTCCAGCGCCAATGCTGGCATGAGCAATCTGGCCGGCATGCAAAACGCCAACAACAGCATGGCGGCGCAGAACGCGGCAGGCTACGGACAGATGGGCGCATCGCTCGCCTACGGCCTGTTCAAGGCCGACGGCGGGCAAATCAAGCTCAAGGACGGCGGGCACGCGGCGGTTGCGCGGCAAGGCCTGCGTCTGGCTAACGGCGGCGCGGCGAACAATCCCGTGCAGGGCTGGCGGGCGCGCATGGCCTCGATGCCGTCGCTATCGATGGCGCGCAGCAACAACGGCAGTCCCATCGGCCAATTTCTCGCTGGCGCTGCACCCGTCGCAGCGGCGCAGTTGGCAAAACCGGCGGCCACGGCCTTGTGGGAAGCAGGCAAATCGGCATTGCTTGGTCAGGCGGCGGGCAATGGCGTTACCGGCAGCATCGCGCCGGCGCTGGCCAACGCAGGCACGACGGCGGCAACCGGCGCAGGTATGAGCGGCGCGCTGGGCAGTGGTATTTCCGGCTCTTTGGCGTCTGCCGGAAGCACGGCAGCGGCGGAAGCCGGAGCAGGGGCGCTGGGTTCCGGCGTTACCGGCAGTATTGCTCCGGCGCTGGCATCTGCCGGAGAAGCGGGCGCGGCAGCAACGGCGGCAGGCGCGGCGAATGCCTGGAACCCGCTTGGCTGGGGATTGCTCGCCGCCGGCGCGCTGACGGCCTTGTCGGATGCCTTTGCCGACGGCGGCCAGGCGAAAACCCGCAAAGATGTGACCCGCGGCGGCAAAGTCACGGGCAAGGGCACGCCTACTTCCGATTCGATTCCGGTCTGGATGTCGGATAAAGAGTACGCCATCAACGCCGATGCCGTTAAATCGGTCGGGCTGAAGACGCTCGACGCAATCAACGAAATCGGCCTGAAAAAACGCTACGGCGAACAGGCGCGCATGATTGACGGTAAAGCCTATCCGAATGGCGTTGATGCGCACGAGTCTGGCAACAAGCTGGCGCTGGGCGGTAATCTCGGCATTGCGATGGGCGCGGCGGCCAACGAATGGAACCGGCAGCGAGAACAGGATCGGCAGGATGCCGCCAACCGGCGGGCGGATGAATCACTGAAGCTGCAACAGGCGGCCGATGCGCGGGCGCAGGAATCGCACGGTCTGAAGATGGCCGCCGACAAGATCACGCTCGAAGACACCAGGCGTGCGAACGAAATGATGGCGAAAATCCGCGCCGACCTCGATCTGATCCGTTCGGGCGACTACACGCCGCTCAAGGCGCTGGGCGCAGATTACAACAACCAGATCGGCGCATTTAACGACGGCAACACACTCACCTTCGACGACCTGCCCGAAGGCGGCATTCGCGCCAACCAGTTCGACAAGGCGGGCAAAGCGCTCGGTTCGCTGGTGATCAATTCTCCGCAGGCGGCGGCATCCGCCTACCTTGATGCGGCGGGCATGCAGCTTGCCACGCTCAGCCCGGCGTTCTTCCAGGCGCACATGCAAGCACAGGCCAAGGCCAGGGAAAGCGCGGCGGATCGGGCGTTGCAGGAAAAGCTGGGGGTGATGAAGGACGGGACGCAGCGGTATATTGCTGAAATGAATAACCAAAATGCATTGCGTGTTGCCGGAATTCATGCCGGCGCTGCCAGTGCAGGCAACGCGCTCCAGCGGGAAAGGTTCGACTTTGAACGGGGGCTGCGTCAGGCGGAAGCGGATCGTAAACAGGCAGAATTTGCACAGCGAGCCCGTCTCGCCGATGCCCTGGAGCGCGGCGATGCACAGGAGATTGAACGGGAAAGCAGGCGGGCGGCGGCCTATGGCATCAGCACAAAAGGGGATCAGTCGTCGCCGCTAGAATACGCGACAACATTCGATCCAATGGGTAACCAAGCCATCATGACCAACAAGAAGACGGGCGAGATGTATATCGTCGATGCAAAATCCGGCCAGGTGAATCCTGTTTCAACCGCTGCGGCAAAAGGGGCGACGGTACAAACGCCAGGTAAGCTGCCGACAAAGTACCAAAGATAGCGCCGGATGACGCACCAAGCATGGCACCCTGACGGATATTTGTCTGTCGGGGTGTTTTGTTATGGAAGCGCTTGAAATCGGCCACATCGAGGAAGGTTATCGTTACAAAGGCGGTGATCCTTACAAGGAGGAAAGCTGGGAGCTTCTTCCGCCCAAGGTGGGTGACATTGAGGAAGGCTATCGTTATAAGGGTGGCGACCCCTACAAGGAGGAAAGCTGGGCGGAAGTCAATCAGCACATCGGCAAAGACCTGCTGACCAAGGTCAATGCCGGGACGACCGTCGATCTGCCGGAACAGGCGCTTGGCTTGGCGAATCTGGCTGTCAGCCAAGGGATCGGAGAGACGCTTGTCAATGAGATGGTTCCGAAATCAGCCCAAAACTGGGTTGGTGAAAAGGTACAGAGTGCGCGTGATTTTCTCAATAACCGGCGAAAGAGTCTTGATGCCGAGCTTTCCGACGCACAACGGATGGCTGACCAGGCAGAATATATAAAAGCCGACTGGAATGAGATCAAGAAGGATGGCGTGCTGTCCATTCCGAAGAATTTGTGGAATCTGGCGGGTCAAGGCGAGTTGTTCGGCGATGCCTGGGTAACTCCGCGCAAGCTGTTGGGGGACGCAACGCAGTCTGCACCGGGGACGCTTGGCCCGATGGGCGCTACCGCGAAGCTGGCGGGTGTGGCAGGCAAAGGCGCGTTTGCAAAGACACTTGCACAGACAGGGAGTCGTGAAGCGGCCGAACTTGCGGCTACGAAAGCGGCTGAGCGCGCGGCGATGATTTCCGGCGGGGCGATGGAAGGCGCGCAGGGCGCGGGTTCCGCCTACGAGCAGGCTTATCGTACAGTGATGGAAATGCCTGCCGAGAAACTGGCGGAATCGGCGTATTACAAGAAATCGCTGGCCGATCACAAAGGGGATGCCGCCGCTGCAAGAAAAGCGGTTGCCAAGCGGGTTGCGGAGGATTCCGCGGCCGGGGCGTTTGCGTTTGATGCGCTCTTTGGCGGGCTGGGCGACAGGTATCTTGGTTCGGCGGCTGTTGGTAAGGGAACGCGGGCAGGCGCGATTGGTCGCGGCGCGCTCCAGGAGACGGCGACGGAAGCCATCCAGTCGGCCGGGGAAAAGCTGAGCGATAACGCCGCGATCGCACGCTTTGCCGATCCGTCACAGCAACTGATGGAAGGCGTCGGCGAGTCCGCTATTTCTGGCGGCCTAGCGGGCGGCTTGATGGGCGGCGTCATGGGCGGCGCATTCCATCGCAATAATGGCGCAGCAGAAAATTCTGGGCGCGGTAATGCCGCCGTCGCAGCGGATGAAGTGCTGGGTCGGGTCGAGCCGGAAGAAGGCGAGACCACGCCCGAAACGCCTGCGAACACTCAGCAGACGCCTGATGCCGCTAAAACTGCTGCAACCACTGAGAACCCCGAAGAATCGCTAAGGAAGAACGCGGAAAGCGCGTTGTTTCATCCTGATCCGATCACGCCGCTTGATCGCGTTGAGCAGATTGACGAAGAACTGAAAACGGCTGACGAAGCCAGCCAGACCCCGCTTGTGTTGGAGCGTGCCAATATCACGTCTGAATTTCCGCAGGCGGTAAAGGGTGCTGAAACCACATTCCGGACAGAAACGGGCATCCCTCTCAAAGGGGAGTATGCACTGATGGAAGCCGACGATGTTACGGCCAGCCATGATGAATATTTCCGCCCGTCGCTAAACTACCCGATGGAAATGCAGCCGAAAGATCGCGGCTCGTATCAATCGAAGATGCAGGTCTCCGGCATTGTGAGTCGGCTCAACCCGGCAAGGCTGGGCGGTTCGGACAAAGTTTCCGCCGGCGCGCCTGTCGTAGGGGCTGACGGATTGGTTGAATCCGGCAATGCGCGCACCATCGCCATCAAGCAGGCGTATCAGTCCAACGGGCAGCACGCAGCCGATTACAAGGCGTTCCTGCGCGAGAACGCGGTGAATTTCGGTATTGCGCCGGAGATGGTCGATGCCATGCAGCGCCCTATGCTGGTGCGCGTGCGGCAAACACCGGTTAATCGGGCAGAAATGGCGCGGCAGTCGAACAGGAGCACAGCGGCGCAGTATTTACAGCCTGCCAAGCCGAAACAGCCTACCTTCGCCAGCGCTGCGGATGCGCAAGGCTTCATCATCCGCAAGAAAGATGCGCCGAATGCCGGGCAAAGTGTCCCCATGGGGGCACCTGTTACGGAGAACGATGCATCCGCACGTGTACCAAATGGTACACAAGCGCAGAACGCACCCAAAAGTGAGTCTGTAGACTCACCCGCGCCGGCAAACATTACCGATAGCGCCCGGCAAGAAGAAATCGCCCGCCTGCAAAGCGCGCCAACCGTGCGCAATACAGACGGCAAACCGTTCAGGAGCGAAGAAGCAGCGGCGCAATACCGGCAGGCCAACGCCCTAGACGGCACGCACAAAGTGCAGAAAGTACAGACCGGCTACGTCTTGCAAAAATTGCCGGAAAGCAAGAAAGGCGAAGGCGCACAAACGCGCCCGGTACAGGCGGAAGAACCCGCACAACAGCGCGCGCGCCAGAGCGATGGGAAGCAGAACAGCGTGCCTGAAAACGAGGCTGCAAGCCCGGCCATGAGCCGCAGTGCAATGAAATCGGTAGAGGCAAATATTGCGCGCGGACGCAAGGCGATGGAAGAAGCGATTGCCGGAAAAACCTCTGTTCATCGCGCTATGTATCGCAACGATATTGGCTGGGTAGATTTCGTATGGGGTGACGAAGGGCGAATCAGCCAGACCGGCAAGAGCGCAGGCGCAAAAGGCCTGGCGCATATCATTGACGCCCGCCAGCGTAAAGACGGCATGAGTGAAGCGCAGGCTATCCGCATGCTCACGCGCGCAGCGGTGGAAACTATTGCAAAAGGGAAAATTGCGGCAAGGACGCAGTTTGATGATTCCGTCGCTTTAAAAATAGACCACAACGGCTACCGCGTCGCCTTGAGAAAAAACAAAGGCAGTAATGCATGGGTGCTTACTGCCTTCGGGTTGTCTGAAGGTGCGAGCGGAAAGGGATATGACAATACCGCCCCTACTGGTAGCACCCCTACACTCTCCCGTGATGCTACAGGCGCTTCAAACGCGGCATCTGATTCGCAACGTGCAGCCAAAGCCGCATCATCCGATACGCAGCCTCACTCACAAAGAGGCAGGGGGCTGGGCGCAGATAGCAATAACAGTGTAGCCAAGGCCGCCGTCGAACGCAAGGCCGAAACGATCCGTGAGCACGTCAAAGCCATCACGGACGGCTGGAAAAGAGCGCCGGAAGTCATTGTCGCCCGCGACATGCAGGACGAAGCCATTCCCGAAGCCGTGCGTCGTCACGACACGCAGATGAAGAAACAGGGCGCATCGGGCGAGGCGGAAGGCTTTATCTATCAAGGCAAGGTCTATCTCGTCGTCGACCAGTTGACCACGCTGGAAGACGCCACGCGCACCCTGTTTCACGAAGCGCTGGGGCACTACGGCCTGAAAGGCGTCTTCGGCGACAGTCTGGACGGCATCCTGGGCCAGATCGTCAGGACGCGCCTGCGGGAAGTCGTTGCCAAGGCGCGCGAATACGGCCTCATGCCGGAGAACATGCCCAAAGACGCGCCGCTTGCCGAGCAACTTAAAGCCCTGGGCGAGAAAGGACGAATGACCGCGGCCGAAGAAATCCTTGCCGAAATGGCGCAGGATCATCCGGAATTGGGCTTCGTCAAACGCAGCGTCGCCGCTATCCGCCAATGGCTGCGCGGCCACGTGCCCGGGCTGGGCAACATGAAGCTTACCGACGAAGAAATCATCCACAGCTACATCCTGCCGGCGCGCGGCTGGGTAAAGAACGGCAAACGCTCGGCGCAGGCGCAGATTGAGCCGATGTACAGCCGCCGGCAAAGCGACGATGAAAAAGCGCGGATATTGCAGGGCGAGCCGGTGGCGAAGGTGAAAACCGAATCGGTGCCGAAAACCGGAATGGCCGATGTGCGTGCATGGGCAACAAAGCTATTTGAACGTCAAGGTGGCAAGGCCGTCAATCCGCAGCTTGGGGATGTGGCGTTGGATGAGCGCGCCGTTCGTGACTCCATGTCGCACGGTAAGCCGACCTTGTTCAAGTATGCGGCATTTGGCGCGGTCAAGGATGTTCTGGAGCGTGGCGCGCTCGTTATGTCGGCGCAGCGCGGGCGCGACGGAGAAAGCCATTACATCAGCGCGCCAGTAGAAATTGACGGCAAGGAAGACGTGGTGACGGTGTTGGTGCATAAAGACCCGAACACGCAGCGCATGTATTTGCACAGTGTCGCCACAAAAGAAAGCCTCCTTGGCCGCCGAGTATCCGGGACTGACACTGAAAGCAGTGTGGAGCGATCCGGCTCATCCGGCGCAGGAGGCATAGACAGTGTAGCAACCGGGCGCGCCGATGGCAAGGCGAGCGGAGCGCAGGTTGCCCGGCGGCTGCAAGCGTTGCTCTCGCGCGACATGACGCCTCAGTACAGCCGCAAGCGCGCCGTTGAAGCCAAAAAAGCGCTTGAAGAGATGGAGCCGGTCGTAATCGGCGTCGACAAGGCAATTGAAAGCGGCGACATTGCAGCGGCGCGCTCGCGCGCCAGGCAGCTATACAAAGCGCTCAAGCCGGTAAAAACCATTGATGGGCGGCAAGTGGAATTCCCTGTCAGCGGCTTCAAGGAAACCGCACAACATGCCGCTGACAGGCGCGTACTGCTTGTCATGCAAAAACTGGGCGAACTCATTGAACGCGCGCAACCGTTATGGCGTGACGCGCTGAACGATCCCAAACGCCCGAACGTTGTCGCGTTCCACAACTACGGCGTCAAAGCGTCCTTCCCAAGCGGTGAAGCCTTTGTGCGTATTGTCTTGCGGGAAGACAACGATGGGCATGTATATTACGACAACGATGCAACGAGCGTAGAGGCAATAGACAAAACAAAAGCCCCTGTTATCCAACCTGGCCGGAAGCCAAATCCGGGGGAAGGAGCCGAGGGGCTTTCAAAAAATAGATTAGCCCAATGGTGGGATAGTGTCAATACTGAAGAGCCTCGGTACAGCCGCGCCGGCGCAGCAACGCCGGAAGCGCTTGCCGATGAGATCATCCGGCGGAAAGTGAGCGTATTCAAGCCTGTCGATGCCGTTTTTGCTTTGGCAACCAAATGGACGGGCATTAACTGGTTGGCGGAGACCGCCTATAACAAGGGCGGATTTATTCTCGACCATATCACCCCGGAATCGGTGAAGGCCGGGCTAATTTCTGACTATGGCGTTCCCGAAGCGGTAATTGACCGGCGCGTGGAAATGCAGGGTGCGATGAAACAGCATATCCGGGGGTTGGGCAAGCTGACTGAACGACTGGGGAGCCTGACGCGCGAAGAGTCCCGTGTGGCGTATGCCTGGATGAATAATAACGAGCCGGAGGCGGCGGCGTTCCTTGAGCGGCAGTTACCGCCGGAATCGGTGGTTGTGATGCGCGAAATCAAGCAGATGATCGACAAGCTTTCCCAGGAAGCGGTCAGGCTGGGTCTGCTTGATAAGGGTGCTTATGAACGCAACCAATTTGAATATCTGCGGCGCAGTTACGCCAAGCATCTGCAAGAATCGGGAATAGCCGAAAAATTCTCGCGCGCCCAAATGATCTCGGTCATGGGCAAGCAATACATAGGGCGCGGCATGGTCGATGCGGTGTCGATGCCCGAATTTGCCAACCGTGCGGCGTACTGGTGGCGGAAGAACCTTGTTGTCGGTGACAAGGACAAGGGGATGAAGGGGAAAAAATTTGTCCGCCTGGAACGCCGGACGCCGGTGGCGGAAAAACTCAACTCCGGCCTGATGGACAAAGGCAAGCTGCGCGAGGTGGTGTATTGGCCGGCAACCGAAAAAATTCCGGAGCGTTTCGCCGGTTTCGAGCATGCCGGAACTTGGGAAGCGCTGGGCGTTAAAGACAAGAACATTATGATGTGGCGTGACTTCACCAAGCAGGAGCGCGAAGCGATGGGCGAAATCGACGAGGTGCGTTTCGCTATTATGAAGACGCTGCACGGCATGATTCATGATGTCGAGACGGGGAAATACCTCGAATGGCTGGATAAAAATTACGCGGTATCCGATCCCGCGCAGGTCACAGGTGAAATTGTCAATGCCAGCGAACGGTTGGCGCGTGTCTATAAGCCGGACGAATGGGTTGAGGTGCCCAGCCGGAAAGTGCCCGGCACGCGCGTGCCGGTCTTTGGCGCGCTGGCTGGAAAATATATCCCCGGCGCTATCTGGAACGACCTGAGACAAAGCGTTGGCTCGCGCCCGGAAGGGGCGGCGAAGGTGTATGGCGAGATTCTGCGGGTGTGGAAGATGAGCAAGACTGCATTGTCTCCGACCGTACATATGAATAATGTCATGTCGAACTTTGTCATGGCGGACTGGCACGATGTGTCATCCGGGCATCTTCTCAAGGCGCTGCGCATTATGCTGGCCGCGCAAGAGAGCCGGAATCCGGGCAAGCGGGCGGCGCAGCAAAACGATATGAATCACCTGGCTGCGCAGGAAATCATGAACCGTTTTGCCGATTCGGGCGGTGATCTCGGCGCTTGGGCAACCGCCGAACTTCAGCGCGAACAGCTCGCGCCGTTGCTTGAAGCGCTTGAGGATGAACTGCATTTGAACGGCGAGGGTGATGCGGTGAAGGCGGGGGTGTTCTCAGCGCTCGGGCATCTGGTGCAGCTACAGTTCCCGGCAGCCTGGCATGCGGCTAAAGGCGCGTTGCCCGCAAAAGCGATCTCCGGTACCGCCAAGGCAATGCTGAGCGCTTACGAGGCGGAAGACCAGGTGTTCAGACTGGCCGCGTGGCTGCGGGCGAAAGAAGAAGGCAAGAGCGATATGGACGCCGGCAAGATTGGGCGCAGGTCGTTCCTCGATTACAACATCAATGCCCCTTGGATCCAGGCTGTACGAAAAAGCGTGTTTCCGTTCATTTCGTATAGCTATCGCGCCATTCCCATGCTGGTGGAAATTGCCGCGCATAAGCCGCACAAAATTCTGAAGTTGGCGGCGTTTTCCGGCCTAGCCAATGCGTTGGGGCATGCGTTTTCGGATGGCGACGATGAAGAAGAGCGCAAGTATTTGCCGGAAGAGAAGGCTGGACTGACCTGGCTGGGGACGCCCAAGCTGATCCGTATGCCGTGGAATGATGAAAACAGCAGCCCGGTGTTTCTTGACATCCGGCGCTTTATTCCGGTGGGCGATCTGTTTGATACGGGGCAAGGGCATTCCGCTGTCCCGATGCTACCGATGTTTAATCCGTCAGGCCCGTTAGGCTTGCTGGGCGAAATCGTTGCGAACAAGAGCATGTTTACCGGCAAGGAAATCACTAGCGAGATTGATACGACTCCTGAAAAGTGGATGAAGGTATCTGCCTACGTGTATCAGTCGATGATGCCGAATGCGGCAGTCATTCCGGGTTCATATGCTTATACCAGCATCAAGAATGCAAGCCGTGGTGCAACCGATGCCTTTGGGCGGGAACAGTCCGTTGGGCAAGCGGCGTTGTCGTCGGTCGGCATCAAGATTGGCAGTTACCCGATTGATGTACAACTAAGAAACTACAACCTCAATAAAGCGAGGATTATGAATGACATCAGGAGCGAGATGAGGAACGTAGCGCGCCAGCGCACCCGCAACAAAATCGATAATGATCAATATGAGGCTGAGATGAAGAAGTTGCGTGAAAAAATGGCAAAAGCGCGGGGGTGATTGACAATTGCCGCCGACAGACAAAATGAACATATAATCATATCAGTGGATGGAGTACGAGTTAGATACGCCTACACGAAGGCTGGTCGATTAATATCAACCCCCCAAAAATTACCCATGACACCCATGAAAGCCATGCTAAACAACAGATTTCGACGCCCATCGTCGGCACCATTAAATGATTTATTTTGACGCGCTGAACACATCAAATCTTTCAAAACAACAACTTATAACGATCCTATGAAACAAATTTGAGCGCCAAAACAACAAAAATTACAATGGATTCCCCACAAATTCCCCAGGGGATTCCCCATGGCGTCAATTCAGCACACAGGGCGAGGCTACCGGGCACAGGTCTATGTTGGTGGCCAGCGCGATTCCAAGCTTTTCCGTCTCAAGCGTGAGGCCGAAGCCTGGGCGTTCCAGCGCGAAAAGGAGTTGCGCGCTGGGAAAACGGGGGGTGATAAAACCCTGGGCGACGCGCTGAAACGCTACGCTGACGAAATCTCACCAACCCATCGTGGGGAGCGATGGGAAACAATCCGGATAGCTGCATTTCTGGCTGATCCGACATTCCCGGCGGCGAAACGCCTGGCTGACCTGGTTCCGGACGATATTGGCGCATGGCGGGACGTGCGCCTAAAACAGGTATCTACATCCACAATCCGCCGCGAAATCTCGCTGGTTTCGTCGGCGCTCGAAAGCGCCCGGCGCGAATGGCGCTGGATCGACACAAATCCTGCCCGCGACGTGCGCAAACCGCGCGAGCCGGAACATCGAGAAGTGCTGATTACGCTCTCGCAGACGCGCATCATGCTGCGGACGATGGGCTACCAGCCCGGCCGCTGCCGCAGTATTGGCCAGGCGGTCGCCTGCGCATTCCTGTTCGCACTACGAACAGGAATGAGGGCAGGGGAGATTTGCAAACTCAAATGGGATGATTTGCGCGACGGTCATTTAATCGTCACGGGCGAAGAGGTAGGTGCGGGGAAAACAGGTCGGCGGTTTGTGCCGACGCTCCATCACACGGAACGCATCATTGAGGCGATGCGCGGCTGGGATGAGGTGTATGTGTTTGGGCTGAAATCGCCGACGCTTGATGCGCTGTTCCGCAAATATCGCGCCCGCGCCGGATTGAGTGGATTCACGTTTCACGATACGCGACATACTGCGGCTACGCGGCTGGCCGGGCGTGTTGATGTGCTGACGTTGTGCAAGATTTTTGGATGGAAAAACCCGAAAAGGGCGATGACGTATTACAACCCGACGCCGGAACAGATTAGGCGGAAATTAGCCAGTAAGACAGGGTCGTGAAAGCTATTCCGCGTTTCTGTTTGCACCCAAGGAAACCCGCGCGTACCCGTAGCCGCCTATCATGCCGAGGACAGCGCCGCTGAAAATCTTGACAATGTCGGCAACGAGCGCATCCTTGTCCATGTACATGCCGAATATAATGATGATGGAGACAAGTGCAATACATGCAATGGCAAAGATCAGTTTTGCGCGCTCCTTTTCTAGCTCGAATTCTCGCTCGGCGTTTCTGTCGCGCTCCTGTGCACCAAGAATTTTTTCCGCGTGGGCTGAATTGTATTTCAACTCCTGTGAACGTAGGTCAATTTCCGCCATCCTGACATCCGTTTCTTTTGATTGCTGTTCGACCAGTTTTAGTATTGCTTCCTGGCTCAGTTCTGGCGGCCTTACGGGAGGTTTTGCGTTTGTTGCCATACCTTACGTAGCTTTGTAGCGCGGAGAAATGTATTGGACACGAAACGCGCCGAAACCAGTTTTCCCTGGCTTGGGGGCGACAACCTGCGATGATTTAATGACAGCAGGATTTTCCCTTGTGAGCGCGAGAAATTCCTGCGCACTTAAGACTTCCTCGCTGATACGCTTTGTGTCCAGTGTAATAGGCTCGCGCCTGCTTCTCTTGGGTAGCATTGGGTTACCTGTCATGCGTGCTTTCTTATTCGGTTGCTTATTGTGCCAGCCATACCGGCGGCCGTCAAAAGCATTTGCGAATGAAAGTTATGCGCCAACTGCCAGCAGCCGGTCAATCTCGGCAATTGGAATCTGCCCGACGCCGTTGAGCTTGAGCTTGCCGGTGCGCACCAGGCGCGAAACGGTCGCCTGGCTCACGGACAACATTTCGGCTGCCTGGCGCTGCGTTACACTGGATGGGCGCGGCCGTGCCTCAATGGCGCGCTGAACCGCATACCCAACCAGGTCAATGACTGCTGGATCGCGGAGAGATGTCATCAATCCCTCCACATCCACAGTATTGCAACCACGCAAATAGGGAGAACTATCCATTCCCCGATTGCGATGATTTCTACGCTCATGCCATGGCTCCCATGAGTTCGGAGAGGCGCGCCATGCCTTTGGCGGTGACAAGCACCTGTTCGATGATTTTTTCTGAACCGTCGCTTTTGGTGATGGTGGTGATCTTGTGGTCGAGCACGCCGGTTTGCAGGCGATGCTGATAAGCAATCCAGTGACTGCCGCCGGGACGGCGGTAAATCCATTGGCGTTCCTGCAACCACTTGAACATGGCCTTGGGCGCTTTCCCTAATGCCTTGGCTGCATCGGTAATGCACAGGCTGCCTTCGGGGATGGCGGCGATGCGGTCGAGCGCGGCGGCTTTGGGCGCGGCTAAGGCCAATGCCTCTTCAGCGCGGGCTTTCTGTTCGGCCAGGTCGGCGGCCAGCCGCAGCGCATCGGGCAGGGTTTGCGGTATGACGGGTTGCTGTTGCACTTGCTGTTCCAGCGCGGTCATTTTGTCGTAAACCCTGGCCTGCAATTCATAGCTGTAGCTCATTGCCATCAGGCAGGCTTCACGTTTGGGAAAACGGTAAATGTAATAGGTCTGTCCGTTTTGAGGATGTTTATAGGGTGTGCGAAATTTTTCGCATACCCCCTGTCCGAGTACTTTTGGCACTTTTGCCAAAAAGTCACGATGCCGTAGTTCCGGCTCGCCTTCCTTGCGGGTGCTGTTGATGTACTCCACCATTTCCAGACTGGACATGGTGACGGGGTGACTATTCGGTACGATCATAGCGGTCATTGCCGTTTTCCTTTCTGGCTGGGGTTTTTGGTCTGCGGGGTAGATGGCGGTGAATTGGCCGGCCAATGGGTTCTGGCCTTTGGGGTATTCGATGAGGTAGCACTGGCCGGGCGCGAAATCCGGGCGGCCGGGCGCGTTGGGGACATGCATGCGACAGCCGATGTCGCCGCAGATGATGTCCATGGCCAGGCTGCCATCGGGCAGCGGCTTGACGCTGCGGATGAGGATGCGCAGGTGACGGACAGACGATTGGTCGGGGGAGGGCGCGAATAGAAGGGGCGCGTGGGATTGAGCAGCCATGATTGGCCTCCGTTTGATTGAGAGAGGCCACCCGATGCATGCGGGGTGGCGGGCGCACTCTCGGCTCAAACGAAGCCGCGTCCGGGTTTCCCTTGCGGTGTTGTATGCCCGGTCTCTACCCCGCCGTTGATTGGCAGCGCCCAGCGCAAACGCTGGACGTAAAAAAAGCCGCAGACTGACGGGGCGACAGACCGCGTTTGATTTCGAGAGGCGGTCAGTATCCGTCAAGCGGCAGGCGGTGTCAATGGGTTGGGCGTTTTCAATTATTGGGGGTACAATAAATAAATGGAAGTCACGTATGATCCTGATAAGAATGCTGAAAATCTTGCCGCCGGCAGGCCGTCTTTCGAGATGGTTCGTCAGTTTGATTTTGCTACGGCTTTTTTTTGGGTAGATGCCCGCAAGGATTATGGCGAGACCCGCTGGAGCGGACTGGGGTTTGTCGGTCGCCGCCTGCATGCGCTGGTTTTCAGCGAAACGGCGAAGGGTATCCGCGTCATCAGTTTTCGCAAGGCGAATAAACGTGAGGTAAAACGCTATGAAAATGCAACCCGGCGCTGATACGCCTACCCCTGAAAACCCGGAATGGACAGATGAAATGCTGGCCGAAGCCCACCGGTTTGATGAGTTGCCGGCAAGGTTGCGGCGCAAGCTGGGGCGTCCGCCGGCGGCAGTGACCAAGGAAGCGGTCAAGATTCGCCTTGATCCGGATGTGCTGGCCGTACTGCGCGCTACGGGCAAGGGCTGGCAGAGCCGCGTCAATACCATCCTGCGGGAGCGCTTTGCCCTGTAGGCGGCAGTCTGTGCGATGCAAAGCGTCACGTCACACTCCATCCGCATTTTTCACATTTCATGCATTCCACCAGCCGACCCGACCCGCCGGGCGACATGGTGACGGCCTCACCGCCCGGAAAATCCGGGCTGCCGGTATATGTTTGTTCAAGCGCGATGCCGCGTTTCATCCGCCCGCCGCAACGGCGGCAGCAGTGTCCGATATTGATGCTGTCGGCCGGAAAATGGCGGGATGTAGATGTCATGATTCGCGTCCTTTTCCCGCTGCCTCTTCGTTCTCTTTTGATCGGCACTCTTTTACCCATGCCAACCCTTTGTCGATGGCCTCATCAATGGTGTCGGCATAAACCCATGTTGTAGTGTAGAAGCCCCATGAAAACGACATTGCGCCTTCTCCAAGCGGCGTCATTACAGGGGTCGCAAATTGGATCAAGACCCCAAACCTTCCTGTTTCGATCAGCCATTGGGCAATGTCGCTTTTTCTATCCCTATTTTCTTTTGAAACCCAATTTGGAATTTTGCCGAGGCATTTTTCGATTGTTTCGTCATCCTCATCATCCAAAAAATCATCCAGATCACTCGGTATAGCGTCTTCGCTAGCCAGCGCCCCTGCTAATAAAATGACTCGTTCCACACGGGCATTTTCTTCCCCAAGCCGCTCAATAATTTCTTTCATGGTTTGTCTCTTCCTTTTTCAGCATTCCGGAACCTCGAAGCATAGGTGGGCAACTTGGCCGCCGGATGGGGTTTTTTGATTTTCAGTTGCATATCTTCTCCTTGTTGAAAAATTCAAAAAGGTATTGAATCGTCGTCATCGTCATAGGCTGGGGCCTGCCTTTGTGGTTTTTGTGCGGGCGCTGGTCTTTGTGCGGGAACCGGTTTTTGCCCGTCCTCTGCGCGCTTCCCGCTCGCAAACTCGATGTCCATGACCGTTCCGACCAGCTTTGCGCTGGAGCCATTGCGGCCTTCGTAGGTCTCGACATGCACATCGCGCAGGATGACGTGGACCAGCGTGCCCTTGAGCAGATACGGCGCGAGCCGTTCCGCACGATCGCCCCATAGACTGGCTTCGATCCATTGGGATTGGCGATCGTATTTGTGTCCGTAGTTGTAGGCGAGCGACAGGCTGGCAACGTGTCGGCCGATTGTCGTATAGCGCAGCTCGGCGTCGCGCCCCAGTCTGCACAGGCCGATGAGCTTCATGCTGCCTTCTCCTCGGCAATTGCAGGCACCCAGCAACCACTCACCAAATTTTTGGGTTTATTTTTAGAAACGACGCGCGCGAATTTTGCCCAGTCTGGCAACCTGATTCTGAGTCCGGCAAATACTCCAAAGTCATCACCCGCTTTGATACCCTTGCCAGCACTGATGCCCCAGCCAGCACTGATACAACCACCCGCCTCGATGCCGCCGCCCGCTTCAATGCAATCACCCGTCTCGATGTCGTCGGCAGCCTTGATTTCCCTGACAGCTTTGATGCACCCGCCAGCCCTGATGCTGCCGTCAACCCTAATGCTTCCGCCAGCCTTAATGCAATAATTCGCCTCAATGTCGTAGTCAGACCCGATGCTACCTCCAGCCCAGATGCCACCGCCCGCATCAATGCCACCGCCCGCATCGATGCAATCGCCAGCCCTGACGCCCCCGCCAGCCTGGATAACACCGCCAGCCCTGATGCTACGTCCGGCACGTATCGATCCGGGAACAGTTATCGTTGTTTCAACGATGAGCTCGCCGGCCGCGAAAAAATGTTTGCAGTCGGCAATCTCATCGGCCTCAATGACCGCAGCCATGTCTGGCCCAGCATAGCTCATCAACCACTCGGCATAGTCGGGCCTATCGTCCTTAGCAAGCGCATTAAGTACATCCTGGTACTCCGCGTTGCCTTCGGGAAATCTGCGCAGGAACCATTTATACCCATCCTGGCATGCATCCCAGGATGCAATTTGTTCTTTGGTGATCTTCATTTTGCTTCCCCCTCGGCCTGCCAATCATCTGCGACGTTTTTGATGTGTCCGATAAGCGCCTGGCAGATGTCGATAAAATCGTCAGCGCTGTACATCACGCCTGCGCGCGTCTTTTCGGCGCCGAATCCCAGCAACATCAGCAGATCGTGCGACACGCCCATGCCCAACAGTTCGCAGATTTTCTCCAGCGACAGGCGGCGTGATGGCGCGCGAGCGGATTCCGCCGGTTTCGGCTGCGTTACCGTAGCCTGTTCATCAGCCTGCTTTGCCAGTGCGCGCTGCGCTGAGGCGACTGATTCTGCCTTCGCGCGTTCTGCGGCCTCTTCCTCTGCGCGGATGCGTCTGCGTTCTTCCTCTGCCGCGCGTTCTGCGGCCTCGCGCGCCTTGCGCTCCTCCTCTGCGCGGATGCGATCACGTTCTGCTTCCAGCCGTGCGGCCTCGGCGCGCTTATGCTCATCGATGCGCTGTTTGATGATGAGTTCGAGCGTTTCTTCATCCTTGTAGGCCAGTTCCTGCCGGTCGGCGAACAGGAATGCATAGTCGCGCACGCTGTCCAGCGCTTGCAGATTGTCTCTGACGCGCCCGCAGATCGCGTTAGCCTCAGACTGTGCTTCCAGCAGCGCTGCGGTAAGTTTGTTTTTCATGCTGTCAAGACTGGACAGCCCCTTAATGGCCGCTCCAAAATCCGGTGAAGACACAATTAACCGCACGCCTTTGATGTCCAGTTGCAGTTTTTCAAGGTGACGTCCGAATTGTTGTTTGGCGTCCATAACCAGCGCTGTCCGGCGGGCTTCCTTCTCGGCCTTGACCAGTTTTTCTGTCGCCAGACGAGTTGTTCTCGCCAGATTCTTCAGATCGGCCACGGTGCGGCGCATTGCCTCCACATCAGAGATTTGCGCGAGCGCGGACGTTTCGGCTGCCTCCAGCGCCTCTTCGGCTTTCTTGAGCGACTTGCAGGCGGCTTCGCAATCGGCAAACTCTTGGTCGGTTGCCGGTTTTGCCGGAATGCGGCCGACAAACGCGCGCAGCGCGTCGCCGAACGCTGCCAGATTGCCGCCAACGGTTAGCGCGCCCGTGACGGTGACAGCTACAGCGGGCAGGCTTTCCGCGGGCGAGGCAACGACAGGAGTGGTGGGTTCTTCCGGCTGCCACGCCGCCAGGTCTTTTTCAAACTGCGCCCAGCCGTCAATGATGCGCCGGCGCAAATCGGGATCGGGCAAATACCATGTCTGGTACAACTCGCCGACAAGCTGGTTGTGCTCATCCCATTGCGATGCGACAAACAGGCATTTCCGCGCTCCCGATACGAGCATCTGTTGCTCCATCTGGATGCGGTAATAGATGGGTAGATTGCCTTCGCACCCGGCGATCGCATCATTGAGCGTCTTGTGCTCAAAACAAATATCGTTGAGCATCGTCAGCCCGTCGAAGCTGGCGGACAGCTTGCCTTCGGAAAGCGTTGCCGGAAACAGTTCCTCGCCGATAATGTTTTCTGCAAGCGGGCGGGCAAGCGCCTCAAAACGATGCCCGTCGTCATAACGGCGCTGTGTCGCCGTATCAACATCCGGCGTGATGCCGAGCTTCTTCTCGCGCAACAACTGGTCACGGGTTTTGTAGGGCGATTCGCCAAGCATGGCCGGCGCGTCGCTGGCGGCAAAATGTGCGGCGCGGAACGCATGCCATTCCGGCGTGCCTTGTTGCAGTTTGTGGGTAATCATGTTTATGCCTCCGGATCGTGGATGGTTTCAGGGGAATCAGGTGGAAGATTCAGCGCCTCGATTTGCTCGCGCGTCAGTGTGTAGGCGCTGGACACCTTGGCGATAATCTGGTCGAGCGTGATGCGCCCGGCGTCGATGGCGGCATGCCACGCCGGCAGGTTCGAGCGGAATTTATCGGCCGGGTAGGGCGGCTTTTGATGCACAACCTCATGTGTCGAGGCATCAGCGTCGTTATCGCCTTCGGTCGGGATGGCAAAGGCCTGAAATGCGGCGTATTTATAAGCGGCGCTCATTGCCTTGTTGGTGCTCTTGTCGCCGCTGTCCATCGCCTCGCCGAACGTTTTGACGGTGTGCTTGCTCCCGTCCTCGGCATAAACAAAATCGAACTCGGCCTCAACCACGGTATAAAACAACGTACTGCCTTTAGGCGTTTGCCGTTCCGTTACCGACCGGCTCAGCATGCGCGGCAGGATGCACAGCCCGTGCTTTGCCAGCAACGGGGAGAGCGCCGAGTACACATCATCAATGCCCCGAAAGCTGTAACCCTGCTGCGTGTTACGCCGATCCTTGGCAATGCCGACGCGGGATAACTCGGCCTGCACGGCATTGATCGCTTTATAAACGCTCATTGTTCGTCCTCTTCAGTTTGTTCGGCTTCGTATTCCTCGTACTGGCCAAACTGCTGCCAGTACTGGATGCCGCCGTCGTTTTGATCGTCATACATGGCTAGGCAACCCCAAAAAATCAGCGTTTTGCGTTGGCGATAAAGCGCGCTTCTTCCATCGCGCCAAACTTGTTCCTGATCCGCTCGTGGCACGCCGCCTGAATGTCGAACAGGGTGCTTGCCGGGATGTTCAGCGGCTCGCGGATGAAGTCGGGCAGTTGCTCCGCCGTCGCCATGAACGCCGCCGGGTCGATGCGCAGCGTGCTCATCCGGCCGGAGAAGGGGTCGAAGCTGACCAGCCAGCGATTGTTCATCAGCATGTTGGCCACGATGCCGGTCAGTACCTCTTCCGGGATCTCGCCGACGCGCGGATTCTTTTTCCCGGCCTGAATGGCGTCGAAGTAGTCGAGCGCAAGCTTGCGCGCGGCGGCCAGTGCTTCGGCGGGTAGGGCAGAGAGGTTCGGAGCGGGGAGCGCTTTGGGCTGCATGCTGCCGATGTAAGCGCAGGCTTCGGCAAAGCGCGCGGCGGGCAGTTCGCGGTAGCGGGCGATGCGGAAGTGGTTGTTGAAGCGCCCCCAGGCATAGGGGCGGTCGCGCCCGTCAGGGAAGCGCTCGGCGATCAGCGTGCTGAGTTCGCCCGCTTGTTCGGGGGTAATGCAGGCGTTTGGCAGGGCGGGCTGCACGGCGTCCAGAAAGACGCGGATGACCCGCAAATGGAACGCTGCGCTGATCCACGCTGCGTAGGCAATCACAAGCTCTTTGCAGGCGTAGGTGCCGCCGTTGCGTCCAGTGGTAATTTTTAAACTCTCCGAATCTGGAGAGTTTCCGAGTTCTGCGATTAGTGCCTTGGTTTGCTCAAGGCTGGTGAACTTCCCGGGCTGGTGGCGTGCTTCTCCGCCAGCGGCGCGATGCAGGTCGTTGAGGGAGTAGAGTCCGCCAAGTTGGCGAATTTCGGTATTGCCGAGGGAAAGGGCGATATTAGTCATTGCATGACTCCTGTGATTGCGGTTGAGATTCCGCCACTCCCGACGCCAATCGGGTGGGCAGACCGTGCAGGTTGGCGTACCGGTCACAGGCACCGGCGAGTCCGAAGACTCCCCGCACGGCCGCCCATAAGGGAGCCATGCAACGGACGATAAAAAACCGCACTGCGGCGGTTCGTCCGCCTGTGAATTCGGGACGCCAATCCCGGCTACCGAATTTGCGGTAGCGGGCGCAGTATCCCTCAAGCGGCAGGCGGTGTCAAGCAGGAATGTCATCACGCAACCTCAAAAATCCGCCGCTTACCCGGCTTCATTCCGGACAGCCACAGCGCGCGAGCGTGAGCCAGTTCTTTGCGCGTCTGCTCGCGGTGGCGGAGCAGGACTTCGCGCTCGCCGGCGCATTCTTGCAGCAGGCGGTTGACGTCGCTCAGTTCGATTTCCAGCGCGCGCGCCTTGTATCCGCGCCAGCACTGGACGATCAGGCGTTTAATGGCGTTCATTTCAATCCTCCACAATTGGATGTGCGCCGCTTTCCACGGCGCTACGCATGCGCGCTTCGGACGTCTTTGCGTCGGTCAGCCGGCTCCAGTGGGTTGTGTCTAGGACGCCCAAAGTTTGTCCCGGCCCACGTCTTTCCGTGGTTATGTCACGGTGTCTCTCCACCGTCTGTCGCGGGGCTTTCGTTCTCCCGTTACGCCGGCTGTTTCCCCCGCCGGTCAGGGTTGCCCGAGCGATTCGGCGCTGCGCTGTCCTATCCGCCATGTGTTCAGGCTGGCGGACTGCCCGTTGCTTGCCTCAGTGGTTATCCACAAAGCTCATGATGTCGGCGGTGCCAGTGATCCTTCTTGCCTTGCTTCTATGCCCGACTCGCAGGTTTTGCTGAAGCGTTGGTGTGAATAGTAGCGTTACGCTAATTATCTGTCAATAGCGAAACGCAAATATTTTTTGTAAAATCTTCCCGCGCCGTTGTTTTTGTGGTGGGGGGTGTAGAGGGCGGGCGCGCAAGAAAGCGTCGGGGTCGCGTTAAATGGCGTTAAAATCTTCCTGCAAAACCTTTAGACGACGAGATTTTTTATGAACACTCTGCCGGCAATTAACGCCTTTGACGGCGACCCGCCGCCGTTCGAGCTTCTGGCGCAGGAAAATGGCTTTCGCTATTGGTTCGCGTCCGATCTTGCTAGGGCGCTGGGGTATGAGGACACCGAGCCTATCGCAAAGGCGCTGAACAAGGCGCTGGGCGTTTGCATGATGCTGAATATTGACGTAGCGGAAAACTTTGCGTCAGTCCGCCCGGGGAAAGCGCCAGAGTATCGGCTGTCGAGGTTTGCCTGTTATCTGACCGTAATGAACGCGGATGTCCGCAATCCGCTTGTAGCGCGCGCCCAGGGGTTTTTTGCCGGCCTTGCCGAAGCGTTCTGGGAAGCTATGCAGCAAAACGCCGAGGTCGAGCGCCTTGTGGTTCGCGGCGAGATTTCGCAGCACGAAAAATCCTTGGCCGGGGTAGCTAAAATGAGCGGAGTTGAGGATTACGCCAGATTCCAGAATGCCGGATATGTCGGCATGTACAACATGTCGATCTGGCGCCTGAAAAACTTCAAGAGATTCACCGGCACGGGGTCACTCCTGGACAGAATGGGCAGGGAAGAACTGGCCGCCAATTTGTTTCGCTTGACCCAGACGGAAGCGAAGATACGCAATGAAGGCATCAAGGGTCAGCAGCCCCTTGAGTGCGCGGCGGAAACTGTTGGGCGAATTGTTCGCGATGCGGTGATCAAGATTTCAGGGCGTGCGCCGGAACACATGCCGCTATCTGCTCCGATTGCAGATACAAAGAAAAGCATCAAGGCCACACATAAGGCGTTCCAGAAGCTGGATAAAAAGGGGTGAGCGCCTGCGCCTGGTTTGCGGTTTGACCCAAGGCGCAAGCCTGATGGCAAGCAAATGTTTGTTCGCCATCAGCAACCAGTACAGCGGTTGGTTGCGGCCGCCTGAGATTAAGCGCGTACGAATGGAAGGCCATATCCTTCGTGCAGGAAAGCGGGGCGCTTTCCTCAGTCAAGCAAATCCAGTTGTGTTCCTTCAGTTGGGAATTTCTTGGCAAAAAGCTTCTTGAATTGAGAAATATTATCCGAAACAGACAGTAAAGTTTCTACGATCTGTTGTTGTCTTTTCAATTTTTCAATGCCATACCCTTCAGATAGGTGTTGGTGAAACCTCGCCCGACGTGTGCCGTTACTGTTTATCTTTGGGTTAATTTTATCCAACTCCTCAAGAACAGCCCCGTTCTCTAAGGGGTGGTAGACAAACGTCCGGGTAAATTTGGCAAAGTGTTGGGGCCTATTCTGTATTACAGCCCCTGAGGTTGTAGTTGTTGTACGTTTGCTTCCGTAAACCCTATTCAACTCATCGTAGTATGAGTCAGGAAACTGCTTTTCCCACTCTCGCTTTTCGGACTCGATGTACATCTGAACCAGAAGCCTTAGGGCGCTTGGATCCCGAATTTGTTGGTACCCGGTCGCTTCGTCAATCAGAGCAATAACGCCAACTTTTGCAAACGCGTTAAGTAGTATTCTGGCCTGAGTAACAATGGACTCTTGCGAAGGGGTAAAAGGAAACCCCGCTTCTGCTGCCTGAGTAATGGCCTGTGCAACCTCTGCCAGCACGTCTGCCTCATACCCATGGGCTAGATCCCGGCCTAATGGTTTGAAAATCAATGGGTTGTCTATTTTTTCTTTTAGTTTTTCCGGCAGGATAGATCCGAGTCCCTTGCCCTGCATTGTCTTCATAAAAGCGTTCCCGCCGGCAGACTTTAGCCCCATAGCCCTAGCCATACCTCGCTTATGGAAAACACGCCTCCCATCCTCCAAAACGTAACAGTCTAGCGATAGATCGCCTATCGTCATCTGCCCTTGATGCGTGGCTTTTATAAGATCTGTAGGGGTTAAATTCGGGACAGGAGGGTGGTGTCGAGCCAAGGCTGCTTTGCGGGCTATTTCAGATCTTTCCTTAGGGGTCATCTTAGCGGCTCTAGCGATACCGCCCGCAGCTTGAGGTTTAAGAGTATTTGTCATTTGCAAGCATAAATATGGTTAATATGCCTGCATCTTATGTTATTTTTGTTTAATATGCAAGTATAAACTATCTTATTTTGCTTGCTTTTTGTTTAAAGCAGGTGTGTGGCTAACAAAAAACCGCCCGAAGGCGGTTTGGGTGTTGAAACTATAATCTAGGAATACTGACAGGCGTTCGCGGAGCGGATAGCGCGGGCATTTTTTCCAAAAATGGCAAACTGTTGATGTCTTTGCGCTTGAAATAACGAACACCGTATTCTGGAAGCCATATTTCCCGGAACCACGCTCGATAGATTACGAGTAATTCTTCCGGATATAGTTTTGCTTCTACCAACGGGCGACCATCGAGATAGTTATGACTGTATGTTTGTAGGGCGTCCGTATCCACGCCGTGCTCGTCCCGAAGATATTTACAAAACAGCTTGCCGACAGAAATATCCGGAACCCATTTATCCGGAATGTCAAACCCCATCATATGCAGCGGGCCGATTAGTCCGAGCGCGGTTTCCTGAAGAATGGAGAAATATCCCGGGGGGACGCTTCCGTCGTTTGCCAGGTAACGGTGCAGGTGAGCCGGGAGGTTTGTATGTACGGAATGAGAAGGCGACTGCCCGGTCATCCATTCATACACCCATTCTGTTACTTGAACCGCGAAATCTGGCGACAGCCACTGAGCGAGATGAATAGCAACTTTTGGGTGAACCCATGTTGACGCTATGCCATTTTCACTTCTAACTATCTGAATTAATTCCGAAACGCGAATCTGAGTTTTGGACTCTAGTGCACGCAGAAAATGACCGGTCGTCTCATTGCGTACATAGTTGTGCCATCGTTTCCCTGCAACGGAACAGAGGTCCGTAGCGTTGATGTAGCCATCAATCGACCGTTGTTGAATGACGGAATTATTTACTTTCCGCTGAATGAGTGTAAGGTTGTACTGATGTTGCATCTTTCCTCCTGTTGGGAAGATGCGGGCAACCATTTCCTTTGCCATATTCGCTGTCCGTTACGTTATTGACAAGGAACATTGTTTAGTGGAGAATAATTACCCGCGTTTGTTGAAAACCGCATCCGGTGAAGTGATTGATAGGTCATCTACCGGAATACGAACTTTGTTGCATATGAAATGCTCATCTCTTCCGCAAAGAGGTGAGCTTTTTTTATGCACTTCAAATAATACATCAGTTTGTGGTTTCTACCAAAACTTATCCACAGGACTTATCGTCGCTAAACAAGTGCTGGTACTCCCAGTGTACGCCCTAACACCACGTCACCCGACGTGGTGACCGGGTAAAAAAGGGTTATGGAATTAGTTTCATAGCCCTTTTTCTTTATCAATAAAAAACCCGCCGGAGCGGGTTTGTGGTGCACGTTTTTCGATCCGTCGGGGCTTACCAGTTTTGGGCGAAATACTTATTCGTATAGGCGCTTTCAATTGCATCAATCAACTGCGTTGAAGCGGTGAATATATCCCGGACGACCGGACTGTCTGGCGTCTGCTTTTCAAAGCTTGTCTTGTCAAGATTTTTGGATGTGATGCTTTGTCGAAACTGTCTGATGTATTCCGGGGCAACTTCAAGGTGTTTGAGTTGTAACCCGGTCAGTTGCTTTCCGACACGGGATATATCACCGATTAGCTGCTGGGCGCGGTGAAAATCATGCGCGTCCGAAGTGTGAAATTCAGTGGCTTGTTGTTCGATGCGCTCAATTTTTTCGATCAACAATGATTTCAGGTCGCGAACTTCTTTCTGGCGTTCGCGCTTGACCGTCAGGTAGTGAACGACCACCCAGCCGCAGACGACAAGTAACCAGGTGATAATCTGCGTCGCCATGACACGACCCGCTATTCCCCTTGTTCGATATAGTCCCGGATTTCGTCTCTCAGGCTTTGATCTTCTGATTTGATGCTCAGCAGGCGAAGTACCTTCTCTTTTGCAAACCCCATACGCACCAAGCCACCGAAGGCTTCTTCAAGGAAAGAAGAGCCATAACCTCGCGCGCCATCCAAGTCGACGACAGTGTGCTCGCCGGCCTTCAATACTGGCGCCAGCACCTTTTTCCGGAAAGCCTCTCCGCTGTAGGGGCCATCCGTGCAAAATCGGCCTGCCGGGTAGGGCGAAAAGTCTTTTGCAACACTAATGGTTTTCATCATTGAAACTCTCCTGCTCCATTGGAACAAACCATTGAATCAAGGTTCCCATGCAGCTGGACAGTAGTTTATTGTTTGGGACTACCGCGCCTTATAAATGCAACCGCCAGTGTAGATATTGTGCTGGTTGCAATGATGCCGCCTAACCACGGATTACCATACAATCCGACATAAGCGCCACCAGCAACACCTATAATTCCAATGATCAATGCACCTGCCAGCCCTAAAAGCCGCTCAATAAAAATAAAGGTGTTGGTGCGCCGGGTCTCATTTCGGCGCGCTTCCGCCTCGATTTGGGTCTGGTTAAATACCCAGTCGACGCGATCAGGGCGGAACTGATGCAGCTGCTCAATTGCCGCGATCGGCAACAATGGCGAATCCGAGTGACTGTCTTGGACGACCAGCTCGGAACCGTCATGTCGCCTAACTTTGGCGTTGGTCTGCCTGCTCACGGCCCAAGGTTGATCTTAGGTTATGTCCGACCGCGCAAAAATCTCCACGCAGATTTTTGGCGTCTGCCGCAAACCCTCCGTGCGTGATTTGGTAATGACGCGGGTGGACGAGCCCATCAAAAATGGAAGCGTAACCACGTAAAAAATTTATAAAGAAGTCCATGGCTGTCATTTTCTATTTGCCCATAAAAATTGAGAAATATTGCAAATAGCGGTTATTTGCTGTCATTTTAGGGTCTCTGGCGTTAAAAATCAAAAAAACTGTTATCCTGTGCGCAACTTGGCAAAGCGCCGCAAAAGCCCGCCAGCGGGTAGCTGATCCCACGCATTGATCCGGTGGTGCATCGCGCCGCCCTGGTTGCCGCCAAGGCGCAGGGGAAAAGCCTCAATCAGTGGGCGGAAAGCGTGCTCAACGACGCAGCGAGAGCCTGAAGGCGGTTATCTGTGAGGTGTTCTGTACGGATGTTCATGCCCTCGGCGCGCTCCCGCAGGAAAATATCGCAGCTGCTCAGGTCATCGCTATTGAGCAGTTCGGAGCCAAAGGCACGCATTTCCGGTGGTACTAAACCGCTGGAAAGAATTAATAACTCTACCGCTGATCGTTTTACTTGGGCGTAATACGTGAGTTTTTTCCGATACTGAGTTAATCCTAAGTACATTGCGCGGATTTCAGGAGCATCATCGTAGGTCAGCATCCAGTGATGTGGCATTTTTCGTACTTCTTTGGCCAATGACAAATGGTCGTTGTATAGGTATGCATTCGTATACAGGCCGGCACCTGCCCGGTAGTACGGTGGATCGATATTAACAAGCGCGTACCGCGGCAGCTTCTTTAGGTTGAGACGAATGTATTGGCGGGCATCAATGCAGGTTAGAAGGATTTGTTCCCGATAGAGCGCAATTCGTCTGATCTTCCGCACCAGTTCCTCCCGCCCGAAGCGGCAGTCGATAGCGTACTTTCCGGTCTGATTCAGCCCGCCAATCACTCCGCCTTTTAGAATACCCGATCTGTTGGTCCTGTTTAGGAACAGGGTCGCAAACCCGAGATCAAGCAGATTTTTTCTTTCTTCAGCATGAATTTGTTTTTGGCGGCGCCATTCGGCAACATCGACCTTAGTGCGTTCGATACGCTCGCATAATTGTTCCGTTGAATTTAAGACGCTGTGCCAGAACGCATAGATTGCAGGGTCGATGTCATTGATCCATGCTTCTGCAATCGTGCCTTTGAGCAGTAATCGACAGGCGATCCCAGCCCCGCCAGCGAACGGTTCGCAATAGATGCACTGCAGTAAGTCGTTGGCCCGGAGCAGATCGCTTACAAACGGGGCTAACTGTGTTTTTCCGCCAGGGTAGCGCAATGGAGTATCTGTGATCGGCATAGCCGATACAATAACTGAAAATTTGTCATCTGGCCAGAATTATTTTAATCTGGCCAGTAGATACTCCAAGGCTGGCTGCAGTGTCTCCCAGTTGCTTCGATTGTCTGCGCCTGACGGAATAGAGCCGCCGTGCACGGGGTTGCTCATTAACTCGTATGAATATGAAAATTGCTTTCCCGATGTATTGGTTAGCGTGTTTGCGATGTTTTTTGATGGCGGATTTTCCGATTTATTGATGTGAACGATTACGCGCTGTACGACATCGGCAAAGTGACCGTCCCGTCCAATACCATGCTTGGTTGCATACAGGTAAACAATTCGCTCCAGGATCACGCGGTTAAGGTAGTTGCAACTGAAAAGCGCTTCGTCAGGATGCTGTTCCTTTCCTTCTCTGACGAGCCGTAACAGTACGTTGTCCTTGACAGGGACGACGAAGGAACTGGGAATCAGTTGCTTCCGTTTACTCGGATGTGTTGCACTCTTCAATCTGTCGCTTTTTTCTGCCGCCTTAGTAGTGGGAGAAACTTTTGACGGATCGTATGGCGTCTGGTCCCGATTAACCGGCGAAACGCCTAAACTGCGAAGCGTTTCCGCATACGCCTTGCGCTCCGACGATGAAGATCGGGAATGGACTTTTGCCTTCGTACCAGGGACGTTCGTTTCTTTCGCGTCATTCAGGAAGTGCTGTAGCACTGCGTTGAATTCGGCGAGACGCGCATTGGTTGTACAGTCCTCGGTATTCAATAGAGCAAGCGCCGTGCGGACGTTCGGCAGGTAGCGGGTAACGGTCGTGAGCGCTATCAGTTCGCGTTCTCCCGGAGTGATTATCCCTTCCTTGACAGCATACGTCAGCAGGGCTTCAGCTTGCCGATTTGGATTTTTGGGGCGCGTCTTTCCCGTTTCACCTTCTCTATTAAATCGGGTTTTCTCCTTTGCTCCCCAAGAAACCGTCCCTAATCCGCCTTGTGGCCCCTCGTGTTTCACCGACATCCAAATGCGTGCTTTATGTCCCTCATGGAACAAGACTGCCGGTATCTCGTCTGGAACAAGGCGCCCTTCATCTGCTATTTTCTGGAACGCCTTGCGGGTTGCGTCTGTTGGCGCACGATCCGGGTCACGAAGCAATTGCATTGCACAGAGACGCCGATTACCTTCGCGAATGATAAAGTGCCCGGTGAGTCTTGGGTGCTCAATGATGCCAATACGATCTAGCGGATTTTGCCCATTTTCTGCTATATGCGTAGCTAAGGTAAGTGTTTCTGGCTGGGCGCCGAACAGCGCCCGTATCTTCTCTTCGTCCGGCTCAGGTTCGCTACGCGGATTTCTGGGATCAAAGTGCAGCCTATTGAACGGAACAACCACGTCCTTGTACTCCTGCACCGGCTTTTCTTTCGCGCGACTCACTTTTGCCTCCCATAATATTACGGCTATATCGTTTCCGTTTGCAGATAGACAACTTCGCCCAACAAGAAACAGTCTTCTGTGCATTGCTTGTCACCGAAACGCACTTTGTCTGGATTGTCAGAGGCAAGAAACCATTTTCCGGAGTCCCGTTTCATGCGCTTGATGACCATTTCCCCTTCGTAGTTGATTGCAAATACAACGCCGTCTTTAGGTGTGGTGCTCTCTGTATTGACGATGACCAGATCGCCGTCATACATCTTTGGCTCCATGCTGCGCCCTTGCACACTGATGGCGATCAGCTTGCCCGGGCGAAAATTGTTTTTTTTAAACCAGTTGTGCGACATAAAGATCGGGTCGCTTTCGCCGTTTTCATACTCGATTTCATAGCCAGACACCCCGGCAGAAAGCTTGAACAGCGCCCGCTTGATGGGCAGGCGGGAATCTCCGGGCGATACCAGCGGCGTTTTTTCTATCTCAGCTCCGCTGTAAACAGAAGAAGCAACGTCGCTATGGTGGACATCCAGCCATCCTTTCGGTTTTCCACATGACACCTCAAATCTGCGCGCAGTTTCTGTGCGCATTCCTCTTGATTTCCCTGTTTTTGAGTCCGCCGCGCCGTCACGTAGATTGACATATTGGGAATAGCTCATCTCTACGCGCCGCGCCATTTCTGAAGGCGACCCAGCTTCTTGCTCAAGAATTTTTAAGTTGTCCCGGCGAATTTCATCAACTGTTTTCATACGCTTAATTAAATAGCAAATGGTTAAATTTGTATATTAGCGTAGCGTTATTGACATAGTATTTGCGTTACGCTATCATGCTTGGCATGATGCTAAGTGAATATGCAAATCTGCGTAGAGGATCAGCCATTTTGCTGTCACGCTTGCTCGGCGTAAGCCCGGTTGTTGTTTCGCAGTGGCAAAACAAACATAGGCAGGTTCCCGCCGCTCGCTGTCCGGCCATTGAGAAAGCCACCGGCGGCCTCGTCACCTGCGAGGAACTGCGTCCCGATGTCGATTGGGGCTATCTGCGCGGCACGGCCAAGGAGCGCAGGGATGCTTAGCCGGTCACCCACTGAGGCGGTTCCTGGAAGAACAGAACCCGGTAGGGAAGTTCTTCGGAGGCCGCAAGATGAACCAGATCAGCCAGTAACGCTAATCCATCCGCGGACGCTTGCTGGGCTGAAGCGCTCTGCGCAGAGAGCAGGGAGAGTTCCACACATCCTTCGGTATGAAGCGTCGCTCCTGCGTGGCTCTTGCATAGATGTCGCACTTGACCTTTTGCGTTTTGCCAAGCACTGGTTTGGCGTGAGTCGGTCCCTTTTGGTTTCTCTAGTACAAAAAGTACGGAATGCATGTCGCGCTCCTTTCGTAAATAGGGGTAAAGATGCGTAGATCACGCATGGACATCGTGCGCGCCGCTTTCACACGCAGCGCAAGCGTAGCGCTTCGAGCGGCCGTCCTTTGTCGCGTAAAAGCGCAGTACCGATTTTATTCCTTTGTCGTAGCAAAGCTGGCAGACGCAGTGTTCTGGATTGCTATCACCCTCGTCCGGAACGAAACGATAAACAAACCGCCCCGGAGCCACTTCGAAGAGCGCGTAATGCGTACGCTCATCAAGTTTTCGCTCAAGTTCTGCCACTTTGTTCGCCAGCTCGCTATTCGCAATTGCCAGAGCGCAGCTCTTCTCAATGAGCTCAATCGCCGCCATGGATAAGTCCACTCTCTTTTGCTGGATTTCGGCGAGAGCCTCGTTGATTCTGGCTTCGTCTCGCGCTTGTATGGCAGTTTTCACGAAATCGACCGCCGAAGACATGGCGGTATATGCGGTTGATAAGTCCATTGGTCGCTCCTCGGACACGGGAATGGTTTTCCGGCAAGAGTTTCCATTCTACGCCCGTGGAGCGGCCATCTTTTTGGGTGAGTGGTATGCGTAGCCCGGGCGAAATGGTTGGCGGGATGACCCCAGAAGAACGATTCCGTCCGGACGTCCCTATAATCCTTGAGGGGGGGAAGAGCCGCCCGCAAAACCTGTCTATTGACTGGCGCGTTCGCGTCGTTCGTGGTGGCTTTTCTCTAGAACCCGTCACTCGCGGTTTTCCTGGTCATCTTGTCCGCAGCATCAAGGGCACGTCGTGCCGAGCCAAGCGCGTCCGTAACGGCTTTCTCGTCAAGACGACCCTCAGTCATGGCTTTGTCAAATTCCTCGACCATTACAAGGTAGTAGGCGATGGAATTCATCAGCGGAGGGATGGCGAGCTTGTACGCCCCCCATCGATCTCTTTCGTCGAAAGTACGCCGTTTCTCGATGTCAAGCCTTTCCCGCCAGTCAGTGAAAGCCGCATCGTAAGCAAGCCTGAATTTTCTATCTCTGGCCTGTTGCGCCGAGTTCTCGGCAATTTCTTCCCATCGCTGCTTTATCCCAAGCAAAGCGACGATGCCGCCAATGATTGCGCCGCAAAGCCCGATCAAGGCCGTTTCCATGAGTCTCTCCTCCGTGTGGTTGAAATGGTGGCGCGTGGATTCTACGCGGGGGCAGAGGCTCTCCCCAACACACATAGAACATGGAGGAATCATGAACGCGCTTGACCTGATGATAGCCATCGTTGGCGTCCTCGCCGTCATTGCCGGATGGGTCATGGCCGGCACTTATGACGAGATGCAAAAAGGCGAGGATGAAAAATGAACCGGCACCCATACTCAGCGCTGTTCAAGCCGTTTGACCTGTCGGGCGAAGAACTCACCGCGCTGGAGAACTCAATTCAGGCCAACGGCGTTCGCAATCCCATTACCCTGTATCAAGGCGCAATTCTCGACGGCTGGAACCGCTACAGCGCCGCATCCCGCCTTGGCGTTAATTGCCCGACCAAAGAATTTACAGGGGACGATTCCGAAGCCTGGCAGTTCGTCCTTGACGAGAACATGCACCGGCGCTCGCTCACCAACGAGCAGAAGGCCATCATCTATCTGACCAAGCGGCAGATGGATAAACAGGGTGTACCAATGTGTACACCTGATGAGGATAAATCTGGTGTACCAATTGGTACGCCGAGCGACAGTGTACCAATTGGTACACATAACAAATGTTCCCACAAGGACACCCCCACCGGAGAATTCCAAAGTGTCCCAATTGGGACACCCTCTGTCCGGGAGATAGCCAAAGACTTTGATCTTTCCCATGGTGCGGCATCCAGAATCAAAGGGATTTCAGAAAAAGGATCGGACGCGCTGATTGAGGCTGTGAAGGCCGGCGACGTGTCTATCGGCAAGGCGGCCAGCGTACTGGATAGACCCAAGGAAGAACAGCTTGCGGCAGCCAAGACAAAGGCGGCAAAGCCGGAAATGGTTCCCGCCGAAAAATATGCCGAACTGAAAAAGCAATATGAAGAGGCGGTCGAGCGTGAAAAGGATTTGGCATACAGCCTTGAAGCCTATACGGCGGTGGAGGAAGGCGAACACGAAAAGCTGATTAAGCGTCTGCGGGTCGAGATCGACACGCTCAAATGCCGTCTGAATACCATCACGACGGAACGTAACGAAGCCATCCGCCAGTCGGCGTGGTGGAAATCCGAAGCCAAACGTCTGGGATGGACGGCACCCAGATGAACGCGATCCAACTCCGCGACTACCAGGCGCGCAGCCTCGATGCGTTGCGCGATGGCATCCGCGCCGGCCTGAACAGGCAACTGCTCATGGCGGCGACGGGCGCGGGGAAAACGGTCTGCGCGGCGCAATTGATGGAATCAGCGTCAAGCAAGAAACGCCGCGCCGTCTTTCTGGTCGATCGCGTCTCGCTCGTCGATCAGACTTCGCGCGTGTTCGACGAATATGGGATTGCGCACGGCGTGATCCAGGCCAATCACTGGCGCTATCGGCCGTATGAATACATTCAGGTGGCCTCCGTACAAACGCTCTCGCGTCGCGGATTCCCGGAAGACATTGATCTTTTGGTGATCGATGAGGCGCACACGATCCACAAATCGACGATTAACTATGTGCTCGGCAATCCCGACCTGCGTGTCGTTGGGTTATCGGCCACACCATTCACAAAAGGGCTGGGCAAGGTATTCCAGAACCTGGTCAATGTCACAACGACGAACCGTCTGGTCGAAGAGGGGTTCCTCGCGCCGGTGCGTTACTACGTCGCCAAAGAAATCGACATGACGGGCGCAAAAACGGTGGCCGGAGAATGGGCGGACAGCGAGGTCGAGTCGCGCGGCATCCGGATCGTTGGCGATATTGTGGCGACCTGGGTGGAAAAAACCCGTCAGCATTTCGGACGCCCGGTAAAAACCATCGCCTTCGGCGCAACGGTTGCCCACTGTGAGGAAATTGCCGCCGCCTTCCAGCAGGCCGGCTACAACTTCCGCGTCGTCTCTTACCGGGACGGCAACGATGACGGTCGGCGCGCCTTGATTGAAGAGTTTCGCAAGCCAGACTCCGACATTATCGGTCTGATCTCGTGCGACGCACTTGCCAAGGGCTTCGATTGCTTAGACACGGAGACGGAAATCCTCACTCCAAACGGCTGGAAAGGCATCGGCGCTGTAACTCAGGGGGATCGCATCTATGGGTATGACCGATCAACTGGGCGTATAGAGGAATGCGAGTGTGAGGGTTATGGCGAGCGACCGCTGCGCCCGGGAGAGCGGATGGTGACCGTCAAGAGTCAGCGCTTTAACATCCGAACGACAGAAGGCCATCAATTCCACATCAAGTACCGCGACCCTAAGCGAGGCTTCAATCATCAGGGCTGGTTAACGAAGACAGGTGCCGAAATGACATGTCGGCGCAGCGCATGGGGGTTGCCGCTGTCAGGCTTTGCTGATTTCCCGGGCGTTCCGTTGAGTGACGACGAGCTGCGCTTAATTGCGTGGTTCATGACGGATGGCGGGTTTGTGCGCTCAGGATTGAGTATCTGTCAGTCCAAGCCATTCAAGGAAGAGATTCGAGACTTATTGGTTCGTCTTGGTCTTGATTTTCGCGAACGTATTAAGCAACCGAATGGCTTTGCTGGAACTAAATCGGCTATTGAGTTTGAGATACCAAAGGGCACTCACAGCGGAGTTCTTGCCCGCAATGGTTGGGCGAAGTACGAACGATACCTAGACAAAAACGTAGCCCCAGCCTTGATGCAAATGACTCGTGAGCAGTTCCGAGTCTTCTGGGAAGAGCTGCTGAAAGGTGATGGCACCAGACAGGGCAAAAGAGCAGGCTGGCTTTGGTGTGACCGGAAAGAGCAGGCGGATGCGTATACCCAGCTAGCCGTATTGCGGGGCTTCTCGGCTTCCTACTCGGAGCAGGTCACAAAGGCCGGCAAGACGATGTACGTCGTATCTGTGCGCGACGCTCAATGGATCGCAACCAGCGCATCCGCGCTTGCGGCAAAGTTTAATTTTGAAGACCCGCGTTCCGATGAACTTGTTTGGTGTGTAAAAAATCGGCTTTCAACCCTGATTGTGCGTCGGCGCGGAAAAATTGCGGTTATCGGGAATTGCCCGGATGTACTGTGCGGCATCGGCGCGCGCCCGTTGCGCAAATCGCTGTCCACGCACATCCAGCAGATCGGCCGCGTGATGCGTATCCATCCGGATAAGGAGTATGCCATCTGGCTCGACCATGCCGGCAATGTGCTCCGCTTCCATGAGGACATGGAGGACGTATTCCAGAACGGCCTGTCAGGGTTTGACAGCAAAAATCTGGATCAGCGTGTGCGTAAAGAGCCGACGGCGCGCGAGCGTGAACTGCGCACCTGCCCGCGCTGCAAACAGTACATGCCGCCGAAACAATATACCTGCCTGTCCTGCGGTTTTGAAATGCCGCGCAAGCAATCCGGCATCGAGAACGTCGCGGGCGAGATGGTCGAGCTTCACACCAAAACAAAAGGCAAAGCCCGGCACGGATGGATGGCGGATAAGGATTCAGCATGGCGGATGATCATCGGCGAAGCGCTGATCCGCAAAGCGCCTGATTATCTGGGTTTCGGCAAGGCCAGCCCGGACGACATCAAGAAGGCGGAGAAATTCGCCCTTGCCCAGTACCGGAGCATTTACGGCGAATGGCCGTATCGCGCCATGCGCAACGTCGAGCCGATCATGCCGACGCCGGAGGTGCGCAAATACATCAAATCGCGCTGCATCGCGTTCAGCCTGAGGAGAGCGGCATGATCGACGCGATCCGCGCGGCCGGGATGAGTCCGCCGTCACATCTTCCCATGGGGCGCTTTGTCCGCTTCCCTGGTGTGGATAAGGGACGTGGCAATACGGCGGGCTGGGCAAAACTGATTACGCCGGCGCTGGGCATTTACGGTGACTGGTCGAGCGGCCTGTCCGTCGTCTGGCATGACGGGACGGCGAGCAAGGAGTCCGATGCCGCCGCACGCACTGAGATTGCGCGCCTGCGCGCACGGGAACAGGCACTTGTCGAGAAAATGGCTGCGCAGGCCGCAAAAAACGCGCAGGAAACGATTTTACGGTGCAAGACAGGTACGCACCCCTATCTCGCACAAAAAGGCTTCCCGGGCGAATACGGGCTTCTTGACGGTGATGACCTAATTATCCCCATGCGGAACGTGAAGACGTTCCAGATTCAATCCTATCAGCGCATCCGGTTTGATCCGGAAACGCGCACCTTCAGCAAAAAGTTCCTGCATGGCGGCCGCGCAAAGGGCGCGATCTTCTGCCTTGGCGCGAACCCGAAAAACGCTGGAGAGATTTACTACTGCGAAGGCTACGCGACGGGACTGTCCATCGCGCAGGCGCTGCGCAACATGTACCGGAAGTTCTCGGTGATCGTGTGTTTCTCCGCCGGAAACATCCCCGTGGTCGCTGCCCAGTTGAGGCGCGGCGTTGTCTGTGCCGACAACGATGCATCCCAGGCAGGGATGGCCGCTGCCAAAACCACTGGCCTGCCGTGGGTGATGCCGCCGAAAGAGGGATGCGACTTTAACGACTTGCATCAGGAGGCAGGGATTTTCGCTGTTGAAAAGATTCTCCGCTCACCGATGGAAACAGACACAGGCAGGTAAGGAAAGGAGTTTTTGCGCCGCCCCCGCGCTATAGGGAACTGAGCCTGAATGGGCTGACAGGGCAAGAAACACCAGGGCAGCGACCCTGACAAAAAACGTTACCCGCCCCGGTGCAACTCCGATGGAAGCGGGCAGGCGCTGGCTGACATTCGGGGCCGCGCAGCCTCGCGACCGTCGCGGAATACAGCCGACTACGACGGAATGAGCGGATACATGCTGGAATC